>DASRLH010000137.1:0-19735 GCA_035648595.1 Tepidisphaeraceae bacterium
ACGCCTTCGTACCTTGTTCGCTCTGGCTTCCATGCCAATACTCCTTTGAATCAATCGAACGATAATGCCACCAATATGTTATACTCGCTGGCGGACACAAAAAAATGTGACGAAAGATGAGGCGAGACGCCCGTGATACGACAGCGGCATTCGACTCCTCAATTCGACACTCATCCGTTGCAGGCGGCTGATGTGTTACCTTCAGATTAGCGCTGCGTTTTTGCCTTGTCGGCCGACTACCGCCGACGCTTGGCGGGTACGGTAAGCTCACGGGCGGGCCGCCGGTGCCACAAAATCACCAATCTCTCCAAACGCCCAGGTGTGCGTATTCACAATTCGTTGCGCATGAAGTACGCTCTCTCCAGCGCGAATCCTTGTGACCGGGAGCCGGAGAGACGAACCTGATGAACGATATTGCGACGCCGACCGAACCATTCTCATTGCCGCCCGTTCCACCTGCCGCCCGCAAGCTCAAGGGCTCGGCGGTGGTGAAAAGTTTGCTGGGGCGGGCGGCCAATCCGAAGCATTTGGTGAACGCAGCGCGGCTGCAAATCCACCGCAAGAAGCATCGCCATGCCTATGACGATGCGCAGCTCGCCTTGTATTCGCGGATTCTGCCCAGCGATTTCCTTCATTTTGGCTATTTCGACGAACCCACGCCATTGCCCCAGGACATGAGTCTGGCCGGCTTGGCGCGGGCACAGGACCGATATGCCCAGTTCCTGCTGGAACTGGCCGGCGACAAGACGCGCCCAGTGCTCGACATCGGTTGCGGCATGGGCGGGCTTTCGCGCCTGCTGTTATCCAACGGCTACTCCCCGACCGCCCTCACGCCCGATCGCCTGCAAGCCGCCCACATCCGCGCCACCATGCCTGATGTTCCCGTCATTCAGTGCAAACTGGAGGCGTTGAAGACCGCCGACCACGAGCACAAGTACGGCACGCTTTTCACCGCCGAGTCATTGCAATATCTGAAGCTGGGCAAGGCGCTGCCGGTTCTGGAGACGTTGCTCAGCCTCGGCGGCCGATGGGTGGCGTGCGATTATTTTCATCGCCAGCCCTCCGACGATCACTCCTGCCATGAGTGGGACGCTTTCACCGCCCGGCTTCACGCCACCGGCTGGCGGATCGCCAGCCAGCGCGAGATCACGCAAAATGTCTTGCCGACGCTGGCGTACATTCACATGTGGGCGACGCGGTTTGGCTTGCCGTTGATGCAGTTCGCGTTTCTGCGCCTGCGGCGAAAGCAGCCGGGGCTTCATCATCTGTTGTCGGGCGCGCTTGATTTGCTGACCGGCCTGGCGAACAACAACGTCGCCCTGATTGATCCGGTGCGATTTGCCGCCGAGAAACGGTACATGCTGCTGGCGATGGAACGGGCGTAGGGCGCGGTTTGCGCGGACCCGGGGGGGGAAAGCGCCAAGAACGCCAAGAAGCCAAGATCGCCAAGAAGATAAATGTTTTCTATAACTGCGTTGTGACTGGAAACGCCATGGGCGATGGCGTGCCGCTGGAGGCAGCGAGCGCCCTGACACAACGCCGTGTCCGCCCACGCGATCCAGGTACTCGTCGCCAACCCATTGCAGTTGCAGGCTCGTGGAAGGACGTTTATCGTGAAAGCAGTGTCTCATCACTCGAATGACGCCGACCGATCCGATTGAATTCGAGTTGAACACCCTTCGCGACGGGCATTCTCGCGCGGCAAGTAAACCGATGAGTTTCGAGCTTTTCATGTGTTCGTTTCACGAAGGCCGCACCGCTCAGCTCCCTCGCAACGCCATTCGGCAAGCATTCGGCGTTTGGCTTTCCGAAGAATCAGCAACACTTTGGCGAATTGATTACGACGGAACGAAGTGGTGTGAAATCCATGTGAGCCCGGATCGCGAAACTTTGCCGGGCGCGATGGTCAGCCGGCCTGTCTCGGACTCTCGGCTGTGGGATGCATTATTCGAAATCATGAAACTGGGAAACGTCGTTCTTTTTTGGCCCGACTGTAGCGCTCCGTTGATCGCGAACGAGCTGGTCGCTGCACATTTGCCGCCGGAAATGGTGGACTCGCTTGGCACGCCATTTTGTATTTATTCCGCGGCCGAAATCCCTGCTCGAATCCACTCGCCAAGCCGAGGCAGATCCTTCATCGCCGACGAGTAACACCAAAGCCGCGTTCGCGCCACGCGATCCAAACCATCTTCGCCAACCCAATGCAGTTGCAGGCTCATGGATGGGAGTTTATCGTGAAAACAGATCGCCGAGCAACGTCGTCTCGATCTCCATCCGGTACCTATTTTGTTTCCGAATGGCTGACACTATACCGCCACGGCCCTTGGCCGAGAAACTCGGTAACGAGGTCACCGGGGGAACACTGGAAACATTGCTGGGAGGCAGCGGCGCCGGAATCCTTGCGATGGGCGCAGGACAAAAAACTTGCAAGCTGTCGCCTGCGTGAGCGGTGGTTCAACAAATTGTGGAACAACACGCGTGAAAGCTGATAGCTCAATCGCTGCGAAGGGATACTGCCGAATGCGCTTCCATCCCAGAAGCCGCGCATGCCAAAGCGCGACCAATACCGCTGTTGCAATCGGCAATCCCGCGGAACAATCCGAGGCGGTTCCGCGCCCGCCAGCGAAGTTTCCGCCCACTGTGCCCAACCTTCGTTTAGCCAGCGTGGCAGCGGGAGATGGCTCACCGAGTCATGCGCCAATTCATGCGCAATCGTGGAGAGGACGGGCAGGCCATACATCACGACATGACCATAGCCGCCGCTCAGACTTATACCGCCGGATGTCGCATATACCCGCTCGCGATCGGGATGGAAGTAAGAAATGTAATCATAATAGACCCGTGCATTCTCGAGGATCAGGATGGCGGGCTTGCCGGATGCAAGGTTCTTATCATTGATTTGGAGCATTTGATGCAGTTGCGCCAACGTGGAATCTGCAAAGTGCACAAGGCGCTGAACGGCATTCGGATCCATCGCCGACAGCATCAACAACTGACGGCCTTCATAGACCTTGTAGCCACCATTCAGATGCGCGCCCAGGCGTTCAAGCCACTGTGCCCCAAGCTCTGTCCAAAGCGCGCGGCGATTGACTGAATCGGGCAGAAGCTTGCAGGCCGCCGTGACGGCTTTCCAGTTCACGCGAGGACAGGCGTCCACGATCTCTATTGCGCCGGGAATTTCCAACAGCGACAACTGCCGGGAGCCGGGTGCAAGGCGCGGCAAGACTTTAAGCCGAAGCGTGTTGAAGAGCTTCATGGATGATGCTCCGGCGTATTGCCCTTTCCGGGAATTGTCGATGCAACGTCCGATGGCCACCGGGGTTGGTATATCGTCGTCGATCAAATCGGCTTTGGCAATCGACAGTGGATCAAATAGACTATCTTCATGATCACGAAAGAAGGCATTCGCAACCGGCGTGACGAAATCACCTCCCTGGCGGCGTGCCATGGGGCGTATGACGTGCGTATCTTCGGCTCGGTGGCGCGCGGTGAAGCGACGGAAACGTCAGACCTGGATTTGCTCGTGCGGTTTGAGCCGGACCGAAGTTTGATGGACCATGGAATGCTGATCGAGGAGTTACAAAGCCTGCTTGGAATTCGAGTTGATGTGGTGAGCGAAGGCGCTTTATCCCCACAAGATCCATTCGGTAATGGCCTCGCGCGGGAAGCCGTGCCATTATGAGAGACGACGCAACTCTCCTACTGGACATCCACAATGCGATCGAGATCGTCCGCAGGTACACTCCGGCTGATCGAGCCACGCTGGACGCGGATTTGCCCATCCGATCCCTCTTGATCCGCTATTTACAAACGCCCGCTGGATGCCAAATGCCCAAACACTCATCAGGCTCACTTGCTGTCAACGACGACGGCGTGCGCTTCTATGACCCCCAGGAGGTGATGGGGTGGCAGTTCCAGTGGACTGAGATCGTCAGAATATCGGCGTGGAAGGACGACGTATTCACTTACGACATTCTTTGCATGGGATTTTTGGTTGCGGGATCGGAAAGATATCTCCATTGTGACGAGGAGTGTAATGGCTGTGATGATCTACACCCCCAGCTACTTCGTCTCTATAATATAAACTTGCACGACTGGTGGAATACGGTCGTTTTCCCCGCATTTGCTGAGAACTTCACTGTGATATGGGAGCGTCAACATGGCTAAAATCGCAATCCTCGTCGAAAAAATTTACGAAGACCTCGAGCTTCAATACCCTCGTCTTCGCCTCAAGGAAGCCGGGCATGTTGTTGAGATCGTGGGCCCCAAGGCCGGCGAAACCTACGTCGGCAAGCATGGCTATCCACAGAAATCCGAAAAAGCCGCCAGCGACGTGAAGGCTGGCGATTACGATCTGATCGTCATCCCCGGCGGCTCATCGCCGGACCACATGCGGCGCGACGGCGGCATGGTCCGCCTCGTCCGCGAGGCGGCGGCGCGGGGCGTGGCCATGGCCGCCATTTGTCACGGGCCCTGGATGCTTTGCTCCACCGATGTGCTCAAGGGAAAGCGGGCCACCAGCTACATGAGCATCGCGCATGATGTGATCAATGCCGGCGCGAAGTGGGTGGATGAGGAGTGCGTGGTGGATGGGAATATCATCACCGCCCGCTGCCCGGATGATCTGCCCAGCTTCAGCAACGCCATCCTGCAACTGGTGAACGGCGAAAAAGCCAAAGGCGTGAAGGGCAAGCCGATCGCGCCGGCATGGCTCATGGAAATGATCCCCCGATGAACCTGCATCACGGCCTGCCGGGCCTGCGGCGGCTTGCCGCCGGGTCCGTCCTCTCCATCGGCAATTTCGATGGCGTGCATCGCGGGCATCAGGCCCTCCTCGCGCTGGCGCGCGATCTGCGCGCGCGCATGACGGACGCTCCTCGCGCCGTAGGGGAGGTCGAGCGCATAATCGCGCGCAACGATGGCGCGCGCACGACGGGCGATCCCTCCGGGATCACCCTCTCTCCCTACACATCGTCGCGAGATCCGCACGCCAACTCGGCGGGCGCTCGCATCGCGGTGGTGACTTTCGAGCCTCACCCGCTGACGGTGCTTCGCCCCCACAAGACGCCGCCCCGGCTCACGTCGCCAACGGCCAAGCGCGAGTTGCTGGCCGCGCAGGGCGTGGATGATCTGGTGGAGCTGGCACCCGAGCCGGCGGTTCTGGGACTGACCGCCGAGCAATTCTGGGCCATCCTCCGCGATGAAGTGCGGCCCGCGCATCTGGTAGAAGGCGCCGAATTCAACTTCGGCAAAGGGCGCGGCGGAAACATCGCCCGCCTGCGCGAATGGTCCGCCGATTCGGGAATCGAGCTTCACATCGTTGGCGAAGTGGAAGTGCCGCTGCTCGATCTGCGCCTGGCGCCGGTGAGCAGCACGGTCATTCGCTGGCTGCTGGCGTATGGCCGCGCCCGCGACGCCGCCCTCTGCCTTGGCTGGCCGTATGCCCTGCGCGGCGAAGTGATCAAAGGCTTCCAACGCGGCCGCACGATCGGTATTCCCACCGCCAATCTCAAGTGCGACGCGCAGCTTATCCCCGCCGACGGCGTTTATGCCGGCCGCTGCGCCATTGATGGCCGCTCCTATGCCGCCGCCGTCAGCATCGGCACGCTCCCCACCTTCAACAACGCCGCCTTCCAGATCGAGGCTCATCTCATCGGATTCGATGACGATCTCTATGGCCGCGAAATTTCCGTGGAACTGCTCGACTGGCTCCGCGAGCAGCGGAAGTACGATGGCGTTGAGCCGCTCAAGGCGCAGATCGCGCGGGATATTGCTGACACGGTTGCGCGAGCCAATGAAAACAACACATGGCCGCTGGGCGCGGCGTGAGACAGGGGGCCGAATCGACTTGAAAGGAAAGCCTCCGGCGGGGATGTTTTGAGTTTGTCGCTTTGGGTGCGACCAGCAGGGGAGGGGGGCAATGCCATCCGCGACTACGCCGGCTCGTCCCTCCTGGCACGGGCTTCCATTCATTGTGCCGCTCGCAACCAAAGCAACCCCTCTGCTGGTTGCACCCAATGCGATAAACTCAACCTCACGCCGTGTCGCTATAGTGATTGAAGTCTCTCCCAACAGGATCGGGGCGAAATTGGTTGATCAAATGTCAAAACACTCCAGCCAATCGACAGCCCGCCAGCATGCGTCGCGCTCGGCGGGGCCAAAAGGCCGATTCCTCATCGGCCATCTGGCCGAGTTCCGGGCCGACCGGCTCGGGTTTTTTATGCGCTGCGCGCGGACGTTCGGCGACGTCGTTCCATTGCGCTTTGGGCATCGACGGCTCCTGCTGCTTTCGGACCCGGCGCTGATCGAAGATGTATTCGTCACACAGGCGCGCCATTTCATCAAGCATTTTGGGCTGCGGATGTACAAGCCGGTGTTGGGCAACGGGCTGGTGACTTCGGAGGGGGAGTTCTGGCGGCGGCAGCGCAAGCTGGCGGCGCCGGCGTTTCATCCTTCGCGGCTGGCGGATTACGCGGCAACCATGGCCGCCGCCACCGAGCGCATGCTCGATGCGTGGGAACCCGATGGTACCCGCGACATCCACGCCGACATGACCGCCGTGACGCTGGAAATCGCCTGCAAGACGCTGTTCGGCGTCGGCGCGGTCGCGGATGCGGGAGTGGTGGGGCGTGCGCTCAATGACTCGATGGAGGTGATCGGCGGGAGGATGAAACGCATCATTCGCGCGCCCTTTTGGTTTCCCTCCTCGGCCAATCGGCGGCTCTGGCGCTCGCTGCGCACGCTCGATGAAATCGTGCTGCGCATCATCGCGCAGGGACGCGGCGCGGGAGATGGGGATCGGCCGGGCCTGTTGTCCGCGCTGCTGGCGGCGGAGGATGAAGACGGCTCGGGCATGAGCCGCCGGCAGCTTCTCGATGAAGTGCGCACGCTCCTGATCGCCGGCCATGAAACAACCGCGCTTACGCTCACCTATGCCCTGTATCTGCTGGCGCAAAACCCCGCCGAGCAGGCTCGCTTGCAGGCGGAGGCGGATGAGGTGCTGGGGGATCGCGCGCCGGCGCACGCGGATCTGCCGCGCTTGCGATACGCCCGGCAGGTGGTGAACGAAGCGCTGCGGCTTTATCCGCCGGCGGACGTGCTGGGCCGCGAGGCGATCGTCGATTGCACCATCGGTGGCATCCCCGTGCGCAAAGGCACGACCATTTTCGCCAGCACCTGGGTGATGCATCGCGATCCGCGATGTTTTCCCGACCCCGAGCGTTTTGAGCCGGGCCGATGGACGGAGGATTTTGAGCGGAAGCTGCCGCGCTTCGCCTATTTTCCGTTCGGCGGTGGGCCGCGATTTTGCATCGGGCAGAGTTTTGCCATGACGGAGGCGGTGATGACTTTGGCCGCAATCGCCCGGCGCTTTGCGTTCGCCCCCGCTCCTGGATTCGAGCTGGAACTATGGCCCGCCATCACCCTGCGGCCGCGCCGGGGCGTGCGGCTGATCGTGATGCGACGCGCGACTCGGGACGAAAGACAACCACGGAGACACGGAGGCCCAGAGCAGGCTCCGCCCGCAACCAAACCCGAAATCCGAAACTCGAAATCCGAAACGAATCAAAAGCAGTGATCGCCCTCGCGAACGCCAAGCGGCCCGACAGTCAGCACAAATGCTTGTTAAAATAACAAGATAATACGGACCTGTAATACGGAGGCGCTATCGAAGATCGGCGGGATTTTGGGAGCAAGTTAGCGGGATCCTCGCTCGGAAGCGAGAGCGACGGCGGAGTGGGTTACGGGACGCCTCACACCTCTCTGGCACGTTGCGATGCCCAATTGTAGAAGCGGCGTCCCCACCGCTTTTGATGCGGGCTGCGCGAAGAATGAAGCGACGAGGACGTCGCTTCTACGATAGGGCCGTCGTTATCTCGGGAGTTTTGGCGTGTCGAAGCGGAATAGTAGAAGCGGCGTCCTCGCCGCTTTCGAGTGCGGGCTGCGCGAAGAATGAAGCGACGGGGGCGTCGCTTCTACGATGGGCGCGGCGGCGTCTCGGGAGTTTCTAGAGTGTGCGGAGCGGAATAGTAGAAGCGGCGTCCTCGCCGCTTTCGGGTCGGGGCGGCGCGAAGAAAGAAGCGACGAGGACGTCGCTTCTACGATGGGGCGTTTCGCGCAACGGCACGCTCGCGTTTGACGCCCCGCGCCGGCGGCCTCACAATCCTCGGTTGATGAAGTTTGTTTATCTTGCGGGTTATCTGGCGATGCCGGCGGCTCTCGTGGTGCATTTCTGGTTTGGGCGCGGCGCGGCTCCATCCTGGGAGCCGACGCTCACGTTCATTCTTTCGGGCCTTTCCATCGTTCCGCTGGCGGGCCTGATGGGGGAGGCGACCGAGCACCTGGCACAGAAGACTGGGCCGACGTGGGGTGGATTGCTCAACGCGACGTTCGGTAACGCCGCGGAACTGATCATCGGCATCGTGTCCATTACCAAGGGATTGAACGACATCGCCAAGGCCACGCTGGCCGGCTCGATCCTGGGGAATTTGCTGCTGGTCTCCGGCGGGGCGATGCTGGTGGGGGGATGGGGGCGCGAACGGCAAACCTTCAGCAAATCCTCCGCCAACACCAACGCCGGGCTGCTGACGGTTGCCGTCGCGGGGATGTTGCTGCCGGCCATTTTTCATTTCAGCTACAGCGGCCGCGACCCGCATTTGCTGGCGCACGAGACGGGGATTTCGATTGGCACCAGCGTGGTTCTTCTTCTGGTGTATGGCCTGGGCTTGCTGTTCACATTGCGGACGTACGGCCACATTTTTTCGCCTTCGCCGGCCCGGAGCGACGAAGACCCGCGCGGATTGGATGGCAGTTGGTCCGTCAAGAAAAGCGTGCTGGTGCTGCTGGCGGCGTCGGCGGCGGTGGCGGTCTTTTCCGAGCTGCTCGTCGGAGCCGTCGAACCCGCGGCGCATCGGCTGGGGCTTAACTACCTGTTTATCGGCGTCATCCTGCTGGCGATCATCGGCAATGCCTCCGAGCATTACACCGCCATTCTGCTGGCGCATCGCAATGACATGGACACCGCCATGAGCATCACCTTCCAGAGCAGCCTGCAGATTGCGCTGTTTGTCACGCCGATCCTGGTGCTTCTCAGCAGCGTGCTGGAGATGATGGCGGTGGGCTCGTCCCGGCGGATGGACCTGGTCTTTTCCCCGCTCGAAGTGGTCGGGGTTTTCCTCTCGGTGGCGGTGGTCGTCACGGTCAGTCGAAATGGCCAATCCACCTGGTTTGAAGGAATTTTGCTATTGGCCGTTTACGCGATTCTGGGAATCACTTTCTTCTACATCCCCACCGGCCATGGCCCCAATCAGGCAGAGCATATTTACGACATCCCATCCCATCGCTCGGGATCCTCTTCTTCGCGGGAATGAATGGAGGGCGCTGTTTCAGCGGTGTCGCGAAAATAATCGCGATGCGTTGGTTTCGCATCCGGCCAGATTTCCAGGAAGCAGCCGTCCGCGTTTTGCGGCGGAAAAACCGCGACGTGCCTGACTGGCGATCCTGCTGCATGATGCGAAGCCATCTGTTTTCTCCTTGGTGGCAATTTTGAAGTTCCGACCCAACCGGTCGTGAAATCTATCACCGGCTTAAGCGCGCGGCGGCCAAATCCACAAATGTCGGACACGGATGGGCCTGTAATCGTGAGGCTTATGCGGGGAATGCCGGATATGCGGGCGGGACGCCCGACGCTACACAGGCGCGGCTAAGGCGCGGGGTGATGATGGGAATTTGGGACGGGCGGTAGGAGTGGAAACCACGCTCTCGGCGCGGGACCCACGCCGTCAGAGTGAGTGGTTTTGTCAAGCAGGAGTAAAACGGCTCGACGTATCACGGACGTCTCGCCCGTGCCGATGGCGTGGAGCTTCACACGTCCGCAAACCGAATCGCGCGCTCCGACCGTCCGCGTTCCTGAAGATACCCCGTGAGAAGTGCGACGTACCCGTACTTGATCAGCGGCCGATCCCCCAGGTGGAGCGTCTGGCGGACGCGCAGTACCGCCGCATCATCAGGCCCCTCCACTTCCACGAACGTGCCCAGAAACGGCACCTCATCCAGCTCCACCCGGCAGCCGTCCAGTTCCCAACTCTCCCGGCGTTTCTCGAACGAAAGCATTTTTTGAAAACCCAGGCATTCGAGCAATTTCGTCGCCTCGGCGGAGCCTTCAACCGCCAGTTCAACTTCCTCGCGGCTTTTTAGCGGCCCGTGCTGGCGCGGGCCTTTCCAGGTGATGATGTGATCTTCCTCGTCGGTGCCGGTGTTGCGGCTCAGACGCAGGCGCAGCCCCTTGTCGGCCGCGAGAAGCGTGCGGTCGTCGTTATCGAAAAACGTGTTGGTCTCAAAGAATATCCCGAGCGGGCGTCCGCCGCACTCGCGCAGCCGGTCTCGAACCGCGACCAGGTTTTCAACCGCCATTTTCGCTTCTATCTCAACAGCCATGAAATTTTATTTTCCTTCAATTGAAATCGATTATGTAACGAGCCAATGTGAGATTGTAACGATAACGAGCATATTGCCCGTTGAAAGAGCCGCCATCGTCCTGCCGCGATGTCCATTACCATTTGATATCGCGATTAACCCGACGATCGCACCATACAGCGGTACGATCGCCGACAGGGCAATATCGCTGGCGCGCGCCTTGTCGGCCGAGCGATTTGGTTGGGTTGGGTCTGTGGAAATCATAACCGGAATTATAGAGGTAACGTTCGGCTCTGATCTATCACGCGAGAGTCTTTGGGTCTCCGTCTGTATCAGAGGTTCTAGATTTCACGGTTTCACCTGGCGCTTTCTCCAACCGCAATGGCCGGAATTCGGCGGGCGCTGGAACTTTGAACGCCATACGCTTCCCATCGCGCGGATGCTGGATCGTCAGCCTCGTCGCGGCGAGCATGAGTCGCGCGGCATCATCTTCCCGGCCGTAAACACTGTCGCCGACAATCGGCGTTTGCCGCTCGCTGAGCTGCACGCGGATCTGGTGCTTGCGGCCGGTTTCGAGAAACACGCGCAAAAGCGAGCGTTTCCCGGCCGATTCGATTGTCTCATATCGCGTAATGGCAAGCTGGCCTTTGCCGATCTGGCGGGTGGAATGCACCGAGCCGTCGGTGCGCTCGACGAGATGCGTTTCGATCCGGCCTTCGCGCGGCTCGGGCGTGCCATGCACCAACGCCGTGTATTCGCGCTCGACGGCATGCTTGAAGAACTGCGTCTTGAGCGATTGATACGCCAGATCGCCTTTGGAAAAAACCAGGATTCCCGACGCATCGCGGTCGAGGCGGTGGATCAATCCCGGCCGCGCCGCCGGCTCGCGTGAATGCAGATATTGCCGCACCATCGCCCACAGCGTCTCGCGCTTTTCGCGCGGGCCCGTGCTGGTCAGCAGCCCGGCGGGCTTGTCGGCGACCAGCAAATCGTCGTCTTCGTAAATGATCCGCAAACCCGCCGGCGCCGGCGGCGGAGTTTTGGGCGCCTTGTCCGTGAGCGTGACATCATCTGAGTCGGCCAGGATTTGCCTGAGGGTTTTCGCGGGCCGGCCATTGATGCGCACGCGCCCCGCCTGCGTCATGCGCTTGAGGTTCTGTCGCTTGGCGGCTGGAAACCGCCTCACAAGCCAATCGAGAACCGTTTGCGGCATAGGCCGACAAAGTACACGAGAGAGGGGTGAGGGGGAAGGGAGAGGATGATGAGTGAGGAGTGAACCGTGACGGGGTGCTGATACACGTAGAAGCGACGTCCTCGTCGCTTTTGGAAGCGCTGCGCCCATGAGGAGGCACGCGGCGGGGACGCCGCGCCTACGTTCGCGCTTTCAAGTCCATTGGGCTGTTCCGCCGATCCCTTACTTCAAGGCGCGCGCCCAAGTAACCCTCGTTTACTGCAATTGAGATTGATTCATGGTGGACAGAGTTGTTTCCAGCGGATTGACGCTCATCGTCATCGGATTGATCACGCTGACATCCGGCGCGGCGGTGGCCTGCGCGTACCAAATCCTTATCGACCTGTTCAGCGGCCAGCTCGCCGCCGGCTCGATCCGCGCTGCCGCTTGCCTGCCGTTCGCGCTGGCGGCGGCGGTGTTGATGCGCTATCGGGCGGATCTGATGGATCGATCATAACGCTCGCTCGGAGTGCGGCGCGTTGCTTCTCAAGGGAATGGACCCGTAACGTATCACGGGCGTCCCGCCCGTGCCGATGGCGCATTCCTCGAGGAATTGCGGTCTTCCCAGCCTCAATGCAACCCCTGCACGGGATGTCGGTGACTGTAGTCGAACGGCGGGACGCGCGTGATATGACGGCGTTCCTCCACCTTCCCGTAACCATCCTCCGATTGCCGGTGTACTACCGATTGAATACAGTGGTCTTAACTCCGGCGATCGGGCACGGCGTCCATGGGAATCGAAAACCTTCGGCGATGGCATTGGGCGGTCCTGGGCGTGGTGCTGGGACTGGGGATCGCCTATGCGCTGGTTGCGCTGGGAACCGATGACCTGGCGGTCGGCGCCGCGACGGCAACTCTTTCGCCGGCGGAATTCGAGCGGCATCTTCACGAGCCGCCGGTCGAGGGATATGCGCGAGTGCGCGACATCGTCGTGTATCCGGCGGCTGAGGGGTTGTGCCGGGTGAAGATGAACTTGTTCGTAAACCTGCCGCCCGATGATCCCCGGCGGTCGGCATTGCATCTGGAGCGGTACGATCGGCGGGCGTTTGAATATCAGCCGCGCGTGATGAACGTGAAGCTGCCGTATGCGCCCCCGACCGAGCCGGGGCAGACGGCGCAGGTTGGGATATCGCTTGATGAAGCCGGCGTGGACGTGGAAGTAAACCACGCCGACAGCCGAATGCAGCGCGTGCCGGCGCAACTCAAGGGCTGGGCCGGGAAAGACCCCGCCGGCCGCGATCCGGGCGAGAAATCGACCATCGCTCTCAACCTTCGCCGAGCGGATTACCGGCTTACGGTGAAGTTGAAAGCGGAGACGGCAAATAATGCCGCCGGCTTATCCGCGAGATTCAACGATCACCCGTTGCCGGCTTTTCAATCCATCCGCCCCGGCCTGTTGCGAACGACAATGCCGGCCAGTGATTTTGTGAGCGGCGACACGCAGACCCTGGAGTTTAGCCGAGGCGATCAGTCGATCATTTTGCGCCAGATCGAATTGCTCGATCCCAACTACACGGTGCTCGATTATCTCGCTTTTGCCAAAGCGCGAGACCCGCGGATCGGCTATCGCTATGCCTGGTGGATGGGGCGCGGCGCGATCCTGACGATCGGCGCGGTCGGCGGCCTGGTCGTGATTGGGGGAATATGGCCGACGGTTTTAAGCCTGCTGACGGGCGCGGGATTTGGTCGCTTGCCGCGAGAAAAAGAGGTTTACGATCTGAGCCGATTTCATGGTAATTCAGAGGGATCGCCCAAAGTGGCGGCGACAGGTCTTGACGCCGACGCCGCCCGCGAATTGGAAGTCGTCACGGATGCGAAGATTCGGGAACTGGAGGCGGAGTTGGCCGGGCGCGGGAAGGGGGATGAGATGCACAAGTCCGTCGAAGCTGTGCGTCCGCTCGACGCATCCGCGATCGAGGAATCCGCCAAGGAGAAACACGCCGAAGATGTCGAGTTCACCGGCGAGTTTTACCCGGTGGCGCGGGGGCACGGGCATGACAAGAAGTGAGGCCGTTTCTACGCGCAACGCGTCTTCCCTTCGCGGATTCCTCCCGTTATACTCCCGCCCCCGCACTCGGATCCCGCGCATTTACGCGACGAGGAGCGTGGGCCTGATCGGCATGCCTCAGAACCATGCCGGCGGGTGAATTCGCGTATCAGCCGACGGGTGGCTTATTTCGCGGGCGATGTGCCCGCGCCACGACTGTCGCCTCGCATGTACTGAGACGGGCGATTGTTTGCCCGTGGAAAGTTGAAGTCGAATGGGCCGTTACATCGGACCGAAGGTCAAGTTGTCCCGTCGCGTCGGCGTGCCGATCGCCGACATCCCCAAACATACCGGCAAGGAATTGACGCTGCCGGGCATGCACGGCTATCGCGGCCGCCGCAATACCGAATATGGCGTGCGCCTCGCCGAGAAGCAGAAGCTTCGCTTCCATTATGCGATGCTCGAAAAGCAGTTCCGCCGATTCTTCACCATCGCCAAGAAATCCAAGGGCAACACCGCCAACACGCTGATTCAGTTGCTGGAGCGCCGGCTGGACAATGTGGTGCGCCGCCTGGGTGTTGGCCGCACCATTTGGGCGGCCCGGCAGATCGTGGCGCATGGCCACGTCTCGGTGAATGGCCGCAAGACCGATATCGCCAGCTTCCTGGTCAAGCCCGGCGACGTCATCACCTTCCGCGAAAAGACCCACAAAATGCTCCGCGAGAACATGGAGCAGAACGCCGGCCACAACGTCCCAGGCTGGCTCGAATGGAACCCCGCCCAACTCTCCGGCAAGATCAACAACGTCCCGGTGCCCGAGGATGTGCCGTTCGAGGTGAATATGAATTTGATTATCGAGTTCTATCGGTAAGCGCGCCGCGCCCTTCGGATCGGCGGTTGTTCAGGAAGCAAGAGATCGCGGCGTTTGGCCGCACCACCCAAATTCGCGCCGAGGCACGGAGCCGCGGAGAGTCGGAGCAACTTTGAGCAATCTCGACAACGGTTAACTCTCCGCGCCTTCGTATTACAGGTCCGTACTATCTTGTTGTTTTAACAAGCATTTGTGCTGACCGCCGGGCCGCTTGGCGTTCGCGAGGGCGATCACCTGCTTTTGATTCGTTTCGGATTTCGAGTTTCGGATTTCTGGTTTGGTTGCGGGCGGAGCCTGCTCTGGGTCTCTGTGCCTCTGCGCCAATTCCCTTTGCGCCCAAAATGCGCTAATGGCAATAAAGAGAGGTCGCATGAGATTTTGGCTGATTGTCATCTGCCTGATATCATTGCTGCCATACGTATTGGTCTTTTTGATCAAGTTTGTTTTTGGGCCGATCAAAATCCATTCAAAGCATCGGCTGTGCGTGCGGCCGCAATGGCGGGACACGGCCATTGAACCATTGACCCCGGAGATGCGGGACTTCGCCGGGCGCATGATTCGCCAGTTCCGGGCGGAGGGGTTCGAGACGGCGGCTAATGTTCATTTGCCCGACGGCGTTCCCGGGGTCGAGTCGTTCCAGGCGCTCATGGTCAATCGGGAGAGCGGCGACCTGGCGATCGTTGCCATGGTTAGGGCACATCAAACCCGTGCCCTCTCCTTTATGGTGCGATCGGAGTTCGGCGATGGCACACGGCTTATCACCGCCGCGCATCGCCCGCTCGGTTTCTTCCCGAAAAATCCAGCGGATGACGTGGAGAACTTTCCGTGGGTCACTGAGCCGGCGGCCCTTTGTGAAGTGCATCGCCGCCGCCTCGCACGCGCGGGCAAGAACGAGCGGCGGCGTGTCGCGCCCGACCCGGGCCACGAAATTGAATATCTGAACGCAGATTGGGCACGCAGCGCCCGCTGGTTCGTTCGGTGCGGCTACCACTTTGTTGACGACGCGGCGGGTGTGCAGCGCCTGACGTGGAAAGGCGCGATTTGGGCTTCATGGAAACTTCAAGAGCCGATCAAGCGCTGGCGGCTGAACCTTCGCAATCGGCGGGCGCGCCGGTCGTGGCGCCAATTGGGAATGAATGAGTGGCGGCCCGCGGCGGTGGAAACGCCGGCATCCCAGCCCGTTCCGCGGAATGTCGTAGACAAGGAGAATGGCGCGGCTCTGGAGCCATACGATGCACGGGCATCGTCGCTGCAGCCTGCTGACCTCTCATTGCCGCCGCCAGCTCCGGACCAAGCGGAGCCATTGCAGTACGCCTTGGGGTTGGTTGAAGGGGAATTGCGGATCGAGCAGATTGGCGGATCAGGTGTATCGATTCGGGCTGGCGGGGCGACGACCGCGCGGGTGTTGCGGCGGCAGTGGCTGCGACTTCTATTCATCGGGATTTTTAGCGCGCCCATCGTGACTTGGCTTGTGCTGATCGTGTACATGCCAGCGGCGAGGCCACGTGGCTTTCAGTTGAAAGACTTGCTGATTTCGTTGTTCATGCCCGCCATTTTTGTGACGCTCATGGCAGTCGAGCTGCTCCGGTTGTTGCGCGCGCTGTGGCGCGCCCGCGGGACGATCACGATAGCCGCCAATCGCCAGGGGCTTCGTTTCACCAACATTCCCGCCCAGCCCCGCAACGGCGAGATCGCTCGCGATCAAATCGAAGTGTTGGCCGTGGTAGTGGACGGACTCGGATTCAAAGGCATCGCCTATCGATTTGAAGTGCGCCGTAGCGAACAACGCCGGCCCCTGGTGTTGATGTACAACAAGGACCCAAAGGCGCTTCAATCCGCGCGCAAGGCGTTGGCCGTGGCATTGGGGATAGAAGCCGAGGATGAGGCCGTCCTTGCGCCGGTTGTCTAGCCCGGATTCCTAGTGCATTGTCATGCTTCCAAATGCGGGTAAAACTCTAGTGATTTACCCCAAAATCATTGCGTGACAATGCACTAGACACGGTTTGGAACCGTTATTCTCCCGATGCGAAAACAGCGCGCCATGCCGGCATGCTCACCCGGCATAGACGCGCATATGATTCGAACCACCTTCCGGCCCAACCTCGAAACCTCGCGGGCGACGCATGGGTTTCCGGTGCATCTTTGGGGCATGCTCCTCGTGACGGGCATCCTGTGTTTGCCGTGTAAGAATTTCGAAATTGCGTGGGCTTGTAGAGGGCGCTAGAATCATATGCTACTGTAAATGGCAAAGAAGAAAATTGACGAGTATCCCGAGATTCAACAGATCATCGACCGTCTGAATGGCGGCAAGCCTCATGAACTGATCGCGATTTTCATTCCGAGTCACGACCGCCGCGAAAGGGGCTTGCTCGATAAAGCGTTATGGGAGAAGCAGGCGTTGGACTTGTTCGCCAAATTATTTACCGGTGCAACGGCCTTTACGAGCCTCAGCGGCGTGTATCAACCGAAGAAGGAGGGCCGTGCCCTCTATGATAATCCTACAATGATACAATCGTTGACGGCGACAGAGAACATTATGAACGAGGCGAACTTGATGGAGCTTGCCGAATTTTGCCATCATATGGGCAGGACGACGAATCAGGCGAGTATCGGCGTGGTTATCAATAACAAATTCGTCGATATCATCATTAAGCACGATGCGTGAGATTGCTATGGCAGAACTCAATTACCTTCGAATCGCCCAAATTCTGGGCGGAACATTAACGGACGCTCAGCAGCCCACGTTTGGTGTGTTTGGCGCGGCGTCCGTGTCTGCGGAACGGTTTCGTCTTGTCGCTTCGCCCCATAATCAGCCGCCTGCAATTGCTCCCTCGCAATTTCCATTAATCGCCGCGGCTTTTGAGGAAGTGCGCCACGGCTTCGAGCCGGATCGCGTGTTAGTAGACCCGATACTTTCAAAACGTTTCATTGCCGCCTGTCGACAACGCGGCGTTAGGGCACCGGAAGTTTTAATCAACACGCGCCTTCAGGCGCTGCGAAAGTCTTCCGCGTACCGCATTAAGCTAAAACCTACGACAAAGCCCGCCGGCCTGGAACCCGAACCCTTTTTCTACGGGGCCGAACTTGGCTTCGTGCAGCTATCGTACCGTAAACGTGTCAGCGTGGACAATATTATTACTGATCCAAAGGTCGGCGACGAGTTTGTGTCGCTTTGCAGGCAGATCGAGCCGCATGGAAGGCCGATGGATTTCAAATGGGCCTTACTTCGACTACGCAAAATGCGAAGTTTCAGCCCGAAAAAGATCAGGAAACTATTGGCCGTCGAAGCGGGCGCTGTCGAAGAAAAGCTTCACTTGGTGGGTACGCTCGATCGCATATCAATGACGGATGTCCCGGCCGATAAAGGCATCTTTTCGTTCATGCAATTAAACACAAGCGCGAAGTATCTTTATATCGGGGCAACTGAAAGAACACTGCGCGAAGCCTTTAAGCCGTTTCAAACGGCTCATCCGTTTATGGCGATGGCGGGACCTTTCTGGCAACCGACGCTCGGAGATATCGCACTGCACGTCGGAGTTGTGCGCACTCGTGTGCTAGGAGCGTCGCCCAGAGATCTCAGCCTGCGGTTGATCGAGGAACGGCGCCCGCTTTTCAATATGCCGGTTCACTTGGGTTAATATGCGATTCCCCCAAAAGCCAAGCCGGTGTTATGCGTTCGTTGCGGATGTAGTTTGGCCGAGAAGGTGTTCCCGTGCCGCCTGTAACAGGTCCGCATCGGAGAGCTCCCAAATGTTGGCTGGCTCATCCGTGCCGGCCCACGCGGCGACGTTCGCAACGAGTTGTCCGAAGCGCCAGTTTGGATGGACTTCATTCAGTTCCAACAACACGGCGGCGAGTTCGCTTTTAGTGCGATCCATGCGTCGCCTTTCCGCAACCAACAACTGACAACCCACAACTGACAACGGACGACTGACAATCTTCATCGCAACTTCGTATCGCTATTGCTAATCCCGCGCAGCGCCAGGTTCAGGGCGTCCACGTTGCTGGCCAGGCGCTTCGCCTCTGACACGTCGATGATCTGCTTCTGGAATAACTCGGTAAGGTGCTGGTCGAAGCTTTGGCTGCCAGACTCGCGATTGCCGACGCAGGCTTTTAGTTTCTCGAATTCGCCTTCGAGGATGTATTTGCGCACCAGGGGGGTGGCCATCATGATCTCGATGACCGGCACGCGGCCCTTGCCGTCGCGCTTCTTGGCAAGGCGCTGGGTGAGCACGGCGACCAGGTTCAGGCCAAGCTGCGTTTGTTGCAGGCTTTTCTGGTCGGAATGAAACAGCGAGACCATGCGCTCGATGGTCATCGGGGCGTTGGTGGCGTGCACCGTCGTGTAGACCATGTGGCCGGTGTCGGCGGCGCGAAGGGCCGTCGTCAGCGAGAAGCTGTCGCGAATTTCGCCGATCAAAATCACGTCCGGATCCTGCCGCATCATCGCGCGCAAGGCGTACTCATAGCTTTCGGAATCAGTGCCGACTTCAACCTGGCTGACCAGGCTCTTGGCGTTTTCGTGCTGGTATTCGACCGGGTCTTCAACGGTGATGATGCGCTCGGCGCGGGTGCGGTTGATCTTGCCGATGATGGAGGCCAGCGTGGTGGATTTGCCCGATCCGGTGGTGCCCGACACGATCACGATGCCGCGCTGATGCTCGGAAAGCCCTTCCACCTGCTGCGGTAATTGCAACTCCGCGAAGTTGGGGATCTTCGTCACAATCCGGCGCTGCACGATCGCAAACCGCTCGCGGCTGTGAAAGATGTTGGTGCGGAAACGCGCGGTCTTGTCGGGCATCGCATAGGCGATATCGACCGAGCCTTTCTTCACAAGCAACTCGCGTTTTTCGGGCGGGTTGGCCTGGCTGTCGATGATGATATCGACATATTCCTGCATCAATTCATCGGTAAGCGGCGGGAGGTCCAGAAAGCGCGGCTTGCCGTCCACGCGGACCATGGGGACCGATGCGCTTTGCAGGTGAAGGTCCGAGCCGTTGAGCTTGATGCAGGTGCGGAGGAAATCCAGCAGGGTGGGCCTGCGCTCCTCAATGCGAATATGCGGGGAAGCGCCTTCTCCATCCGCAGGCGCGGAAACAGCGGGGGGAGCGGCGAGCGTTGCGGTGTCGGTGGTCATGCTGCGATACCTCTTGCGAGCATCAGGGGGAGGGAAATTCGATTGCCTGATTATCGCCGGGCTCAATGCGTTTGGCAACGTGTGAGGGGGCACCTG
>DASRLH010000138.1:0-9269 GCA_035648595.1 Tepidisphaeraceae bacterium
TCCTCACCGCCATCGGCACCGACTCCGCCCACGTCGATCAGATCGTCGAGCGCACCGCGCTGCCGGTGCAGGCCATCCTCCAGGATCTGACCTTCCTGACGCTCAAGGGCCAGCTTCGCCGCCTCGACGGCCAAACCTTCCGCCGACTCCGGCCCGGATCCACCGCCTGAACCCAACCCGGCCCTGCCCGAGGGGTCGCGGCAGCCTCAAATGAGACACTTTCCCATTTTTTTTTCGCCGACGGTTGTTCCCTCAAAAAGTCGTCCCCAACTCATTATCCCCAAAAGACTTACGCTCATCCCCCGACGAAAATCGCGAGAAAAACCCGCGAGGCGCGCCTCATTTGTCATATCCTTGTTAATTGATATAACCCTCTCCCAGGAAAAATCTTGCAACGCGCCAACTCGGCAGACCGGCGAGGCGCGCCTCGCGGGATTCTCGCCTGGTTGTCTCGCCTGTGCGCGCCCACCGGTTCCCCGGTTAATTGAGAGTGTTCATGGTTGAAAGCTCGGCTTGTTTCAGGACCAATTGCGTCGCGTCCTCCGAGAGGTCGGGGGGATACCCGTACTTGGCCAGTAGGCGGCGCACGCTTCGGCGCAGGTCCGCGCGGACGGATTCGCGTTGCGTCCAGTCCAGCTTTGGCATTCGCCGGATCATGTTGGCCAGCTCGCGGGCCATCAGCCGAAGGGTGTCGGACTTCATCACCTGCTTGGCGGATCCGTTCTCCGCCAGCGCATCGTAAAACGCCGTCTCTTCATCGGACAGTCCCAGGTCCTGCCCATGGCGTTGCGCCTCGCGCAGGAATTTGGCCAGGTCGATCAATTGCGAAATCATCTCGGCGGTGGTGATGGCTTTATTGGTGTAGCGGAGCATGGCGTCTTCCAGCGCCTGGCGGAATTTTTTGCTTTGGACGAGGTTGATGCGCTCGGTGGCGCGGATTTGATCCGCCAGCAGCTTGCGGAGCGTTTCCAGCGCGAGGTTCTTGTGTTCCATGGCGCAGACGCGGGAGAGGAACTCATCGGAGAGAATGTCGAGCCGGGCCTCCGCGAGGCCGGCGGCGGCGAACAGGTCAATCACCTGATCGGCGTCCACCGCGCCGCCGATGACTTGGCGCACCGCCGCGTCGATATCCCGGCGTCTGCCCGCGCCCCCGCCGGTCGTTTCATCCGTGAGCCGCTTGCGAATCATGGCGGCCACTCGCTGGAAAAACGCCAGGTGATCGACAATCGCGTCGGTTTCCGGCCGGGGCGCGGCCAGCGCGAAGGCCGCTGACAGTTCCTTGACCATCGTCCGCAGGCGCTTCCAACCGTCGGTCTGTCCCAGGACGTGATCCACCGCGCGCACGTAAAGCTGGAGGGCGTCCCTCGGATCGACGCCCAGCGCGGGTTGATAATCAAACCCGTGAAAGAAGGATCGCAATTTCTCGAAAGAGGCCTGCATGGCGGGTACCGCCTCGTCGCGCACCTGCCGCACGGCTTTCCCGCTTCCGCCAGCCTGGGTATAGGTGGCCAGTGCGTCGGCGAGTTGATCGGCCAATCCGAGCATGTCCACGATCAATCCGCCGGGCTTTTCGCCATAAACGCGGTTGACGCGGGCGATGGCCTGCATCAGGTTGTGGCCGGCCAGCGGCTTATCGATGTACATCGTGTGGGCCGGCGGGCAGTCAAAGCCGGTCAACCACATGTCGCAGACGATGGCGAGGCGGAAATCGTCCGCCGGGTCCTTGAAGCGCCCCGCCAGCGCCTTTCGCGCCGCCTTGGTTCGGATGTGGCTGAGAACGGGCTCTTGATCGCCCGCGTTGCCCGTGATGATGACTTTCATCGCGCCGCAATGATCGTCGGAATCGTGCCAGGCCGGCCGAAGTTTGCGGATCGCCTCGTACAGCCGGGCGGCGATGTCGCGGCTCATGGTGACGATCATCGCCTTGCCTTCGATGGCGGCGCGGCGTTTTTCCCAGTGCTCGACGATGAACCCCGCCAGCCGTTCGATGCGGTCGGGCGCGCCCACCAGCGCTTCGAGCGGCACGCGGATGTTTTCCTGGCCATCCGTCCCGCGCTTGTTGGCGGCCGCGACCAGCTCGATTTCCTTTTCCGCCGCCGCCGCTCCCGCATCGTCCACCGTCAGCTTGATGATGCGCGACTCGTAGAACAACGGCTTGGTCGCCCCATCCTCCACCGCCTGGCGGATATCGTACACATCGGAGTATTCCCCAAAGACGGTGATCGTGTTCTTATCGTCGCGTTCCAGCGGCGTTCCAGTGAAGCCGACGAACGTGGCATTGGGCAGTCCCTCGCGCATCCAGCGCGCGCCGCCTTCGATCAGCCCGTACTGGCTTCGGTGCGCCTCATCGGCCATGACCACGACATTCGATCGCTGCGAGATGATCCCGTGGCCCTCGGCGAATTTATGGATCGTGGTGAAGACCACCCCGCCCGCCGCGCGGTCGAGCAATTCCTTGAGTTGCCGGCGGCTTTGCGATTGCACCGGGTCCTGCCGAAGCAGCGCCCGGCCCATGGCAAAGGTTCCGAAAAGCTGATCGTCCAGATCGTTGCGATCGGTGACGACGATGATCGTCGGATTCGCCAGCGCCGGCTCGCGGATGAGGGCGGCGGCGAGCATCAGCATGGTCAGCGACTTGCCCGATCCCTGCGTGTGCCACACCACGCCTCCGCGCCCGTCGCCGGCCCCGATGGGAGGCTTGAGGGCGGCGAGCACGGTCGCGCGGGTTTTGCGCACCGCGCGGAACTGGTGATATCCGGCGATTTTCTTGGCGATCTCCCCGCGCTCGTCTTCCTCAAACGCCACGCACCCGCGCAAGTAATCGAGCAACGCGGCCGGCTCCAGCAAGCCTCGGATCAGCGCCTCAAGCGTCGGCTGCCCGCCCTCGGCGGGGCGCCAGGGCATGAAGCGATCCAGGCCCGCGGTGATCGAACCGACGCGAGTGAGCAGGCCATCCGACGCCACCAAGAGCACATTCGGCACAAACAGATCGGGAACGGCGGCCATGTACCGGCCCATCTGCCCGATGGCCGTCTCAAGGCCCGCCTCCGGGTCAGCCGGGTCTTTGAGTTCAATGATTGCGATCGGCAAGCCGTTGAGAAATAGCGTCAGGTCCAGCCGGATCAATTTTCCCGATGCGGCTGCGAATGACAGTTGCTGAACGGCCAGGAAGTCGTTGTTCGCCGGGCGGTCGAAGTCGATGAGCCGGGCCCGCCCGCCGCGCATTTCGCCGGTGGCGGCATCCTTGTATTCGACGTCGACGCCGTCGATGAGGCGAGTGTGAAACCACCGGTTTTTCTGCGCAAGGGTCGGGTCCGGCGGATGAGAGAGCGTCCGCACGACCTGCTCGCATTCGCCGCGCGGGAGCGCCGGGTTCAGCCGATGCAGGGCGGCGGTGAGTCGGCCTTCGAGGATCACGCGGGAAAGGGCGGCGCGTTCGCCGGCGTCGTCAATCTCCGGGCCATGCCGCAAGCCGTAGCCAAGCGATTGCAGCCAGCCCAGGGCGCTCATTTCGACGTCGGCTTCGTTCACGCGATCTCCTTTTCACGCGACCGCCGCCAGTTCGCCGGCGATCGGTTGGAACGCCTCACCCGTGCAGGGCGTGAACATTCGAGGCCAGCGCGCGTTCATTCGGCAAAGCAGCCGCTGTTGATAGGGCGCAGCGGGGTTGACCCGCTGCACTTTTAGCTCAATGGACGCCTGCTCGCCTTTAATGCACAACTCGCGCACATCGCGCGCGAGATAGCGAGGCACGTAACCGATCAGAAATCTCTCGTGGACATCGCACGTCCGCACCGCCACCGCGTCTGAGTCATGGCGGTTGGAAATGTCCAGCATGAGTCCCAGCGTCTCGCCGGGCTGCAGGACCGCGATCCGCTGCTGGGCGATGGCCGGGATCCAGCGCACGCCGTGCAGAAAAAACGTGTTGGTGTAGGAGCCATCCGCTCCGGGAAGCGGGACGGGAAATACTTCCAATGCGTCGGTCGCGCGCCGCCCCTCGGTGACCCCCAGAATCGCGATGGGGTCCGGCGGATGCGCCGGGTCAAATCCGCCCCACGCCAAATACGCCTCGAACTCCGGGCGCGAAGATCCCAGCAGCCGGTTTACGAAAATCGGAAACAGTGCATCCGATTCGTACACCTCATCGAGCCTCGGCATTTCGGGAAAGGCGTGGAAGCCTTTCAACGACTGCGCGCCCTTCGTATAAACAAATCGATAAACCCCGTCGACGTGGTCCAGGCGGCCGATCGGTCCCCATCTCCCATCCTCGGCCTCTCCGGATTTCCAGGCGACGAACAAAGCGCTGTTCATACTGATTCTCCCGCCAGAAGCCGCTCCCGATTCTCAATCAGAAGTTCCTTCGTAAAACTTCGGCAAATATTTGACATCCGCTGCGGAGGAACCTGCTCCAGTAGCTGGTCGACCGCAGCGCCATCGATCCGCTCCAGCCTTTCAAGCCAGATCGTAGCGGCTGTCGAGGCTCGATGCGAGAACGCCAGGTACGCTTGGAGGGTTGTCATGGATTTCGCGTCCGCCGCCGTCGCGTAAAACCCGGATCGGGCGCGGCGGACGAATGCCGGCATCTTCCGGTTGGAATCGCGCGTGGTCATTCGCTCGCTTCGCTCATCGTCGGACAGGTTCCGAGCCATCGACGCGCCATGATCGAATGTGGGCGCCAGGTAGAGCGCATCCTCGATCCTGATCGCCCCCCAGTTTTGATGATGCCGATCCTGGTTGGCGATCCATGCGTCCAGCATGGCACATCCGACAAACACATCGATCGCCGAGACGATTCCCGAGGGCGCCGCGCTAAGCCATTGAACCGGCGGCGGACGTAACGTCTGGAGCACCGCCGCAACGGCATCAACCGTATGCTCTCGAACCTTGTACTTGCGCGCGTCGTCGGCGGGATAGTGCGGGTCGCGCGCCAGAAGAAGCTGGTTTCCCAGCGCCAGAGCCATCGGGGGCGGCGCGCAGGTTTCGCAGATCACGCCGGGCCATTGGCTATGAACGTCGAGGGCCAACTCGTAATGCACATGGGGCAGGCCGAGGAGCGCGCATAACTCACAAGCGATTCTCTCCGCCCAATCCTCCCCAGTCCCCCGCTCCTCGGCCTTGAAGAGCATCCGCCTGCGGCCGTCGCGATACCAGAACTTACGCTTGGCTCCTAATGGCTCAAGTGATTCGCCACAGCGGGAATTAACAGATATGACGGGATACATGGAGCTTCGTTTTCCTGCGGCTTTGCCCAAACCCTGCTGGTTATTGCATGGGTGAGTCTGGCAGAAGGGGCGCGATGGGGGACGTGCCAGATGTATAAACGGCCCGCAATTTGCCGGCGACACCAAAGCCCAAAGCTGCGTAGATCCGAGGCACGCGAACCGAATTCAGGCTACCTCGGCGCTGTACGTGTTCTGCTTCTCAATCGTCGCAAGAACGCGATTGCGCCATTCCTTGAGGAAGCCAACAAAATCCGCCTGCACCAGATCTTCGCTGTCGGTGTCTTCATCGAAATCCGACGGGAGCGAGCCGCCCAATTCCGTGACGCGCCGGCAATATTCTTCGGCAAGATTCGCCGCATTTGCTTCGTCATCCCAGGCCCAGCCGAAAAGTACCTGTGCAACCGGCTCGCCAAGCGCCTCGGGAATCCAGGCGCCCGGATCACCCACATTGTCCAAATGCACGACCTGTTGGGACGGCCAATCTGCCGGCCACGCCCGCATCAGCCGGTCGTCCAAATCCTCGTTCTCAAGTTCGGCTTTGGCGTTCTCCGCCGTCAATTGCATGTAATGCGGATCGAAGCTGCACCTCTCGCCCACAATGGCAAGCGCGGCGTGAACCAACTCTTCCTTTTCGCTCTCGTTCATGCAGCGGAGAAGCCTGAGTAAAACTGCTTCGGACTCCTGGGGCATTGATTGACCAGCCATAAAATCGCCTCCTTAAATTGACGACTTAAGTCGCGTGTCCGTTAAGCCGTACCGTTCCCGATAAAAGCCTCGGCAGAAGATAATCGCGGAGTTCAGCGAGTTTGCGCGATTCAAAGATACCGTGAATGATGGCTTCCACAAATGATTCCGCGAGGCCGGAATATCGCCGCGTGATATCAATCGGCGGCAGCCCGATCGGATAGCGCGACATGTCACCCCAATTGGTCCGGGGCATTTTGGTTCCCGTCGATGCGGCATTCGTGTACGCGACAAAATCATCGCTCGAAACATGCCCAAGAAGAAGGCCGAACCAGTCGGCGTGTTTCGGCTGCATTACCACAATGTCGGTCGAGCAGACGCCGTCGATTGGAGCCACGCCTACCTTATGAAAGTAGGGCCGGAGTTTGCCGAATAAAACATCGTTTTTACTGAATCGCGCCTTGCCGCTCGTCACTTTTCCGGCGTGTTCCCATTCGTGAAGCGCGACGCTCGTGCGTGGCATGTGTTCCAAGCCGATGTACGGCGTGGCCGGATCGATGTCAGCGGGCTGTACGCCATCCCTCCGCTCGCTAGCGATATCGCCGAGCTTTCCGGCCTTCCATCCCTCAGGAATCGCCCCGATCTCCGAATCCACGAACCGGCTCGGCAGGCCGGCAAATACATCCGACGGCATCGAGGGAAACGCCGTCGCGCCGGCGGCTTTGGCCTTGACCGGCTCGAAGTCCACGAACCACGCCCGGAAGATCGCCCGCGCCAGCCGCTCCAATGCCCCCGCCGTCCGACGGTTTTGATCGATCTTGTCGTCCAGGGAGCCCAGGACGCCGGCGATGGCACGTTGCTCCGGGAGGGGCGGCAGAACGAATTCGAGTTGCTCGAGGTCTTTGCCGGTTATCCCCGCGACGGCAACTTGGCGGAGAATTGTTCTCAGAAGGTTCGTCCCCACGGGTGATGACCAGAGATAATACAAAAATAGGGGATCAGCTCGGGTTGTGTCGGGTCGCGCGCGAATTATTGAAGACTCAAAAACAGTTGGTTCGGCGACCTCCATAATAATGGAGCATTTGCCAGCACCTTCGGCAACCAATGAACGCCGAGCAAATATAAGATCGAAAGGACGGAGCCCAAATCGCTCCTGCTCAGTGGCGTCAGCCGCAACGCGCCTCATTGGAATCGCGCGTAAGCGAGGGTGGGCAAACAGTTCGCCCATGTTGACGATTTTTGCACCGCGGCCGTGATGCTCGTTTGATTTGTAGATCCCGTTTCGGACGTTGCCCACCAATACTTCCCGGAACGAAGTGAGACGCCAATTCTTCGGTAAGCCAACTCTCATTGGCAGACCTCCGCGAGATGTAGACGGACCGACGCCGCCCGCCTTTCGCCCTCCGCGAGCCCCTCCTCGACCTCCGCCACCATCCGCGCGTATTTCTCCGCGAACGGCTCCCCATCCTCCTCCAGTTCCTCGGCCCCCACATAACGTCCCGGCGTCAGCACGAAGCCGTGTTTGGCGATGTCCTCGGTCGCGGCGGCTTTGCAGAAGCCGGGGGTGTCGCGGTAGGTCCATTCGCCGTCCTTCTTGTTGTCCCACCATTTGGGCGCCGGTTCGCCGCGCCATTGTCGGAAGGCGTAGGTGATGCGTCCGATGTCGCTGTTGGGGAGGGGGTCGCCTTGGCCGTCGCCGAGGGTGGTGGCGCCGTTATCGGCGCCGGTGAGGACGCGGAGGGTGCGGGTTTGCATCGTGCCCAGCTTGCGGGCGTCGATGAAGAGGGTTTGGCCTTTGCGCCCCCCGGGGCGATGAGGGGATTTGTGCGGGAGGTTGCGGCCGGATTTATCGCGGCTGAGGAACCAGAGGCAGACGGGGATGCCGGTGGTGAAGAATAGCTGCGTGGGCATGGCGACGATGGCATCGACAAGGTCGGCCTCGACGATTTTTCGGCGGATGTCGCCCTCGCCGCCGGTGTTGCTGGAGAGCGAGCCGTTGGCCATGACGAACCCGGCGACGCCTCCGCCGCGACCGTTGGGCGGGGCGAGATGATGGATGAAATGCGAAATCCAGGCGTAATTTGCGTTGCCGACCGGCGGTGGGCCGAAGCGCCAGCGGGCATCCTCGCGCAGCAGCGGGCCGGACCAGTCGCTGACGTTGAACGGTGGATTGGCCAGGATGTAGTCGGCCTTGAGGTCGGGATGAAGGCTGCGCAGGAAGGTGTCGGCGGGCTGCTCGCCGAGGTTGGCCTCGATGCCGTGAATGGCAAGGTTCATGTGGGCGAGGCGCCAGGTGGTGGGGTTGGATTCCTGGCCGAAGATCGAGACGTTGCGGCGGTCGCCATGACCTTCGACGAATTTTTCGGATTGCACGAACATTCCGCCCGACCCACAGCACGGATCGTAGACGCGGCCATCGTAGGGTTCGAGCATCTCAACGAGCAGGCGGACGATGCAGCGCGGCGTATAAAACTCGCCGCCGAGCTTTCCCTCGGCCTGGGCGAATTTGCCCAGGAAATACTCGTAAACGCGCCCGAGCATGTCGCGGGCCTGCTGGCGCGGGCCCTTGAAGCCGATGTTGGCGATGAGATCGATGAGACCCTTGAGCTTGACGGGCTCGATGCCGCGGCGGGCGTAATCACGGGGGAGCTTGTTCTTGAGCTGGCGTGGATTGTCGCGCTCGATGGCGAGGATCGCATCGTCGATTAGTGTGGCGACTTCGGGCCGGGCGGCCTGGTTTTGCAGATTGTCCCAGCGCGACTCAGGCGGAACCCAGAAGACGCGCTCGGCGGTGTATTCATCGCGATTCTCAAGCAGTTTTTCGAGATGGGAGCCGGCAATGCCGTCCTTGGCCAGCTCCTCTTTTAGCTGCGTGCGGCGGGTTTCAAAGGAATCGGAGATGTACTTGAGGAACAGCAAGCCCAGGACGACGTGCTTGTACTCGGCGGCATCGACCTGCCCGCGAAGCTGGTCGGCGGCTTTCCAGAGGGTGTCGGTGTATCCAAGGTCGGAATGCTGATTCGAGTCGCCGGCCATGGTGCGGGTCCCTGGGAATATCAATCGGGGCACGAGCCTGGATCCCGCCAAGTTGCTGCCCGATGGCTTTACGGATCGGCGGGACAGTCTCCGTGAACGCCTGCCGGGACGCAAGCGCGGACCCGCGCGAGTAAATTCGAGTAAATGTTGAAACAGCGGGGCGGGATTTCGTAGATTCCGGGCCGTGATGAACGACGAGGCACTTTTTCTACGGAGCCTTATATGGCATTGGATGAAGATACAGTCGAACTGGCGGAGACGGGCGGGGAGTGGGTGGCGGAGGGAGACGCCGAGAAGGCCCACGGGAGTGAGGTGATAACGGAGGAG
>DASRLH010000139.1:0-16276 GCA_035648595.1 Tepidisphaeraceae bacterium
CGCCCTCACCGGAGGGCGACGCCGCCGCATGCGCGCATGGAACCGCCGTCGCTGCGATCCCCTGCCTATTGTCCACGCTCTCCCTTGGCTCATTGGAACCCATTCGCGTAAACTTGCCATATCCCGGACGCCTGTGGCGAGACGCCCGTGCCACTATTGGCGGCTACGCACTGGGCTGCTAAAGACGCGCCGCCCGCCTTGCTTCTCTCGCGCCCCCCGCTCACAATCTTTCCCGCATGTCCCTGCTCGGCGCCGATCCCGTGGATTCCTCGCTGGCCCCCGCGCAAAGCGCGCCGGCAGATCAAGCGCTACGGCTCGGCGATATATCCGCCGAGCAATGGAAAACCGGCATTGCCGCGTGGCTGGGTTGGCTGTTCGACGGCCTGGACATGCACCTGTACACGCTGGTGGCCGCGCCATTTGTGGCGACGCTGCTGCACATGGCCGCCGACTCAGCGGAAGTGAAACACAAGAGCGCGTGGATTCAGGCGGCGTTTCTGGTCGGCTGGGCCCTGGGCGGCGGGTTCTTCGGACGGCTGGGCGATCGGCTGGGCCGCAGCCGCGCGCTGGGGCTGACGATCCTGACCTATGCCGCCTTCACCGGCCTCTCATTTTTCGCGCAGACCTGGTGGCAGCTCATGGCCTTCCGATTCCTCGCCGCCCTGGGCATCGGCGGAGAATGGGCGGTGGGCAGCGCGCTGCTCGCGGAAACCTGGCCGGCCCACTGGCGCCCCTGGGCGGCGGCGGTGTTGCAGACCGCGGTCAACATCGGCGTGCTCATCGCGTGCGTCGTCACTTACCTGCTGGCCAATCACGAGCGCGGCGTCTTCCTCGTCGGAATCGTGCCGGCACTGGCGGTCTTCTGGATCCGGCGCAGCGTCCCCGAACCCCTCGAATGGCGCCAAGCCAAGGAAAGATCACAAGCCGCCGGGCGCGAACGGGAACGCGAACTGCAACGCGATTCCGTGCAAACCATTCCCCCCCTGGTCCAGGCCGCCGACGCAAGCGGGCCGCCCGTCATTGTTTACTTGCATCCCGCGCCCGAACCGGGCATGGCGGATTTATTCCGCGGGCCGGTGCGATTGCTCACCGTTCGCACGATCATCGTGTGCGCCTGCTCGCTGACGGCGTGGTGGGGATTCATGTTCTGGATCAACCAGCTCGTCCTCAACTTGCCGGACATCGCCGGCTGGAGCGATGCCCAGCGCAAGCACCTGGTGAGCGAGTCGTTTTTTCTGTTGATCGGCACGTCGATCGCCGGCAACTTCTTCGCTGCGCTGCTGGCCAAGGCGCTGGGCTATCGGCGGGCCATCGCGCTGATGTTCCTGGGATTTTTCGCGGCGATGATCGGCGCGTTCTGCATTCCGCGCGATCATGTGTCGCTCTTGCTGTGGGTGCCGTGGGTGGGATTTTTCTCCGGCGTGTTCGGGCTGTTCACGATGTATCTGCCGCCGCTGTTCCCCACGCTTCTGCGCACGACCGGGGCCGGCTTCAGCTACAACATCGGCCGCCTCGCCGCCGCCGCCGGCACCGTTTTCTTCGGCATGTTCGCCACGCTAAAAGGCCAGAACCTTCGCATGGCGCTGCTGTGGAACGCATTCCTGTTCGTGCCCGCCATGCTGGTCGCGCTGACGCTGCCGGAGCTGAAAGATACGCCGGTGCGCGAGCCGGGATGAGGAACCAGAAGGCTGGGCGGGTAACCCAAGTGAAGGTGAAAATCCGAAATCCGAAGCACGAAATCCGAAACAAATCCAAATGAAGAAATGCGGGGTCGATGTCATCGGGAGAGCGTGGAATCATGATTCCCTGAAGGTGAGTTTAGAGCCCGCAGGGCCTCGGCGTTCTTCGGCTCCAATTCCAGCGCCCGCCGCATCTGAGCCAGCGATTCGGGCCATCGGCCCAGCAAGCCCAACGCTCGGCCGCGCAGGACGTGGGTCCGGGCGCCCGAGGTGCCGCGCGAGATGGCATCGTCGATGGCCTGTAGCGCCTCGACGCCGCGCGACTGCTCGGCGTATGCAAACGACTTGCTTTCCAGAAGCCGCGCGGCCAGGGCATCATCAACTGCCCGCGAAAGCCCTTCATCCAACGCGGCCAACGCCGCGCCCCAGCGCTGCTGCTCCATCAGCAGGCTCGCGTAGTTGGCGTAATGGGTTACGCCGGCGGGGTCCTTTTCGATGGCCTGGCGAAACAGCGCCTCGGCGTGGCCCAGATCGCCCAGCGCGCGATTCGCGCTGGCCATGTTGCCCAGCGCCAGGCCGGCATATTCTCCATCGGGGGCGGCGGCCAGATACTGGCGGAAAACGCCGATCGCCTCGGAATGACGGCCCAAAAGTTCCAGCGTGTGGCCGCGGGAAATCAGAAGATCGGGATTCATCGCATGCTCCGCCGCGGCTTCGATCACCGCCAGCGTGGCGTTGAAAAAACCCAGGCCCGAAAGGAAGGCATATTTGATCCGCCACGCCGGCTCGTTGGCCGGGTCGCGGACCAGGGCATGATTGAGCGTGGCAATGGCGCGGCGGGCCAGACCAAGATCAAAGAGCATCTCGGCGGCGCCGATGGGGTCTGGCGGAGCGGGATCGAGGCCGAAGAAATCGAGCATGCCCACGCGCGTCATGCCGCACCCGGCGCATCGCGCGAAATCACCGGCGTCGGCAAACGCTCCGCCGCAATTCAAGCATGTATCGGGCCCCGGCGCCAGCGGGCCCACGGGGCATAGGTCAAGGGCATGGCTGTCGCATTTGGGGCAGCGCCATTCCACGCCGAACGTCTGTTCGCCGGGCATGGCCGAAAGGCGGACGAACACGCAATCGAGATCGCAGGTGGGGCAATGAAGCGGAAGAGCCGACACGGTGCGATACTCTAACGCCGGGCGATCAATACGGGAAGAATCGCTTGAGTTGCAGGAAGTTCCGTTCGTATAGATGCCAGCTCAGCCACGCGAGTCCGTACGTACAGGTGATGGATAGAACCGCGAATACAAGGATCGGCAGGTTCTGCGAACCCAGGACGCGCGTGAGCCGGTCGAACGGATAAATCAGGGTGAACGGTCGCATGAGGATAAGGTGAAACACATACATCGCAAAACTGTAACGGCCCAGCGACCGCAGCGGCGTCCACTCCATCGCCCGGCGGCCCATTGACCCCGGGTATGCCGATATCAGCAGTGCGATCACGCAGGTGAAGAAGATTGCAAAGAGCGTGAAGCCGCCGGTATTCATGGCTCTGCCGTAGTGGCTGAAGCCGCCGCCGGTTCGTCGAAAGCCCAGAGCGAGAATCAAAGCCAGGCTCAAGCCGCCTGCGATCCAGGCCCAATTCCGCACGCGCGCGACGGCCAGGTTGCCGCGAACCGCGCTGGCCAGCACCGCTCCCATCGCCAAACCATCCACGCGGCAAGGCGTTAACATGTAGGTAAGGTCCATCCCGCGCGTCGAGCCCAGATGCAGCGCCACGCCGCACCGCATTGCGAACGCGCCGAACATGAAGCCGATGCACGCGAGGGTGAGTTGCCGGCGTGTGCACAGCAGCACGACCGCCGGCCAGACCATGTAAAAATGTTCCTCGACACAGAGAGACCAGAAATGGCCCATGGGGCCAAACGCCGTCTTGTCGTGACGCAACGCCATCACGAAGTTGCCCAGAAACAGGCACATCCAGCCCAGCGAGGCCTTGATATCCTCAAAGCCAAAGAATTGACTGATCGACGGCGACGCCAGCGCCAGCGCAACCAGCGCGATCACGCCATAATACAGCGGGAAAATGCGCAGCACGCGGCGGACGTAAAAGCTCTTGAAGTAGGTGGTTGAGCCCTTGGCGTCGAGCAGGATGCCGGTGATGAGGAACCCGCTGAGGACGAAGAAAAGATCGACGCCGCACCACCCGGCCCCGGCAACGCGCTGAATCCGCCCGGCGAATCCGCCGGCGCGGTAGGTCATTTCCGGCGCGGTGAAATGATAGAGCATCACCGCGAGCACGGCACAGCCGCGCAACCCATCCAGCACCCGGATATGCCCGGTGCTCCACGTCCGCTGCCCGGATGGGGAAGCGGGCGCGGAGCCGGGCAATTGCAATTCGGTTGGGATGTTTAGCGCGGCAGAACGGGACATGCATACAGCCCTTGGAGAGGAACCTCATTCGTATCACGGGCGTCCCGCCCGTGCGTGGTGCTTTGAGATTGGCAGTATCGTAGTTCCTCCACTACCACACCATCGGCACGGGCGGGACGCCCGTGATACGATACAGGATGCGCGCGTTGAAATCCGCGCCTCTCCACTCGGCTGTAGTATTATCATCGATCAAGGCTGGAACTGCTGAATGTTCACCGCGCTGTCCAGCCCGGCGTCGATGTGGGCGGTGTTGTTACCGGCGCCGCCGTCGAGGAAATCCTTGACGCCGTTGCGGGACAGGAGCAAATCATTGCCGTCGCCGCCGTTGCCGGCGATGAGGGTGTCGTTGCCGCCGTTGCCAAAGAGCGAATCACGCGTGCCGGCGGCGCCGCCCGCGCCGAAGTTGCCGAACAACAGGTCGTTGAACTGGCTGCCGTAGATGATCGAGATGTCGGTGGAGATAGTGTCGGCTTCGCCGGAGAGGCCTGAGTCGTTCAGACCATCGAGGCGCACGGTGACGCCGCGCGTGTAGTGGGAGTAGTTGACGGCGTCCGTCCCGCCGCCGCCGATGATGACATTGCTGACGCCCTGGTGCGGCGTAAGGATGTCATCTCCCGCGCCGCCCATGAGCGTGTTGGGCCCGCCGCCGCCCCAGAGGGTGTCGTTGCCCGCGCCGCCATCGAGCATGGCGGGGATGTTGCCGGCATCGACATTGATCCAGTCGTTGCCATCCAGCCCGTACACGTCGATCTGCTTGATCGATGCCGCGCTGAAGGCGCCGTAGCCGGCGTTGTTGATGTTGACGATGACGTTGCCGACCGAGCGCGTGACGCGGATGACGTCATTGCCGGCGGTGCCGTTGACGCGAAGGATGCCGTCGGCACCAAGCTGCGCGCTGGCGGCGGCGGGCGGCGCGGAGGAGTCGCCCAGGAAGCGAAGGAGCGTGGGCGTGCCGATGATCGGAACGCCATGCGCATTGCCCTGGGCATATCCGCCGACCGCGCCGGCTTCCACGATCCCGCCGTTGGGTTCAATCGCGCCGCCTCCGGCAAAAAACAAGTTCGATCCGGGGCCGGCCGGGAAACTCACTTGCGACGGAGCGGTGAACGTGCTGTCCTTGGAGAGGTCGGTATTCAGCCGTTCCACGAACGGCGCCTCGCCGTTGGAATTGCCATACACCTGCACGTCGCCGAACAGCACGGGTTTTCCGTCCGATTGGAACGCGACATCGGCGCCATCGCCATTGTTGGCGATTCGCAGCAAACCGGGTGAAAATCCCTGTGTTCCCGTGTTGCCGGCGTTGTTGGATGCGGGCGCGCCGTCGGATGTAAAAACGTCCAGGTCAAAGTCCTGATCGCCTTCGGTGCCGACGAGAAAGATGTTACCGTTGGGCGCAACTTCCACGCGCTGGGTATAATCGCCGGTGTCCGGGTAGTACGTCGAGGCCAGCCCGTTGACGCCGAAGGTGGTGTCCACCGTGCCATTGGCATTAAGCCGTTCGACGCCAAAAAGCGTGTACGAGTCGCCGGGCGGCTTGACGGTCCCAAGGCTCACGCCGATCAGAATCTTGCTCCCCTGCAAAGTAACATCGTTGGGATCCATGTAGGAGTTGAAGGTGTCGGGCGGGAAGCCGGTGAAACGTCCGCCGGTGGCGAAAGTGGAATCGAGTGTACCATTGGAATTGTAACGGCTGACTTCCTCGCCGGGCCACGAAGTCCCGCGATAATCTCTGCCCGCGTATTCGTCCACGCCATGCGTGATGACGATTTTCCCATCCGCCTGCACCGCCAGCCCGGCCTTGGTGCCACTGGAGCCATCATTAAAGCTGACGACGCCGTTGTTCCCGAACGTGGGATCGAGCAGGCCATTGGAATTGAAGCGGCCCAGCGCGCTGCCGGCGACGTAGAATTGGCCATTGGAAAGCAGGGCGACGCGGTCGCCGTCGGTGAACCCGCCGTACTTCATGATGACGTAGCCGTGATAGCCGAAGGATTGATCCGGCGTACCGTTGGGAAGGAAGCGGGCGGTGAGCAGGGCCGGCTTGCCGTCGTACCCCTTGGCCGACCCGACCGCCAGCAGCCGGCCATCGGGCAGCGCCTGCACATCATGAAAGCTGCCGATGATGTTCGGCAATTGCACGATCCCGCCGCTGCCAAAACTCCCATCGAGCCCGCCCGCGCTCAAAAGCACCCGGCGTTCCATGGCCTCAATGGCCACACCCGCGGCAGCCCGGACTGAAAACTCCCCCCGCCCCCGGCGCGCGGCGGATTTCGATCCGGCGAATACTTTCACGGCTTTCCTCTCCTTAATCGAATAAACCAATCCATCCACTGGAATCAGATATACCCCATAAACCGGAGGCGGACAACATCTGGGGGCAGTGCTCAATGAGACGCGCCAGTTGGGTGCCGCGCAGGCCGCGTGGGAAAAGTCGCTCCTCACTGGCACACCGGGCGTGTTTGACTATAATGCCGCCTCAGCCGCTGGGGCGCATCGTGAGATGCGCGCCCGCCGGCACTCTCGGGCGCCCGGCGGAATTTCCGCGGGCGCGGCACAACGCAGGGAAAGGAGATCCGTCACATGGCGGACGACGCGCAGACTATTCGGAGCATTAACTGGAGGGAACTGTTTCCCTTCACCCATCTTTTTCGGGCCTTTCGCATCGCGATTCACCCCTCCAAGCTCGTGCTGGGGTTCGCCATGCTCTTCCTCCTGTATGGCGGGGGGCGGGCGCTGGACTGGATTTGGCCGGCCCACAATTACGCCATCTGGAACGAAATCGACCAATACCAGCAGTACAAATGGGCCCATGTCCCGGCGGCCACTTTCAACGAGGCCCGCGAGCAGCAGCGCGCCGGGAATCAACGCGCATACGCGGGTTTGCTGGTGAAGCGCAACATTCAAAACAACCCCGATTCCGCGATGGCCGCCGCCGGCCGCGGTGAATTCAAGGGCGATCTGCAGGCCGCGATCGTCAAGGATCGCAACAAGGAGATCGACAAGGACCGACAGGCCCGCGACGGCAGGCTCAAGGACATCGACGCCGACAAGAATATGAACGCCCAGCAGCGGCAAGACGCCCGCAAGAGCGCCAACGACGCCTACGAAGGGGCCATGCGCAACGCGCAGGCGGAAATGAACGGCAGCATGATGGCCCTGAACGCCATCTCCCCGCGCCCGCTGTTCGACACGTTCTTTGAATATGAAATCCGCCAATTCCACAACATCGTGGATAGCGCGCTGACCTGGAACTGGCTGAATGGAGTGATGGGCGCATCGGGGCCGGAACCGGCCTCGCTGGCGGGCCGAAATCAAGACATCTTTGGCCTTGTAGGCGGTACTCTCACCCGCTCAGAACTAGAGGCCCGCGACCCGGCGTTCCTGGCGGCCGCGGCCATTCCCGGCTCGGGCAATACCAACGTCGGCGTGCTCCGCAGCATCGCCAACTTCACCATCGTCGGCCCCGGCTGGCTGATCCGCTACCACTGGTTTTACTTCGCGCTGTACGGCATCTGGTTCCTGCTGCTCTGGGCGATCTTCGGCGGGGCGATCTGCCGAATCGCGGCGGTGCATGTGGGCCGCGACGAAAAAATCTCCGTCCGACAGGCGTTGCGATTCAGCACCAGCAAGTTGTTGTCATTTGTCTTCGCGCCGCTGATTCCGCTGATCATCATTGTGTTCCTGGGCATTTTGGCGGCGGTCGGCGGATTGCTGATGTATGTGCCGGTGATCGGGCCGATATTGGTCGGCATCTTCTTTTTCCTGGCGCTGATCGCCGGGTTCATCATGACGCTGGTGGCGACCGGCACGGTCGCGGGCTTCAACTTGATGTACCCAACGATCGCCGTCGAGGGTTCCGACAGCTTTGACGCGATCAGTCGAAGCTTCAGCTATGTGTTCGCCCGCCCCTGGCGGATGATTTTTTACACGGTGCTGAGTCTGATCTATGGCGCGCTTTGCTTCCTGTTCGTGCGGTATTTCGTGTATGTGATGCTGGAACTGACGCATTATTTCGCGCAATGGGGTCTGCTCGGCCAGCCGCGCCAGTATTGGCCGGAAATCTGGCCGCGACCCAGCGATCAGAATCTGGCGTATCACATCAACTTCCACGCCCTGGCCTTCAGCGAAGCGCTGGCGGCATTCCTCATCGCATTCTGGGTTTACGTGGTGCTGTCGTTCCTGGCGGCGTTTGTGGTCAGCTTCTACTTCTCCTCAAACACCATCATTTATTATCTGATGCGCCGCGAGGTGGACGCCACGGAACTGGATGATGTGTATCTGGAAGAAACCGACGAAGACTTCGCCGAGCCCGCCACGCTGGCTTCCCCGACGGTGACGACCACGACCGTGCCGCTGACGGTTGCGCCGGCCCCGACGACGGCGGAGGCAACGCCGGAAGCCGTGACGCCTGTCGTCCCGCCGATTACTGATCCGGGAGCGAGTGGGCCGGTCGCATAGCGGCGCGCCCCGTGCGGAAGATTGCGCCATCTGGCGGATCGCGTGGTCCGAAAACGCGGCCCGGCGGGAAGCCCGCCAAGGGGCTTGCGCTCGCCGCGAGACGTGCGACAAAACAGAACCGGGCGGGCCTTCCTTCTGGAAAGCCCGCCCGGTTTCATATGCACCCGGAGGGACTCGAACCCCCAACCCTTCGCTCCGAAGGCGAATGCTCTATCCAATTGAGCTACGGATGCGAGACTGCGCCTATCCTACGGCAGCTGGCCGGTTCAGACAAATCGTTGCGCAGAGAGCGCAAAGGCGCAAAGATTCAGAGAAGATGATTCATATAGATTCCATTCTCCGTGACTCTGCGCCTCCGCGTACTCTGCGCGATTTCTTCTTTCCTGGACTTTCAAATCCTCACCCCCGGCACCCCCTTTGCACCCCGCAATTGCCGTCGTCCAATTCGGACGGCGCCAATACGCGGAGCGATCATGAATAACGAGAAACTCGATACGACGGATCCAGCGACGAACGACGTGGCTCAACACGACCATACAAACCCCGACCTCATCACCGGCGCGCCCGGTTCCCATCCCATTGGCACCGGAATCGGCGCTGCGGCGGTGGGCGTGGGCGGCACCGCTGCCGGTATCTACATTGGGGCCGCGATCGGAACGGTTTCGACGGGTCCCCTGGCGCCGATCGGCGGCGCCATCGGTGCCATTATTGGCGGCATCGCCGGTGCTTGGGCCGGCCACTCAATGGCCGAGCATATCGACCCAACCGTCGAGGATGCCTATTGGCGCGAAAATCATAAAACCCGCCCCTATTACCAGCAGGGAACCGATTACGATCAATACGCCCCGGCGTACCGCTACGGCTACGAGGCGCACGCCAAGCATGCCGACAAGTCGTTCGATCAGGTGGAGTCGGTCCTGGGCAGCGGCTGGGACAACGTCAAAAGCGAATCGACCCTCAGTTGGGACAAGGCCAGGCAGGCGACGCGCGATGCCTGGGATCGCGCCGACTCGCTGGCGCGGCGTACGGCCGGCACGATGGACAAGACTTCATCGCCGCCGCCCTTGGGCACTTGCATCCCCCGCGACCCGGCTCGCCCCAATCGCATGACCAATCCCGATGCGGTCTCCACCACGACGGCGGGAAAGGCGAATGATTTCAGCCGGGACACCGACAACGCCGACCCCGACCGGATGAGCAACGATGCGACAACCCGCCGCACGGATCGGGCAGATGCGCGAGCGGGGCCGGCGGGGCTGTAGACGAATGCCGCCACACGGAATCTGTGCCAAAGTACGAAATCCGAAGCATGAAATCCGAAATAAATTCAAAGCAAGAAAATTCAAAGTCCCGAAACTGCGTTTCAGTTTTGGACTTTGCGCTTTATCTTCCTTTTGAATTTGTTTCGGATTTCGTGCTTCGGATTTCGGATTTGCGCCGCTCGATTGGCATATGCCCACAGTGCTATTGCGTTTCGGTGGCCAGCCCATTAGCTAGTGGCCTTGCACCTTTTCCCCGAGTTTTACCTTTCTGAGCATCATGACCAGCGCCAGGACGACCAGGCAGCCGATGGCCATGATCTTGAACACGTCGATGTAGGCCAGCATCACCGCCTGGGTTTGCAGCTCGCCGTAGATGCGGGCCAGGGCGATCCTGCCGCCGCCAAGGGCATGGAAATGGCTGAGGAAGGGGGCGTCGAAAAGTGAAAGGTGTGATCCGAGCCGATTTTGGTGAAGTTGCGCCCGCCGCTCGAGCAGCAGGACGGCCACCGATATCCCCACGCTCCCGCCTAAATTGCGCATGAGATTGAGAAGAGCGGACGCGTTGTTGCTCTTGCCGGGCGGCAGATCGCCATAGGCGACGGTATTGATCGGCACAAAAAAGAACGGCAGCCCGACGCATTGATACACCCGCGCCCAGGCCAGATGATTGAAGGACACTTGGTTATTGAAGCCCGCCAGGTGGAACATCGCCGCCGCCGTGATCAGGAGCCCGATCGCCATGAGATATTTGGGCTGCACCTTGTTGGATAGCGCGCCGGCAACCGGGAACATAAGCATCAAAATGAACCCGCCGGGCATGAGGATGAGGCCGGCCGTGGTGGCATTGTAGCCGAGCATCTGCTGCACGAACTGCGGCAGCATCACGGTGGTTGCCGTCAGTATAAATCCCATGATGAACATCAGCACGTTCACCGAAAGAAAGCTGCGATTGCGAAGCAGCGAAAGATCGACAATTGGATCTTTGGCGATAAAGACTTCCCAGATGATGGCCGCGATGATGCCAAACGCCGCCAAAAGCGCGACGAGTTGGATGAAATGCGAGCCGAACCAGTCATCCTCCTGTCCCTTGTCGAGCATCACCTGCAGGCATCCCAGCCCCAGCGCCACCAGTCCAAAGCCGATGTAGTCCACCCGCAATCCGTTGCGCCATACGGACTGGTGTTCCTTTTTGGCGCCCTCTGAATCGCTGACCAGCCGATAGGTGAGGATCAGGGAGAGAATGCCAACGGGGATATTGATGAAGAAAATCCAGCGCCAGTCGTAGTTGTCGGTGATCCACCCTCCAAGGGTCGGCCCGATGGCTGGCGCGACGACGATGGCGACGCCGTAAATGGCAAACGCCATCCCGCGCTGGCGCGGCTCAAAGGTGTCGGCGAGGATCGACTGCTCCGAGGGAGCGAGCCCTCCCCCGCCGATCCCCTGCAGGCAGCGAAAAACCAACAGCCAGCCCAGCGACGGCGCCATTCCACACAGGAACGACGAAGCCGTGAACAGCGCCACGCAGGACATGTAAAACCGCTTGCGCCCCAGCACCGAAGCCAGCCAGCCGCTGATCGGCAACACGATGGCGTTGGAAACCAGGTAGCTCGTGAGGACCCAGGTGCTCTCATCGCGCCCCGCCCCCAGGTTCCCGGCGATGTGGCTCAAAGAGACATTGGCGATGCTGGTGTCCAGCACCTCCATGAACGTGGCCATGGAAACCGTCACCGCGATGAGCCAGGGATTCACCCGATGCACCGGCGCCGCCAGCGGAAGGTAATCCAGAGGCTGTGAAGCGGCCTGGGACATCGACGTTGGTGAATATAGCAGATGATTTGACGCACGCCGACCGTTGCGTTAATTTCGCGGATCACCTGGAGAGGTGGCAGAGCGGCTGAATGCGCCGGTTTCGAAAACCGGTCTGGGTGAAAACTCAGCGGGAGTTCGAATCTCCCCCTCTCCGTTAACATTTCCTGAACCAGAGCTAACGCGGGCGGCGGGCGGCAATCGCGGGGGTTCGCCGGTTGCTTGTTGCGGCGATAACCGGGCGGATGGCAATCGTTCGCGCAATCAGCGCCCGGGTGACAAGGGCCGGCGCGGGCAGCGTGAGGCTGTGCCCGAAACTATTGGAAAGAATGACGAAGTCGGCGAATGTCACCTTCCCGTCGCCGTTGAGATCTCCCAAACTGTATCCATCGGCTCCGGTGGACTGACCGAAGTGGTTGGAGAGAACAACGAAATCCGCGAAGCTTACTTTCCCGTCGCCATTGATATCGCCGAGCAATCGGTGGAAGGTGAACGACTGATCCGCGCCGGCGAGCGGGTTATTTTGAGAATTGGTTACTTGGGCGGCGTGCGTGGTGAGCGCATAGATCCCGTCATTCAGGCTGCCGCTTGAATCCGTATTGGCGGCGAAGCGGATGACCCACGTTTTGCCGCCATCATTGCTGCTCCACGATAACCCCGCGGACTCATCGGCGGGCGCGCCTCCGTTGTTCGATCCGCTGCCGCCGGTGTTGAGCAGGGCGAGCGTGAACGCGCCGGGGGCGAGCGTTACCGGCTCATTGAATGCGATCGTGAAACTGCTGATGTGAGAGCGCTGAATGGTGCCATCGCCGACCTGTGTTGAAACGAGAAGCGGGGCATCGACCGCCGAAGCCGACGTTTCCAGGGACACGGGACCCTGGCCAGATGGATCGATGCCGCTCACGGTGTAATAGTAGACCGTCCCGGCGGCAACCGAGCTATCCGTAAAGCTGGCCGCGGTAACGCCGGTCTGATACGCAACGGCTCCTTCGCCGCCGGGCGTGGTAGAGCGGAAGATGTTGTAGGTGACGGCGCCAGTGGAGGGCGCAAAGGTGAGCGTAATCTGCCCCGCCCCGCCGGTCGCGGCAACATTCGTCGGCGCGGCCGGCAACGTCCAGACGGTTATCCCGGCGAAATCGCTGTATCCGGCGATGTTGTACGCCTGGATGTGATAGTCGTACTCCGTGCCCGACAGAACATTCGTATCATCGTACGCGACGGAATTGGCCGGCAGCGTCGCGATCTGGGCAAACTGATCGTCGCCGGCGGTACTCTTTTTTCGGAAAATCCTGTAGCCGACTTCATTGTTCGCCTTGTCGTCCCATGCCAGCACAATTTCGGTGGCGCCAATGGCGGTGGTACGGGCGTTTTGAGGCGTCGCGGGAGGGATCGGCGTCAGGGCGTTGGCGGATTGCGATGGCTGCGAGTCGCCCGCCGAATTGCTCGCGACGATTTCATAATAGTAGTTTGTGTTGGGATTTAGCCCGGTGTCCATATAGGAGGTTTGTCCGCCGGCCACTTCGTTCACCTGCGAGTAGGTTCCCGTCGCGCCGACGGCTCGAAGGATCTTGAAACCATCCACCTGCGGGCCCGGCGGCTGCGACCAGGTCAAATTAAGCTGAGTGCCCGAGGCGGGAACAACCTGAAGGCCGGTGGGAATGGCGGGCGGGGAAGTGGGCAGTGGAGTATAGGTCCAGGTTTGCACGTCCTGTATGGCCGTCGCGCCGCCGGTCGCGCCGGTGAAGCCGATGAATGCGGTGTTTGCGCCGAGCGTCGCGGGGATATTGATGGCGTAGCCATGCGAAAAGCTGGCGCCGGTGACGGTGTCGAAAATAGTTTCCTGTAGATTCGTCCCATCGTAGGTGAGCGTGACCTGGAGCGGATCGCCCCCGTGAAGATCGACGCCGCTGGAGGTCAGATCGAACGTGTTGGGGTTGGTGGTCGGGTTTGCGCCGTTCGTAAACAGCCCGGTGGAGTTGGTGCCTTCGCCGGCGTTGTTGTAAAGATCAAACTTGATGGCGACGCTGGGCGTGATGCCGGTGTAGCCCAGCGATCCGCCGCCGCCTCCCAATGCGGTGTTGGCCTGATCCTGCATGGTGAAGGTCATGCCGTCGGCTTGGGCGTTGGTCAGTTGCAGCGTGAAGGTCGTGGTGAACCGCTGATCCGGAAGCGGGGAGGTGGAAAATGCGCTGCCGGTTTGGGTGTTGCCTCCGCTGGTCAACTCCAGTTTCGAGCCATTCAGGGCCGCCGTGCCGTTGAACGTCAATGCCCCGGTTGATCCTGTAAACCCGCCGGAAAAATCCAGGGCCGGCAGTTGGCTGCTGGTGTTCGCGGAGACCGTGTTGGAATATCCCGATGTTCCCAGCGAGTTAAACGCCCTCACGCGGAAACTATAACCCGTCCCGGCCTGCAACCCGGTCACGGGATACGACTGCGCATTCACGCCCAGCGTGGCGATCTTCAGCCAGTTGCTGCCCGCATCGCTCGATTGCTCGACGGTATAGCCGTCCTCGTTGTTGGCGTTGTCGGTCCATGCCAGATTGATTTGCACCGCCGATACTGGTGTCGCGGTTAAGCCGGTGGGTGTATTTGGCACGGTAGTGGGAGGCACCGGCGGACCATACGCCACCAGCGCGGTGGCCGTCCCGACATACACATGCCCATTGGCAACCGTTGGCACGGTGAACTTCACCACGCTCCCCAACTGGTCGCCGGCGGTTTGGCCACTGGTCCAAAGCTCGTTGCCATAGTTGCTCGCATCATACGCGCGAATCTGGTTTGAGCCGGTGTTCAGATCCCACACGATGCCGTTGGTGGCGCCATTGGCCGAGATGCTCGGAGTTGAACCGGGGAATGTGTAGCTGTCGCTTGACGCCGAAGACGGCGCCGTCGAAAACGCGCCGTTGGCGATGGTGAACGCCTTGGCGGTATCGCCATATCCTCCGACATAGTAGATACGGGAAGTCGTCCCATCATTGTAAAACGCGGGCGTATCCAGTGAGCCATTGATCGCGCTCCCCTGCTCCTGCACGACGTTGTCGGTGCTGGAGTTGAATTTGCCCATGTTGTCGCGATCGATGAGATACAGTTTGCCTTCCTTGCCGCTGCCGATCATCAGATGCGGATGCAATGCGCTGCCGACGCTGTCGGGCAGCACCATCGGCGCGCCCGAGCCCAGGTCCTGGTCGGCGGAATCCAAAGCGGCCTGATTGAAGGGCGTGAAGTAATCGACCACCTTCAATCCAAACCCGTTGATATTTCCGTTCTGATTTGCCTGCGTGGATGTGGAGTCCAGCCCGACCTTGATGAAGGAATCGCCAAAATCTCCCTTGGACGGAAAATGCTGGGCATTTAGCGTTGTATCAAATCCGCCATTGCCGGTCTCAACGTACATATACCCCTGCGGGTCCATGGCGATCGATCCGCCTCCCTGCCAGATGCCTCCCAGACCGCTGTTGGGCGTCGTGTTCAGCGCGGCGGTGATGCCCAGCGTGGATTCATCATATCCCAGTATCCAGCCATGATACGGCCCATTGTCGCCGTGCGAGCCGAAGGCGATGTACACCTTCCCGCCCGCAATCGTCAGCCCCGGCCGTTCCAATTCGCGCAGCCCATTGAAATAGACCCGGCTCTGCCCGCCGACGTTGATTGCTCCATCGCCGGTGCCGATCACATAGGGCCCACTGTTGTAGGTATACGCACCGCTGGCGTAGGTCGTGTCGCCGATCACGGTGGAGCTGTACGTCCCATCCTGGAGGTTCACCTTATACAGCGTGTAAACGTAATGCGGATGCGTGGTGTCGCCGGCGATGATTTGCTTGGTCTTTGCCGCCAGGAACAGCGCGTTGCCCGCAAGATCAATCGCCGGCGTGCCGGTGATGCCGATCTCCGGATCGATGTTCGTTGAATTCACATCCCCCGATGGAACGGTGGTGATCCCACCGGCGGCATTGATGAAGCTATCCTTCCACAACACCGACCCGCTGTCCCCATCAATGGCATACAAACTATCATGCTCGGTCGCCACATAGACCACATTATGAACGCCCGGACTCGCGCCCCCCGTCACGTTCACATTCGACGCATACAACGGCTGCGCATAGACCTGCCCGTCCACCGGCGTCGAATACCGCTTGCCAAACGACCCCGCCTTCACATTGGCCGGCGTCAGCACCGTCTCGGCCAGGTTCTGCCCCGTGCTGGCCACGTCATTGTGATATCCCAGCACGTTCGCCGACAACAACTGCCGGGCCTCCAGCCGTTCACAAACAGCCGCCAACGCCCGGCGTCCCGCCGACCGCTTGCGCAGAGCCGACCGCACTTCACGATGATTCCGCTGCGATTTCGCGCGCATTTTCTCTCCTGGCCGCCAAACGATCCCCTCTTTCTATACTAACCGGCAACGCACTTGGTTCTCGGCATGCGGTTTCTTGCCCCACCAAGCCCTGTCGAGATCAACGGTTACACCCACCGAAAATCTCGTACGCGTGACGGCTACGAACGTCACCTAGTGCATTGTCACTCTTTCAATTTAGGGTAGCATCAACGGCATAACCAAGGAAGGTTTTGCCATGCCCAAGACATCGAAGAAGTACGTGGTTCGTCTCACGGATGCCGAGCGTCAGATACTTCAGGAGGTGGTGGTCA
>DASRLH010000140.1:0-37649 GCA_035648595.1 Tepidisphaeraceae bacterium
AACCGCAAGTCCGACGGCCCACCCGGCTGGCTCACCCTCTGGCGCGGATGGAATGACCTTCACCTGATGGTCATGGGCGCGCGGGCGGCTGGACTGGAAAAAATGTGACGAAAGATGAGGCGAGACGCCCGTGATACGGTAGCGGGCTTCGTCTCATGAGCCCCATTGCGCTGCGTTTACCCCAAAGTGTTACTATGGAGGAGGCCACACGCCGCCGCTCGTGAGAACAATCGCGCACATTTCGGATTTGCACTTCGGACGGATTGATCCGCCGGTGGCTCGTGGATTGGTGGCGGATTTGGCGCAGCGCAGCGCATCGCTGCTGGTGGTGAGCGGGGATTTCACGCAGCGCGCGCGGCCGGGACAATTCGCGCGGGCGGCGGAGTATTTACAGGGTCTGCCGACGCCGCGGATCGTGGTGCCGGGGAATCATGATGTGCCGATGTATGATGTGGTTCGGCGGTTCGCTTTTCCGCTGCGCCGCTATCGTCGATACATCAGCGACGATCTGGCGCCATCCTATCAGGACGACGAAATGTTTGTGCTGGGCGTGAGTACGGCTCGCTCATTCACGCATAAAAGCGGCTGGATGGACGAGCCGCAGTTAGCCGAGATACAACGGCAAATGTGTGGGGCGCCCCCCGGGCGAATCAAAGTGTTGGTCACGCACCACCCCTTCATCCCCTCCCCGCGCGATCCGCGCAGCGATGTGGTGCGCGGCGCGCCGCGGGCGCTACAGCGTTTCGAGGGATGCGGCGTCGATCTGCTGCTGGCCGGCCATCTGCACCTGGCCTACCACGACGACGTTCGCGCCCACCACACCTCTGCCAAGCGCAGCGTGCTGTCGATCCAGGCGGGCACGGCCACCAGCACCCGGCGGCGGGGAGAGCCCAACGCCTATAACTGGATCACTCTCAGCAGTGATCTTGTGACGGTTGCCGTTCGCGCCTGGAATGGCCGTGCGTTCGAGGAATCGTTGGTTACGCGCTATCGCCGCATCGATCACGTTTGGACGCGCGAGTTGCAGGTGCCCGTGGACAGCCTGGCCAAAGGCGCGCTCGCTTCCGAGGAAGTGCCGAATGAGGAACTGCGGCACTTTCAATCTTAAGGCACCAGGCACGGGCGAGACGCCCGTGATCCGACCAACGCATTCGACTCTCGAATTGGACAATTATCCTTCACCGTTCCTCATCTCCTTCTCCGTCCCTCGGCAGATGGGCCACCAGTTGTTGCGCCACGACGATCATCCGCTCGAACTCGATTTCGTCGAAAGGCCGGGGGGAGAAGTCGAGGACCATGTATTTCCGGTGCAGTAGCAGCCCAACATCCAGCGGCAACAGTCCCCGCGCCGCCGACCGCGAAAGGGCGGCGGCGGCAGCCGAGTCGGTGCCGTAGAGCACGAAACGCTCCGTATCGCCCAACAACGGAAAACTCGTCAGCGCGAACAACTCCACCACGCTTTGCGCGGCCCGCGTGGGCCGCAGGCCGGTGGGGGGCCAATGGTGTTCGAGCGGCCGGATCAGCAGATTCCACGCGGGGCCATGCGGTATCGCGGCCGGCGCGCTCGCGCCTGACGTCGCCTGGATTGATGCGGTCCTGCCCGAACTTGCGGTGCCGGGCGCGGACGGTGGCGAGTGTGCACGCAGGAGCGTCACATGCCTGCCGATCATGCAGATGTCGATGCTCGGCCGCGATTCGCCCAGGCCATCAAATGGCGGGGGCGTCTCCTCGACAGGCCCGCGCCGCAAACGAAAGCCCCTGTCTTTTCCCCATTCACAAAGCGCAACCCACTGCCGATTGGACGTGGATCGGCTCACCAGCGTATAGAATATGGCGCACGAGGCGGCGAAGACGACGGCGAGCGTTCCCAGCACCCATACCGATACCCAAAACAATGAAAACTCGGGTGTTGAGCCGGACGCGCAGATGAGCCAACTCTGCCACATGCGAACAGTGTAGCAGGGGAAGAGGAGAGGAGGGAGCTGAGAGTTGAGTGCTGAGTGCTGAGAATGAAGGAGGTAGACAATGTCAGCCTTCAACACTCCACCGTCCACACTCAACTCTCATCTCAGCACTCATCTCTCAGCACTCAGCACTCAGCTTCTCCTCCGCACTGATCTTCCCTCCGGCCATCGGCCGATAGCACAAAGGCACATGGCGGACTTTCATCAGATGGTGCGATTGATGCTCAGCCGGCATCGGATCCGGGTCCGCAAGTGGCGGGTGAGCATGAGCGGATGCGCCTGGCAGGTTCGTTATCGAAATGGACGGGTGATCCGCTGGATCGAAGCGCCCAGGCCGCGTTCAGCGCTGAGCCTTTCAATCTTCCTGCATGAAATTGGCCATCACGTCGTGGGATTCGATCAATACAAACGGCGATGCGAAGAGGAATTCCACGTCTGGCGCTGGGCATTGGACGAAATGCGCCGCCTAAAGGTTACTCCAGACGAGAAGGTGCTCAACCGCTTCGACCTTTCGATGCGATACGCGGTCGGCAAAGCGATGCGGCGAGGGATCAAGGATTTGCCCAAGCCGTTGCGGCAGTTTCTGCCGGAAGCGGCGTAAAGAAGCGGTATTGCCGGAAGCCGGCAAATGAGGAAATTGTGGAAATTGTGGAAATCGTGGAATTGTAGGGTTCGCTTCAGCGAACGCGGTTTTGCTGGCCCAAAGGTGCAAGAAAGCAGGGTTCGCTCCAGCGACATCGGCTTCGCTGCGGAAGACAAGCGTTCGCTGAAGCGAACCCTACGGCGTGTACATTTACCATATACAAAACACCCGCCGGAACAATCCTTCCGGCGGGTGTTTTTAATTCACAGGGCAACCGCAGCTTTAATCCGCTGGTTCGCGGATGGGGCGCGTCCTGGTGCGGAGGACGCCTTCTTCGAGTACAAGGCGGATCTTTGCCAGCGCCTTATTTTGGATCTGGCGGACGCGCTCCTTGGTGACGCCGATGATCTGCCCGACCTCTTCGAGCGTGAGCGGGCTGTCGGCTTCCTGCTCCCAGTTGAATCGGCGGCGAATCACCGTCGCTTCAACATCGGAAAGCTCCGCGAGGTTGCGCGTGACGATCGCTTTCAGTTCGTCGATGCAGTCTTCCTCGACCACGCCGCGGCGCCGATCCTGCCAATCGCTCTTTTCCATGTCCGGCTCAAACTCGACTGGGAATCGCATCTTGTGGCGGCTTGACTTCAGCGCGGTTCGGCTGAACGCCTTCAATATCGCACGGCAGGCATAAGTCGAGAATTTAAAGCCGCGATCAATACTGAATTTGTCCACCGCGCGGATCAGAGCCATGTTCCCTTCGCTCACGACTTCGGCAAAGTCCACTTCGCCCAAGCGCGTGCGCTTGGCCATTGCCAACACCAAAGCCAGATTCGTGCGAACGAGATATTCGCGGAAATGCTCGAAGCGGCGATGCCACTCGACCACTTCCTGGGCGCGTTTGAGGGTTAGGCCGCTCTTTTTAATGAGCCGTTGCAGTTTCTGAAGACGGAGCTTGCAGTAATTGAAGCGCAGGAACATCAGCCGCTCTTCGCCGCCCTTCATGAGTTGCGGAGCGCCCTGCATCGCTTCGTCCAGCGCCTCATCGCGGGTCGGCTGGTACCAACTGGTCAACGGCAGTTGCGGCTCTTTGTCAAAATCAAAGAGTTCGGCTTCAATATTCTTTTGTGCGAAGATCGGGCTGTCCATGAAGGCATAGGATTCAGCGATAATCGCCTCGACCTTTTGCCGCAGGGCGCGGCGAATTGTCGCCCCGCTTGAGGGTGCCCGCCTTCTGTTCATTACCATGGTGGCCATTGTCGGCCTCGCTTTCTACCTTCGGACCCCTACTTGAGCCCGGCGTGTATAATCGTATCAAACTCCGTCCCACACTTCAATACATACGGCGGATGTGTGGCGTTGTTCTTGTCATAACATCCCCCCGTTGCCGTGTTTACGCATAGTATCCCATTTGGGCGGGGAATCAGCGGCCTGCAAAAATTTGCACCCGATCCAAAAAATTCGACTTGGCAACCCCCGCAAACGACGGCAGGCCACCCTCCAATTGATAAGACACCGGCAAGTCCGATACCATTAGTAACCTTATGAATATTTCTTCCCCTTTATTTGGGACGCACCGATGCCAAGGCTGATCCTGGGTGGCAGTTTTAACCCGATCCACCACGGGCACTTGATATGCGCCCGCTGTGTCGCCGAACAGAGCGGCTTTGGTTGCGTCACGCTGATGCCCACCGCTCAGCCGCCACATAAGGCTGCCCCTGCCGACTTGGCACCTGCGGGGGATAGGCTCGCCATGGCGCGCCTGGCGGTTTTGGGAGATCCGCTGTTCGAGGTGGATGACCTCGAAATTTTGCGCCCCGGCCCAAGCTATACGATTGACACGGTCCGCCAGATTGCGCGGGGCGACTCGATTCATTGGTTGATTGGCGCGGACATGCTGCTTTACCTGCCACACTGGCATCGGATCGAGGAGCTGCTCCGCGAAGTGAATTTCGTCATCATGGAACGGCCCGGCTGGCCGATTGATTGGAACCTCTTGTCGCCGCTATTTCAGCCGTTGCGGCGAAATGTGGTGACAGCGCCGTTGATTGATATTCGCGCCACGGAAATTCGCCGTCGCTGCGCCGCTGGGCTGGCGATTGATTATCTCGCGCCTGCGGGGGTGTGCCGGTATATCCGGGAACATGGGCTTTTTGTCCGATAACCCTAAAGTTTTTTGCCGCGCCCCTCCGATGTGAGAAGTGAAGGTGGGGGGATGTGTCGGGAAAGAATATCGGTCGAAGGATCGGCCGATGGGGCTTTTGGCTCCAAGACCAAGGAAGGCACGCATGCGGACCATCGCGATCATCAACCAGAAGGGCGGCTGTGGGAAGACGACGACCAGTATTAATCTGGCCGCCTGTCTGGCACGCCTCGGACATCGAACGCTCCTCGTGGACATGGATCCCCAGGGTCACTGCGGCGTGGGGCTGGCCGTGCCCGAAGAGCAGATCGAGCGCACGGTATTCGACACCCTGCTCGAACCCTCCGATGGCAAAACGGTTAAACTCGGCGATGCAGTTTGGCAGATCGCCAGCGATTTCGACTTGGCGCCCTCCAATCTGAAGCTGGCGGCGTTCGAGCAAATCTTCGCCGGGCGCGGCGGGCGCGAAGACCGCCTGGCCCGCGCGCTGGATTCCATCCGCGACACCTATCAATGGTGCGTGATCGACTGCCCGCCGAGCGTCGGCCTGCTGACCTTTAACGCACTTCGCGCCTGCGATGAAGTTCTGGTGCCAGTCGAGACCGGCTACTTCAGCCTGCATGGCCTGACCAAAATGATGGAGACACTCGAAGAACTCAAGGAGCGTTACAACAAGCATGTCACCATCCGAGTGCTCCCCACGCTCTACGACACGCGAACGAAACTGGCGCGCGAAGTTTTGAGCGAGCTGCGGGCAAAATTCCGCGACTACCTGATGGAAAGCACGGTGAACTTCAACACCAAGCTCAAGGAAGCCGCCAGCTTCGGCCAGCCGATCACCGAGTACGATCCGGGAAGCCGGGGCTACAAGGACTTTGTGAATCTGGCGCGCGAGCTGATGGGCCACAAACCGGTGGAAGTCGAGCCGATGAGCAGCGAACGGCTCTCCCGGCCCGCGGAACTTGTGCAGCGAGCCAAGCAACTGGCGCAGCTGACCAACACGCAGTTTGGCCGGGGCACGATTAATTTTCCGCCGGTTCATGCGGCCGCTGCCAGTCCCGCCCCGGTGGCGACGGTCGCGGCCTCAAGCCGATTCGATTTGCCGGCGATGCCTGCGGCGGCGATTTCTTTCGGCTCCTCGTCCTCCACCGCCGTCGCGGATCTCGAATCGATGTTCACCGCGATCGCCGCTCCCGCGATCAAAACCACCCAGCAAAAGATCGACGAGTTTTATGGCGTGAAGCAGGTCGGCAACGAAGTCATCTTCGCCGCCCGCTTCGACAGCGCCGAGCAGGTGCAGGTTGCCGGCGATTTCAACGGCTGGTCTCCCATGGCCTCGCCCCTGCATTCCAGCACCGCCGGCGCCTGGACACTTCGTCTGCCGCTGCGGCCAGGAAAGTACCGCTACCGCCTGGTGGTGGACGGACAATGGATGACCGACCCTTACAACTCCGCCGTCGAAACCAATCAGTTCGGGGAGCTGAATAACGTGATTGAGGTTTGTTGATTGCTGGTTGTCGGTTGTTGGTGGTTGGTTGTGGGTTGTCAACCGCTGACTACGGGCGATCCACGACTCACAACCCACAACAAACAACCCACAACTGACGACCCACCATGCAAGATCAACCGCAAAAGCGCAGCCTCAGTGAGATCAGTCATCTGTTCCTGAGCAGTGTTCGGGAGAAGCAAACCAACGGCGCGCCCCGGCCGCGGCGGATTCCGCCGGGCGGGCAGCGGAATCCGGCCGATGCGGTTACCCAACCGGCCAACGCGGGAAACGCAATGAATACGACAAATTCTGCCAAGGACGCCTTCAAGGACAACGTGTCGATCGACCTGACCCCCGAGGAATTCGCGCAGGTGTTCGGCGATCCCGGCCGCGCCATCGAGCCGGCCGCCCCCGCGGCGCCGGAGAAGCGCGCGACGCCGGTGACCGCCATTTTGGGCGCGCATCTCAATGGCCGGCAATTCGAGCGCGTGAAGGAATACGCCCGACACCTGGCGATGATCCATGGCCGCATCGGATTGATCGAGCTGGATGCATCCGAGTTTCGGCTGATGAGCTTTGAAGTTGGCAATGCCGTTCTCGATCCCGATCTGGATCAACCTGAATCACACGAGTGCTACGACGTTCGGCAGATGGCCCAGGCGCTGGAGGAAATGAACTGCGACGTGGACCGCTGGCTTCTTCTGGTGTCCAGCCCGCGCACGCCCGAGGCCAAGGCGCTGCTGCGCTGCGTGAACCACTGGGTGCTGCTCTCCACCTGCGATCACGATGGCGTCGTTTCAAGCTACCGCATGCTCAAGGGGATGGCCGAATCGTATCGCCCGCGTCTGTCGCTGGCGCTGCTGGACGGCGCCGATGCGCAGGAAGCGGGGCGTGTCTATCGGAAGGTTTCCAGCGTATGCCGGCAGTTTCTGGATTGGCCCCTCGAGGATGAGCCGATCATTCGCAAGACCGGGCGCGTGACCGAGACGCTGGTGCTCTCCTGCCGGCCGACGCGCGACAAGGCGCAGCTCGCCGCCGCCCCGCAATGGCAGATCGTGGCCGATTTCCTGCAATCGCAGGCCGCGCTGCCCGCACCGCAGGCACAACCCGGCCAGCTCGCCCGCGAGTTGGCCGCTGGGATGGAAGCGGCGGAAGATACCATACACGCCGAATCGCAACGGCGCGTGGCGGACATCGGCGCGCCGACACCGTCGGCTGCCGGGGATTTCCCCGAGTCGACGGTATGCGAAATGCCCGAGCCCCAAGCCAACGACGACTACGACGCCCTGCCCCCGGCAACGATCCCGATGCCGCGCGTTTCGCCCCCAACCGCCGGCACGCGTGACACGTCGGTGGAAGTCATGGATTTGCCCGGCCCCAACGCCAGCGCAGAGACCATTCTTGGCGCGATCATCGGCCAGACATCGGGCGCTCTCATTGAATGTCCCGTGCGCGCCCCGATGTGTGCCCAGGCGCGCCTGGCCGTCACGCGCGACCGCGATCTGGTCCTGCTGGCCGTCGCCCGCGAGGGCCTCACCGAACTGCGCGCCATTGGCCAGGCCTATCGCTGGCTCATCGAGAATCGCGCGTTGATCGGGATGGCGATGCCGCAACTGGCAATCGACCCCGCCCGAACCCCGCGCCTTCGGCTGCTGGTGGATCAAGCCGACCTGAGCGCCGACGTTCTCCAGCCCATGCTGCAAAGCGAAAACGTCACGGTCCAAGCCTACCGCAAACTCCGCTGGGGCGGCAAAACCGGCCTGTTCCTCGAAGCGGCGTAACAGATAGCACACCCTTGGATTCCGCGCGCTTCTTCGCTCAAAAAGAAAGCTCACCACAGAGGCACGGAGGCGCGTTTGGCTACCCAGACGCCCGCGACCAATCCAACAGGACGGGATTAATCATTTTGCCGAGCGGCGGATGGCGTCGAATGCGCCTCCGTGCCTCGGTGTCTCCGTGGTTTTCTTCTCTTGGGAATGGGAACCGCGCTGGATTCAGACGCTCACATGCCGCCAGCCCCCCTGGCGGAAACGTGCGAAGACGAAGAGGCCGCGCAACGTCAACTCCGCACAGAGCACCACCCAGACGGCGGCCAATCCATATCCCAGGCCCAGCGTCACGATCACCACGCCCACAAATCGCAGGCCCACGATGCTCGCCAGGTTGATGAACATCACGACCAGCGTGTCGCCGGCTCCGCGCAGCGCTCCGCCGTAGATCATGGAGGCGGCAAAGCCCGGCTGGGCGAATGCGGTAATCAGCAGGCAAGTGGCCGCCAAATCGGCGATCCGCGGGTCGTCGCTGAGGATATGCGCCAGCGGATGGCGGAAGAGGATAAACATGATCCCGCCCACGCTCATCGCACCGCCGCCGATGAGGAACGCGAGGTGGGCGCTGAGTGCCGCGGCGGCTGGATCGCGCCGGCCCAGGTTTTGTCCGACGACCGTCGCCGCCGCGATCGCCACCGCCAGGCCCACCATGAAGCTCAGGCTTTCGAGCCGAATGGCGATGATGTGGGCCGCTGATTGAACGTTGGTCGGATCGATATAAAAGATAATCCCCAGGATGGCGAACTGCGCCACCCAGGTGAGCAGCCCCTCGGTGCCGCTGGGAATGCCGATGCGCAGCACGCGCCGCAGCGTGGCCCAGTGCGGTCGCAGGCGATGGAGGAACAGGCGGATTTTCCCCCGCCCGCTGACCAGCACGCCAAATTGGATCAACCCGCCGGCGATGTACGCGATGACCGTGCCAATGGCGATTCCGCGGAATCCCATCACCGGCAAGCCCCACCAGCCGCGCGTCAGCGCGAAGCTACAGACGATGTTCACCAGGTCCACGACGACCATGGCGATGGCCGGCGTCACCGAATCGCCGGCCCCGCGCAGGCAGGCGTTGGCCGCCAGCATCAACGTCATGAACGGCACCGACAGCCCCAGGATCTTCAGATAATAAATCGAGAACCCCAGCGCCGGATTATGCGCCCAGAAGCCGGTGGCATGGGAAATTGGCGCCGCCGCGAACGCCGCCGCCGCGCAGACCGCGCTGGTGACCGCGCCGGCCAGTACGGCGGCGGTAATGCTCTGCCCGCACACGCTGTTGGCCAGCCGCTGATGCCGCGCGCCCACGGCACGGGCGATGATGGCGGTGCTGCCCGTGCCGATCGCGCCGGCGAGCAGCCCGATCAGCCATAAAACATAAGTGACCAGCCCGATTGCCGCCGTCGCATCCGCAGCCTGGGCGGGCAGATGGCTCGCCAGGTAGGTGTCGTTGATCCCCACCCACATGTGCAGCAGATTTTCCGCCAGCACCGGAATCGCCAGCCAGAGCAACTCGCGCATCAATCGGCGCGTCTGGGTGAGCGGAGCAATGTCATGCGACAGTTGGGACGTCCTGCGAGGAAAGGGAAGAAAATTAACCACCAAGGCACAAAGACACGAAGAAAATAAATGCGGCTCGTGCGCACTTCCCGCCGCCTCACGTTTACGCAGAATGACGCTTCCCTCTCCATTTCGCTTGCAGGATCGCCCGTATTGGATGCTTGGTGTCTTTGTGCCTTTGTGTTTAATCTTCGTCTTAACAATTCAGTGTGTCGCTTGCTCGATGATCAGTGCCTTGGCCTGCTCGGCGGGCAGATTCAGCGCGCCTCGGGCTTCGGCGGCGGCGGTGCGGACGTCGAGATTGGGGGCCGTGTCCACCCGCTTTTGCAGGTCACCCAGTTGCGCCTCGGGCAGATGATTTCCGAAGAACTTGGCGTTTTTGGCCACGCTTTTGAGCAGGCTCACGCGAACGTCGTCGGGCGTGGCGGCGGCCAACGCCGCGCTGAGCATCGCGGGCTGAATCTGTTCGGAATTCATGTACGCCAGCGCCTCGCCCACCGCCTTCACAACTTCGGGCCGCTTGTCGTTGAGAGCGGCCATGAGGGTGGGCTGCGTGACGGTCAGGTCAAACGCCTGCACGCGCCCTTCGGCCAGGCGCTGCAGGAACTGGGCGGCGCGGACGGCATAGCCGGTGGCGACTTTCGGGTCGAGCGGCAGGCCGCCGGCCCGTTTGCGGGCCGTTTCAATCGCTGTCGCCAGGGCGGCAGGATCGCTCGATCGCGTCGTGAGCGTCAGCGGATCGGAAATGGCGCGCTGCGCCCAGGGCGAAATGCTGTTCGCGATGATGATCACTTTCGCTACGCGCTCCAGGCGGGGATTGTCGGCGGCAAGCTGGTAGACGTGGTCGATGTTCTCGTTGCCCAGCGATTCGGGCATCACGATGACGTCGATTGCGGGCAGCTTGATGGCGGCGGTAAAGGCCTGCTGGGGGTTGGTGCCGCTGGCTACGCCGTACTGCTTGAGTTCACTGTCGATCTTTTGCTCATCCGCCTGCGACGGTGCGATCACCAGCACGTTGGCGGTGCCAGTCTGCGACACCGCCTCGGCCAGCAATGGCGCCACGCGCTCGTGGCCGGCGAAAGGCTTGGTGGGCATGCCGCTGGCCAGCGCGAACGCTGCCTCGAAGCGCACCAGCCGATCGGGGTAATGCATCGCGGCCACGAGCGGATCGAGGCGCCCGCCGCTCCCCTGGCTGCTGGGGCCGACAATCTGCGCCAGCGATTCGATCAGCTTCAGCGCCACCTGTGAATTGTGGTCAGTGAGAGCCCGGCTCAGCGCCGTGTTCAGGTATTGCGCGCCCGCATACACGTTGTAGTAGTTGGCGCTGGGCCGATTCTTGGCGAACACGCCTGCCGTCGCGCCCTGGGGCAGATCAATTTCCAGCTTGTTGTTCGCGCAAAGCCAAAGGCTCAGCGCATCGCGGCTGCCGCGCCCCGATTGAAGGGAATACTCCGCGTCGCGCATCGACATCAGGTCCGAGAAGATCGCCGGGGGCACTTCCTTATAGATCAGCCCCGTGTCGGCCCAATACCACATGTATGCAACCGGCTGGCGCATGTCCGCCTGGATGGAAGCAGTGTTGTAATAGAATTTCTCCGCCAGGCGATAGAATCCGTCGGCGACGTTGGCATTGGGGTCCGCCCCCATCCGCCGAAGCGCCGTGCTGGCCGCCTGGCTAAGGCCCGGCCGCTGGCGGTCCATCGCTATCTTTCCGAGATACGGCGCCGCCACGTCATAACCGATGTGCTCGAGCGTATCGATGACGGTGAGCTCCAGCGTGTTGTTCTTGGTTTCGGTGGCGGCCAGCAGTGGGTTGAGGATGGGCCGGCCCAGATCGATCAGGGCCCGGCGGATCGAATCATGAAATTCGATCATTTTCGGGTTCATCAGATAATCGAGCATCATCGGGACGGCCAGCTCGCCGCTCTCGCGCAGCCGGCTCAGATGAATGCGATACGCCCGCTCGCCCTTGGATAACCCTTCGATGTTGGACTTGATGTACGCGGGCATGGCCCGGCGTTCGCGCCGGCCCTTGTCCAGCATCGCTTCAATCTTGCTGGCGACGCCCTTCATGCCATTGGCGTCAATGCCCTCCCAGCGCAGCATCCAGTCATCCAGCCCGTCGCTGTGCTCGGCGGCGGTGCTCTCGAACACCTGCAGAATGTCCATTGGCTTTTCGGGGCGGGAAAGAATCTTGTTCCCGAAGGCGGCGGCCATGTCATAGCGGGCGATCTTGCCGTAATGCCAGAAATCATCGACGTCGTCCGTGAGCTTCTGATTTACTGGAATCTGCGGAGGCACGGCGACCTCGGGGGCCGGCGCCGCGGGCGCGGCGGCATCCGCCGGCGCGGCCGCGTCACCGGCGGCTGGCGCGGCGGGGCGGACGGGTTTGGGCTTGGCCTTGGGCGCCTTGGGCTTTGCCGCGCCGGCATCCGGCGCCGCCGCATCGTCCGCCGCCGGGGCTGCGGTTGCGTCGGGCGCCGCGGCGGGGGCGGCGGCATCGTCCGCCGCCAGCAGCGTCCGGGCCCAAAGGCTCGATACGCCCAGCGAGCAGGCCAGTGCCAGACAAGGAAGGGATCGGGAAAACAATCGTGGGATGCGCGTCATGGTGCGGCCTCCAAAGGTGGGGAATCCTCTGCAACGGCGGGCGCTCCCAATCGCAATGCGCTGCCAACGCGAGCGTCTGAAAGCAGGGGGGAGTTCATCAAGTGCCGGAGGATAAATTGCCCACGCCACGGTGTCAAGAAACGCGGGAGTTGCGACGCCTTCATCGCTCTCGACAGGTTGGCTATTGATTCCGGTGCTAAATCCGTTACGGTCTGCCGCGTGTCACAGAACCCGATTTTAGATTTGTGCCTGACGCATGTGATGCTGCCGGAGATTGCGTTGCCATTGCAGCACGTTCTCAAGATATACACAGTTGGGAATTTTCTGGCCGCCTGGCGTGATCCGCGAAATCAGAAGAGCATCGAGCAAGTCTTCCAAACCCCCGAGCAGGCGCGGCACGCCGTCGCCACTTGCGCCGCGTGGATCGGCATGCCAACCCCCGCCGCGCCCAACCCCGTCCCGGCGTGGTGGGAAGGCATAAGGAGTGAAGATTGACTCACCACTGTGCTTCCTCGAATGGCCCGCTTGATGGCTTTATCTTTGGCTTGGGGAGCATGTGCAGCATAACTTTGGCCAGGCCGGCGTCACCGCTGCCGCCGATTCGGATATTCAACGGCGATCCCTTGAGCAGCGTCACCTCTGAAGGATGAATCTCGCGCCCACTCGCGGTCATGGCCAGGAACTTGGCCTTTGAGAATGATTGCGGCGTCAATAGCTGAACGAACGAATTGGGCAGGTGATACGCCATCGCGTTGCCGCCCTCATCGACTTCCACCAGGGTGCTGCGAATCGGGGCGGTCATGACGACCGCCTCATGTCTGGGCGCCTCTTCGAGCAGGGCGTCGATATCGGAGAAGGCGACGGCCGGCCGGGCGGCGTCGTGAAGAATGACGTGGGTGGCTTCCGGCGCGATATTCTTCGCGGCGGCGGCAGCCTGGTCGAGCCATCTGGGCCCGCCGGCAACCAGCTTCACGCCGGAAAATCCCAGGTGCGCCCCGTACTTGTGCTTGGCCTCCTCCATTGCATCGGCTGGCACGACCAACTGAATCTGCTTGATGTTCTCGCGATTGAGAAACAACTCGACGCTGCGCAGCAGCGCCTCGCGTCCCTCGATTTTTACAAACGCTCCGCCGGCCTCCGCGCCCTGTCCCGCCGGCGCCGCCGTCACCACCACCACGCTGAATATCGCCATGAGCCGTTCCCTCTTTCAAGTAGTGCGACCATCGTTGCGCGGCGAAGGGCGGGCGTCAAGCGCAAGCGATGCGTCCCGCGGCGTCGCCGCCCGGCGCGGGTCGTTTTAGTGGGGAAGGAAAATCCGAAATCCGAAGCACGAAATCCGAAACAAATCCAAAAGGAGAAAGGCGGAAAATTCAAAGGGTGCGTCCGGGCGGTTCCTGTTTTGAGATTTCCGCCTTTGAGTTTTGAGCTTGTTTCGGATTTCGAGTTTCGGATTTCGGATTTCAGCCTGCCCCACCCCCGGGCTTCGGAAACTTTCTCCTCGCCGTTGACAGCACGACCCCACGTCTTAAAATGCTCCGCCTGCGATTTGCGCTGGCAAACGCGGGGAAGCCGGCGTCAGCCGGGCACGTAGCTCAGTTGGTTAGAGCGCGTCCCTGATAAGGACGAGGTCACAAGTTCGACTCTTGTCGTGCCCATTGCATTTCTTTTTTGTTGCACCGCAGACCCCCTTGTTCCCTGCCGATATTTTCCGCATAGGCGGCAGTTCCCGCGTGGATCGCGGCAGCGGCGCCGCCGGGGCTGTACCGAGGTAAGTGAATGCTGCAAATGCTGTTCGTCCGCTTGTTGTTATTGGCACAATTGATGGCGTTTCCCGGGATGGCAAAAGCGATATTGCCCGATCCCCCGGCGACTGCCAACGGCCAGGCCGATAACCAGAATCAAGCAGCCAATAACACTGGCGTTCACTCCTTTTCGTCCACGGCTCCAGCCGATTCCACATCCGGGCGACCCGCCGCCGCGCCGGCCGATTCAGCGCACGCGGCGCCGGCGGTGCGTGGCGACTCCGATACGCTGGGCGATGCCTTCAATCGCTGGACCATCGGCAAGCTGTTTAAGGGCAAGAAAAAGCTCTCCCCCGAAGACCTGGGCCACATCGAGTTTTGGGTGGGGTTGATTAAGGAGCCGTTGCTGACGGCCATCAGCTTTGTGCCGCGCGCGTTCGTGGCGGGCGTGTTTTTGCTGCTGTTCTGGGGCGTTTATCGCGGCATCCGCCGACTGCTGCGAGCCAGCCTCGCGCACGTCGACGCCTCAATCCGCGACATGACCACGCACCTGGTGAAGTGGGGGGTGATGGGCTTTGGGCTGGTCATCGCCTGCAACCAGATCGGCATCCAAATCACCGCGCTGCTCACGGGCGTGTCGATCATCGGCCTGGCCATCGGCCTTGCGGCGCAGGAGACGCTCGCCAATTTCATCGCCGGCATCGTGATTTTCTGGGACAAGCCGTTTCGCCTTGGCGAAAATATTGAGATCGACGGCATCTGCGGCACGGTGCTCCGCGTCACCTTCCGCTCCACCCGCCTGCTTACCTTCGACGGCGAAGTCGTGGTCATGCCCAACACCAGCGTGCTTGCCAGCAAGCTGCACAACAGCAGCGCCCATCCCACGGGCCGCGTCAGCATCAATGTGCGGATTTCCTACAACGCCTCGATCGAGGCCGCCCGCCAGGCTCTGCTGGCGCTCACCGACGACGATCGCATCAGCCCCGTTCCCGCCCCGGCGGTTCTGGTCGATCAACTCGGCGACAGCGGCGTCAACCTGATCTTCCGCTTCTGGGCGAAGGAAAAATCGAAAGTGGCCGCGATGAAATTCGAATACACCGAAAAGACCAAAGCCGCCCTCGACGCCGCCGGCATCGAAATCCCGTTCCCGCAGATGCAGGTGCTGCTGCATTCAACCGAAGCGCACGTTCATGGAGAAGACCGTGTTGAGCTTCGCGCCGCCGGATGATCCGGGTAATCGACCGCGACGAGTGCCTTCAGCCGCAACCAAGTAGGATTAGCGCAAAGTGCGCAAAGGCGCAAAGTCGCAAAGGAAGAACAAAACACTTAGATTTATTTGTCGAGTGTCGAGTTGCCGGACGGGAATTGATCCCGCACCACAGTGAATATCCCGGCTCCGCGCCTTTGAGACTTTGTGACTCTGCGCAGATCTTCACGTCGCGCGAAAAAAAGCGCTGAGAGTATTACGAATAGCGTCACGCAACCGCGCCGGTTCGCGAATGCGAATTCAACGTGGGCAGCCCGATGGCGTCACCGCTCGCGGCCATCCCGGTCCACGCCGACTGCACCTGAAAATTCGGGTTGCTTGTTAGGACGTTCGCGAGCGCCGGGCTGGCGTTCACTTCCGCCACCTGCGTAACACCCCCCGGCTTTCCCGCGCGTCTTACGGTCGCGGTCAGCACGCTGGCGCTGTTCGTTGAATCGATAAAGATCACGGGGTCCGCGTCGGCGCGCTTGCGCAGGAAGACGAACACGTTCCCCCGGCCGCGCAGCTTGAGGGTGATGCGATTCTTTTGGCTATCGACGTACTGCACCTGCTTGCCTTGACGGATCGACCAATTGAGAACTTCATCGGCCCCGCCGTTGATGGTGCTGCCGGCTGCGTCCGTGAGGGCATGCGCGCCGGTGCCGCGGATGCGCAGTACCCGGAAAAACGCCTGCGCGCGGAACGGCGCGAGCGGGGTGAGCGTGACGGTATGGGCGGCGTCGTTGTACACCGCCGACGCGAATTGAATTTTCCCCGCCTTTACCAGCTTCGGACGGGCGACCGAGAGGAACAATAGGTTGCCCAGGTCAAAGCCGTTATCGCTGCCCGGCGGAGTCGGCTTGCCAAATAGAAATGCTTGCGGATCCTGCGCCTTGGCCGTGTTGAGCGATTCATTGAAGCTCAACACCACGGCATTCACCCCGCCCACCGGTCCCTCGAGCTTCACGCCGGTAAGGACGGGGCCGGCGCTAAGGAGTTGGCGCGATTCAAGACCTTCGACATGGACACGGGAGACACGCCCGGCCTGGCGACAAAAACGCCCCGCCACCGACTTCAAAAACATCATTCGTTTGCTCGCAATCGTTCGATGACCTGGCTCCGAGACACGGTTGTTTGATCGGCGGTCTTCAGATTCTTGATGACAACCTGGCCGCTTTTCAGTTCATCCTCGCCCAGCACCAGGGACCACGCCGCCTGCTCGCGGTCGGCGAGCTTAAACTGTGCCTTGACGCTTCGGCCAGCCAGGTCCAAATCACAGACGATGCCGGCGGCGCGCAGTTCAAGCAATAGTTTCCAGCTTTCGTTTCGGGCGGCATCGCCATGGCTGACCAGCCAGACCAGCGGCTTATCGGTTCGCGGCAGCGCGACGCCCTGGGCTTCCAGGGCGAGCAGCAGGCGTTCGAGTCCGCTGCCGAACCCGACGCCGGGCGTGGGGCGTCCGCCGAGTTGTTCGACGAGGTTATCGTATCGGCCGCCGCCGCCGATGGCGTTTTGCGCGCCCAGGCCGCCGGCGGTGACTTCCCAAAGCGTTTCCGTGTAATAGTCGAACCCGCGCACGAGGCTGGGATTGATGCGGAACGGAGCGCGCGCATCGGCGAGCATCGCCTGCACGCGCTGGAAATGCGCCCGACTTTTTTCCGATAAACTCTCCCCGGCCGGTGGCGCGGCCTGGCAAGCGGCTTGATCGCGCGGGTCTTTGCTGTCGAGAATCCGCAAGGGATTGGTTGTGAGCCGTCGCTGGGAATCCTCGCTTAGCTTGGCGGATTTAGGCTGTAGAAACGCGACGAGTGCATCGCGATAATCGGCCTTACTTTCGCGATCGCCCAGGCTGTTGATCTGGAGCTCAAGGTCTTTGACGCCGCATCGGCGATAGAAATCCATCTGGAGCAGGATGCACTCGACATCCTGTTCGGGCTCGGCAACGCCAAAGGCTTCAGCGCCGAATTGATGATGCTGTCGCAGTCGTCCAGCCTGCGGGCGCTCGAACCGGAAATTCGGCCCGATGTAAAAGACCTTGGCGCGAGCGCCCTGGTCGTTGAGAAGTCCGCTCTCGATCATCGCGCGGACCACGCCGGCGGTGCCTTCCGGGCGGAGGGTGATGGAGCGGGCGCCGCGGTCGTCAAAGGTGTACATCTCCTTGGAGACGATGTCGCTGGCTTCGCCGACGCCGCGATGAAAGAGCTCGGTGTGTTCGAAGATGGGGGTGCGGATTTCGCCGAAATGATAAAGGGTGGCGGCCTGGCGCGCGATCCGCTCAACCGCCTGCCATTTCCAACTTTCCTGGGGAAGCGTATCCGCCGTCCCGCGCGGCGCATTGATCTTGGACATGAGAAACCGCCGTGCTGGAAACTTCGATTATCCACGCCGAAAAGAAGATTAACCGCGGAGACGCAGAGACGCAGAGAAAACAGAAGGAAAACCTTTTTAGCGCGCGCCGATCAGATCGACGCGTATTATGCAGATATCAGAATTTGGCACGCTCGTTACGCCTTTAAACCATTGGCGTATATAAAGTGACAAGACTCGAATCAACCTGATTAGTCTCGTTTCCGATTCGTGTTCATTCGTGCCAATTCGTGACTCACCATCTCTTCTCTGCGTCTCCGCGTCTCTGCGGTGAATCTTCTTCTTCGCGTTACTCAGCCGGGGCTTCGCCAGACTGGCCGGGTTACGCGGGTTGGTGGATATTGTCTTCCGACGCCGGAGCGGCGGCGGCCTGGCCTTCCTGGGGGGTCATTTCGACTTCCTCGACCTGGGCCTTCTGGAGAATGATGTCAACCGCCTTTTGCTCGCGCATCTGCACATACAGGCTGGAAAGACTTCCGTCCTTTTCCATTTCCCGCTTGAGCTTCTCGGGCCGATGATCGCCCTGGGCGGCAAGCATCGCCACCGCGCCGTTCAATTCACCTTCGCTGACCTCAACGTCGGAATCCTTGGCGATCATTTGCAGGATGAAAAAGAGCTTAAGTTCGCGGATGGCCTCTTCCTGCGCGCCGGCCCGCAGTCTCTCGATGTTCGCTTCGACCCGCTGGCGCGGGATGCCGCGCCGCAGCAGGTCCATGGCACGCCGCTCAACGACCCGCTGCGTCTGCGACACGGACAATTTCGCCGGCACTTCCAAGGTCGTGTTATCCAGCAGAAATCGGTTCACCTGCTCGCGCATGGCCTGCTGAATGTCCTCGTTGATCTTCTCTTCCATCTGCTCGCGAAGGGCGACGCGCAGGCCGTGGCGATCTTCAAAGCCGAGGTCTTCAAGGAAGGCCTGGTCGATCTCGGCAAGCTCCAGTTTTTTGATGTCCTTGACCGCCACTTCGATGATGACATCCTTGCCGCGAATCTGCACGCCGGGATGCGTGTCGGCGGCTTTGGCGTTGATCGAACGGGTGTCGCCGCCTTTGGCGCCGACAAGTTGTGCACCCAGATCATCCACCTGAATGTCTGCCACCCGGCCCGGGCGAGCCACAAGCTGGGCATCGTGCTGATGGGCGACCACGTTTCCATCCACCTTCACATGTACGTCAGCGATAATGTAATCGCCGGCTTCCACGCCCCGGTCCTCAATCGGAACCAGGACGCCTTGCTGCTCTCGCAGATTGGCCATGGCCTGATCGATATTTTGCTCGGAGATCGTGATCTTCGGCTTCTTGACCTTGACGTTCGTCATGTCCGGCAGCGTGATGTCGGGCGCAACCTCCACGTTGAACGAGTAACTGAGCGAGCCTTCCTCGGGCAATTTGATGCCGTCGGGATTCTCAAACTCCGGCTCGCCGATCACGAGCAGCTTGTTCTTTTCCAGAGCCTGCTTATAGCTCTCCTGCACCAGCGCGCCGCGCACCTGGTCCTTCACTTCCTCGCTGAATCGCTTCTCAATGAGCTTTCGCGGCGCGTGGCCCACCCGGAAACCCGGGATGGCCGCCTGGCGGCGCACATCCTTGAACTGTTCCTCGAGCTTGGCGGTGATGCGGTCGCGCGGAATCTCGACGGTGACTTTCTTTGCCGCCGGCCCCACGGCCTCGACCTTCACCGGATACTCAAACTCCTGCGCATGTGCTTGTGCTTGCTCCTGGCCCTGTTCCTGTTCCGCGACGCCGGCTTCGTTCTCCGCCATGACAACCTCGTGTTATGTTGCGATCCAATTCCGTGGCATTCACCTGCCGCGAGCGATTCCCGCGGATACAAACGCACCAAAGGCCGCCTTCATGTCCAAGGGCGGGCCTCAACGCTGCGAGCCCAGCATGTTAGCCGGTGGGAATGCCTTTGCAACAGATACAAAATGATCTTGACACCCATGTCGCCCATCGACAACCCTATGCCGATGAACCAAGCCACGCTTTTCCCATTGCTCGACGACTTTCGGATCGAGACGCCCAGTTGGGGTTATGCCGACACCGGCACGCGCTTCGGCAAGTTTCACCAGCCGCGGCGGCTTCAACGATCGGGGAGAAGCTGGAGGACGCGGGCATCGTTCACGGACTTACCGGCTGCTGCCCAACGGTGGCGGAATATGCCGGGAGGCGTGGGGCGGGATGGGTTTGGATGCTGCGCGGGGTGCCGAAGGCCAGACGCAGAAGCCGGGGCGGGCGGTCATGGGCCGCCGAGCGAAATCACCGTTTCGGGCCTGTCTCGCTTGAATCTCTTGAAATACAGGCTCTCGATGAACTCTGGAAGCGGCGATTTCCAGGTCTCCTGCTTGTGATTATCGATCTTCCCGAGCTTCCTGGGATTCATCCCCAGTTCCCGCGCCATTTGCACCTGCAAATCCGAAAGGCGATGCCGCTTTTTGGCTTCGAGCCAGGGGAGGAGTTTTTGGGGAAGTTTCTTGGCGCTCATGGCATTCCGGTCGCTTATTTTACTTTCACGCGCGCATAAAGAGAAAGCTGGGCTGGCGGAGAATCTACAAAGCCATCCGCGGATTATCAACATTCGGTTTTGATGAACTTACAGGCTGTACGGATCGCTTTGACAAGTAGCATTTAGTAAGGCGAGTTTCGCCCCGGGCAGATTGGGTCTGGTGGTGCGGTTTCTCCGGTCATATCTACGATCACCTTGCCATGCCCGTCTGGCGACAGAAGCAGTTAGGCACCGGTTTTCAGCCTGAGAAAATCGAGGTAATCCACCAGGGCTTTTTTGATCATCTTGCGACGGTCGGTCAAGAAAGCCTTGTAGTCTCCGGTTCGGTACCGCTTTGAGCCGATCATATGTTGAGTTCGCGTGCCAGCGTCGACGTCGTCCAAGTATTCGATCGCGGAATCCCCAAGGCCGAAATTGTCGTCGCCAAGAATGAACGTGATATTGGCGATATCATTTATCCATGGCTTGTCGAACCAAAGGTCGTCGGAGACGTCGAGTTCGTTGCTGAGTCGGGCTGCCGGGTAGATGTGATGCTCATGCAAGATCATCCCTGCGGTAATTTTCCGTTCCGAATCTGCTTCCTCATCATCGCTTATTTCATAGACTCGGATCGCCTGGATCGGCCGCATTGATGGAAACGATACCGCCCCTTTCCAGCGCAAGAGGGCATAGACGAAACTGAATAGAGTATCGCCCCGTGAAATTGGACACTTCATGTCGTCCAGTTGTTTGTAAGCGCTGTTAAGCTCGGCTTCAACCGACTGCCGCCGCAAATTCTTTCTGAAATCGTCGAGCGGCGCGGAGTCCCAATCTCGAATCGCGGCGATGTCTTGTTTGAACCGTGCTTGGTCCCGGTGATAGCCGATCAAGATCGATTGAGCGAGCCAATATGCCGTGTGGCGGCTTTCTATCTGGTCACCTCTGCAAGTTTCGAACTCTTCGAGGAGATAAGCCAGACACGTCATCGTCCGCGGCGACCGTATGTACTTCATGGTGTCCATCTTCAAGCGGTCATCCATGAATCGCAGGGCGCGGTCGATAGCTGTTTTCGTGCGTTGAACGTCGGCTTGGACAGCCGATCGCATTTTGTCCACGTCCTCCTTTTGTTTCCACTCGTAATGGCCCGGCAATGGCCCCATCTCCGCGGAGCCACGCACAAGCACCGCGAGGGTCACCATGAAGAAATCCAAATCAAAGCCGCGCCCATGCTTCACCCTGGATTCCGCAAGATAGCCTTCAACCTTGGCGACGATTCCCGGATCAAACTTTGACAGCTTGCCCAAGACAATTTGGCTTTCCTTGACCGGTGTTCCTTGGTTGATTCTCTCGAAGATTTCTACCACGTCGCCGTAACTTCTTTCGTGTATGTTGTATAATCCAATCGAAATATTTTGCGGCAGTAATCTCCATAGCCTGCCGTTCGCTCCGAAAATCGCCTGGAACCGATCGTCGTCAAGATCGATCTGATTCTGCTCCCTTCTTAGCAGAGCAATTTCGTCCGGTCCCATCTTTAACAGCGCCCGCAAGCGATACCACGCGTGTTCTCGTGGATTGGGGAGCATGCTCTTTATTTTGCCATCAATGAGCAAAAATTCCTCATCCCTCACATTGAACGCGACGTGAACAGTCCAGTCTCGCGGGGGATTCCCGGCTTCATAAAGTGATCGGTAGAATGACGTGAGCCTTTGCTGACCATCGATAAGATAATGCCTCGCCGCACGAGAAGTTCCATTGTCACGTTCCTCTTCAAACTCAAAATCCCGGCAAACAATCTGACTCCCGGCTTCGGGTGTCCAAATCAACATGACTCCAAATGGATAATCGTGATAAACCGATTCCAACAAGCGCGGAATCTTTGCATCGCCCCAAACGCTGGGGCGTTGTAGTTCGGGCAGGGCAAGTTCGCCGCGCTTGAGCCAGCCGAATATCTCGGACAGTTTTTGATCCGTCATTCCCTTCGATAAATCCGGCATTTCTGATCTCCAAGTCGAAATTTGACCAATGGTTGAGCGCGGTGCAAGGAATGGCAGTGTAGCGACGACTGCATGACGGGCAACGATTGCCATGATCGCCCCCGCGCCGCGCTTCATTTCACACGCTTGGCGGTATCAATGAGTCCCGTGTTATCGCGAATTTGGAGATCGCCGCCGGGCGTAAGAACGAAATTATCCCCGCTATCCGAAGTTGGTCAACGAATGCCGTTTGCGTCGGTGGTTCCCTTGCCGCTCGCTTCACGGAAAAGAGCTTCCGCATCATCCCGCCGCCCATCGGCTATTGCTCGGGCAATTTCCTTCAGGCGTTCGCGTGGCACTTGGACATTTTCGCGTCCCGCCATGGCAACCTTTCCCAACAGCGCCCAGCCCTGATACCTCCGACTTTTCTACGGTTCTCTTATCGCAAAAGAACGGTTTCAGAAACAACTACATCCATCATTACAACCGAGGTCGGCTGGTTCGTCCGCTAGCTTTCCGTTATTGCCAGCCCGGCGGTTATCTCGACGATCTTCCGTGCCGCCTTGATCGCCAATTTGGCGTCATCTTCGTGTGCGATTTGCCCATCGTGAATAATTTTGTTCCGCAAGCCGTAGCTGGCGGATAAGTCTTGCCAGAAACCATCCGGCTCCGTGTACAACGAGCGACCCGCGACGAACCGCAAGCCCGTTGTCATTTTGTGACGCAAGCCAAAGTCAAAGCCCTTAAGGAATTCACGCCCGTCGGCCCACTCATCCGTCAAGCGATGATCGACAAGGCTCTTGAACTTACGGACAAACGTTGAATCAATTGCGCCCCAGCACAACAGAACTGCTTCGCGGAAACGTCCGACGCTCAGCGCATATTCGGCATCCAGCAGATTCAGTGTGGCAACATCGGGATCGGTCCCATCGCCCAATCCTTGGCGCACTGTATCGCCAAAACTGGCGCGGCTACCCTTCGCCGGCACGGGTAAACTTGCGGCCTCGTATTCCAGTGTCGCATCGCCACCCCATGCCGCGCCAGTACCATCAAGGATGAACCGGAACGGGCTGGCCTGGGCACGAGTCAATTCGATGATCGCCGCTTGGCCCGTCGCCACCCGGTACCATCGCAGCAGGCGGTTGACGCGACGCAACAGACGATCGGCCTCGACTTCGCGCTGACGTTCTTGCGTTTCGGCATTATCGGCATCTGGCGCATCAAACAGCATCGATGCTTCAGTTCGACTCTCAACTGTCCCGTCCACATTGGTGACTGATCCATCGGTCAGGCGCAGAGATCCACCGACTCCCGGCGTTGGATATTCACCAGGCGGCAGGGCCAGCAGGTACGGCAGATGGATCGAAGTGCGGACGGTCGCCATGATGCTTCAGCTATCGGGAGTAGATGAGCTTCAGCTTACCCGCAAAGCCGTGTTCAGCCGCGTAGCGGTTCAACTCCCCTACATAGGCGTCGGTCACTTCTTCCGGCTTGAAATCAGTGGGGAAGGAGACGTGCGCAACCAGCCGCCCGCTCTGCTCAAAGAGTTGCGCCAGCACCTGTCCGGTCTGACTGCGGAAGGTCGAGTGGTACTCCCCATAGGTTTGGCCGACCTCATCGGCAAAAGCTACATCCTGTTGAAACGGCATAAGCAAACCTCGCAATCTATACCCTTTAGTCTAAGGGGGAGCGGAACCGTGTCAACGGCGGGGCGAAGGTTTGTTGCAGCGCGGATAAGATTTTTGCCGCGTTACAAACAAGACGGCAAAATGATCTTGACACCGCTGCCGCCCATCGACAAACCTATGGCGATGAACCACGACGCACTTTTCCCGTTGCTGGATGACTTTCGGATCGAGACGCCCAGTTGGGGTTACGCCGACACCGGCACGCGCTTCGGCAAGTTTCACCAGCCGGCGGCGGCTTCAACGATCGAGGAGAAGCTCGAGGACGCGGGCATCGTTCACAAATTCACCGGCTGCTGCCCGATGGTGGCGGTGCATGTGCTCTGGGATTTTTCGGTCGGCGTGGACGCGGGCGCCACCGGCGAATTGGCGCGCAAACATGGCGTCAGCATCGGGTCCGTCAACCCGACTCTGTTTCAGGACCAGATCTATAAGTATGGGTCCGCCGCCAGTCCCGATGAGCGCGCCCGCGAGCATGCGCATCGGCATGTGCTGGATTCCATCCAGATCGCCAAGGCGGTGGGATCGAAAACCATCAGCCTGTGGTTCGCGGATGGGACGAATTATCCGGGGCAGGATGATTTGGTGGCTCGCAAGCACCGGATGCACGCGGCCCTGCGCGGCTGGCACGATGCCCTGCCGCGCGACATGGCGATGCTGGTTGAGTACAAGCCCTTCGAGCCGGCCTGCTACCACACCGACATCGCCGACTGGGGAATGAGCTACGTTTACGCCCGCGATGCCGGGCCGCAGGCAAAGGTGCTGGTCGATACCGGCCATCATCTTCAAGGCGCGAACATCGAGCACATTGTCGCATTCCTGCTGGATGAGGAAATGCTCGGCGGCTTTCATTTCAACGACCGCAAATACGCCGACGATGATCTCACGCTGGGAAGCATCGATCCGTATCAGATTTTCCGGATTTTCCATGAGGTGCGCAACGCCGCCGAACTGCACGACCGCGACGTGAGCGGGATCGCCTATATGATCGACCAGAGCCACAACCTCAAGCCCAAAGTGGAGGCGATGATCCAGACCATCACCACCGCGCAGGAATTGTATGCCAAGGCGTGTCTGGTGGACCGAAAGAAGCTGCAAGAGGCGCAGGCGCGGATGAACGTGGTGGACGCCGAGGAATGTTTGAAGGAGGCGTTTTTTACGGATGTGAAGCCGCTGCTGGCTGAATGGCGTAAAGGCCACAATCTCGATTCCAACCCTTTGGCGGCATACAGGGCCAGCGGATACGAGGCGCGCGTGGCTGACGAGCGGGAATCCGCCCGCGCGGCGCGGGGGGCGCGGCGGCACGGGACGTATGCATGAACTTACGGTATGATGGCTTGCCATGCGCCGTTACCTCTTCGCGGCATTATCGGCATTGTCACTGATGCTATTCGCGGCGACGTGCGTAATGTGGGTTCGCAGTTGCTGTCTCACCGAAACCTTCACTGGCGCCCAGACTTCAATCGGGTCGGGTTGGGGCGAGGTGCTATACCTCCATCTTGAGGCCTCCCCGGCGGCGCGCCGGCCCATACATGCCGCCTCGTTCTCGTTCTCTCATAAAACCGGCCCGGCGAATGGCAATGTAACTGAATACACGCCGCGGGGATCAGTGGGCCATGACTGGGGGCGTTTTCGATATGGCAGTCTAACGAGCGTGATGTGGTGGGTTCGCGCGCCTTGGTGGTCACTGGGTTTGGCCAGCGGGCTGGTGGCGGCCGGATGCGTTACGGGGTGGGTGCGTGCGAGACGAGCAGTTCGGTTTTCCCGCGGCCTGTGCCTCGCCTGCGGCTACGACCTGCGGGAAACGCCGGACCGCTGTCCGGAATGCGGGCGGGTGACGAAGCCCGCAGACCCTCAAGTGAGCGGGCGCGGATAAATTAGGCGGCGCGTAGGGTTCGCTTCAGCGGACGCTGTTTTTCTTTCACCGTGGGCGTCGGAACTGCGTCCGCTGAAGCGGACCCTACGACTGTTATTCAGTAATCGAAAAATCGCCGGCCCATCGGATTCGTTATTTCCAGCTCTTCGAGCGTCCAGGAGTAGGTGGAGTCATTATCTTGCGCGACTCCAGTGAATGCCGTCAGTAATCGACTTGTCAGTTGGAGCGCTTCCGTGCGGCCACGGTGCCTCCCGGAAACATCAATACACACGAGTGCAGCAGGCATCCAGGTAGTCGGCAACCGAAGCCGGCTCGCAGTCCGTCAGATACAGAAATACTGATCTCATGACGTCATTTCTCGCCGGCCCGCGCCACTTGCGCAGCCCCTTGTTCGCCAACCGGTTGATCCAGATAGATTTCCTCTGTGTCGGCGGAGTATCCCAAAAGCTCGCCGAATCGGCCCCAGCCGATGATCGCTTCGGTGAGGGCATCGACATCTTCGGTCGGCAGGCGCACCGCCAACTCCTCGCGCACCACTTCCTCGGGTAGGCGCGCGTCCTTGGATTCCTTGAGCATCTGCACGACGTAGCGGAAGACGCCCAGCTTCTGAAGCTGCTGGTTCAGCAGCGTTTTGCGGGCGTTGATGTCATCGTCGAGAAACTCGGCGCCGATTTTCGTGAGCACCACGCGATTCTTTGGCGTGTCGAGGAAATCGAGCATTTCGCCGGCTTTCACCACCGCCAGCGTATGGCCAAAATCGTAATCGGTCAGCCCGTCGAGGCGGAAGACGTCCATTGCGCCGCCGTTGTCGTGGAGGATTTCCATCAACCCGAAGACCTCGCCCAGATGCACATGCGGCACCGGCTCGCAGGAGGGGATTTCCGGGCCGAAGGCGCCCGCCGCCGCCTCAGGGTCTTCGGGAAGCTGTTCGGAAACGATGATGTCGTGCAGGCGTTGCACGAGGTTTTGAAAGGGCGGCGTGTGATAGTCGCGCGGATGGGCCAGCGGGTTGGAAATCACCTGCCGGATATGCCCGGGCCGCGTTCCCATGACCACGATTCGGTCGGCGAGAAAAGCGGCTTCCTCAATGTTGTGGGTGATGATTAAAACGCTCTTCACCGCGGCCCCCGGATCGTTGCTGACGGCCATGCCCTCCCCGCCCGTGACCAGCCGATACACCTCGCTGCGCAGACTCTCGGCGGTGAAAACATCCAGCGCGCTGAAGGGCTCATCCATGCAAAGCAACTCAGGCCCGCGCGCCAGCGCCCGGGCGAACCCGACGCGCTGCTTCATCCCGCCGGACAGTTCCTTGGGATACGCTTCCTCGAATCCCTCAAGGCCGATCAGATCGATGCACCGCGTCACCCGGCCCTGCGCCTCGGCAGGCGCAAGGCCCAGGTCTTCCAACGCCACCTCCACGTTTTCGCGGACGGTAAGCCAGGGATACAGAGCAAAACTTTGAAAAACCAAAGAGACGCTGGGATGGATGCCCACGAGCGGCCGTCCATGCGCGAGGACCTCGCCGGTGGTCGGCTGAACCAGGCCGATCAGGCTGCGCAACAGCGTGCTCTTGCCGCATCCGCTGGGGCCCAGGATGGCGACGATCTCGCCGGTGCGCACCGTGAGCGAAACATCCTTGATGGCAAACTTCAGCCGCTGCGCATCATAAGCAACCGAAACATTGCGTGCCTCGCAGATAGGTGTCGCGTCGTCTGCCGCCATGCGCAGTCCTTTGATCGATTTGCCAACGGTTCAAACGGAAGAGGGATTCACCACGGAGACACGGAGAGCACTGAGAAGAAGTTGAAGCGTGAGTGGATAGCCGCGTTAACCCGTCACGGAATGAAAATCGTCACCGTATCACGGGCGTCTCGCCCGTGCCGACGGCGCGAGAGTCGAGGATTTACGGGCTTGCTAATCTCAAAGCACCATGCACGGGCGGGACGCCCGTGATACAATGAGATCACTCGACGAACAAATCTGGCGTCTACATCGCAGGAGTCTGACGCCTTAATTCCTTTCTTCTCTGTGTCCTCCGTGTCTCCGTGGTGAATCCTCCAGTATGAGACGTACGCCATTCGTCACACATTCAGACTGTAGCGCTGTTCGGCCACCCGGTATAGCCGTTTCCAGAATGCACGGTTGAGCAAGACGACGCACAGGCCCAACATGACGGTGGCCGTCGCCAGCAGCGGGAAATTGCCCGCGTCGGTGGCCTCGCTGATGATCGACCCGATGCCGAAGGCCACATAAGTTTTGTCGTTCACCTTGACATATTCCGAGACGATCGTCGCATTCCACGCGCCCCCGGCGGCGGTGACCAGGCCGGTCACCAAAAAGGGGAACACGCAGGGAATGTAGAGGCGGGTCCAGCGCCTGAAGATGCCGGTGCCCAGCACGGTCTGCACTTCCTTGAGATCGCCGGGAATGGCCATCGCGCCGGCGATCACGTTAAACAGGATGTACCACTGCGTCCCCAGGAGCATCAGGGCGATGCAGCCGATGGTGAACGGGAAATGCATGTACGCGAGCAAGAGCGTGATCAGAGGAAAGAGCATGGGCGCTGGGAAACTGGCGACCACCTGCACGACCGGCTGAAGGCGCTGCGACCATTTGGGCGACAGGCCGATCAGAATGCCCGCCGGCAAAGTCCAAGCGGCGCCGATTAGGATAGCCGCGCTGGTTCGCAGGAAAGACGCGCCCAGCGCGCCGGTCACATGGAGCCAATCCTGCCCGCCAGCCGCGCCATGAAGGGGCAGGGCGGCAAGCAAGTGTATCAGCGCCCAAAGGCCGCACGCCGATCCACCGGCCAGCAGCACAACAACCGTCCAGCCTCCCAGCGGCTTGAGCCAGGGGAATGCCGGAGACTGCTGGCGGCCATATTCCAACGTGCGCGACGGTGTCACAAGTTTGCCGGCGCCAATGGCCGCGATCTCGCCATTTCCCGAGCCCGGCGGGCCGGATTGGGCAACATCCCCGTTATATGATGTCAGCGGAGCCGCGCCATCCACGGTGTTCGTGACAGCCAGTCCGCGAGCGACGATGGACGCCGACGGCACGGGCAGCGATTCGCTCCGGCGCCGGGGCCGCATCAACCGCGCCAACCACTGATAGACCCGCGAATTTTGAAACAGCTCCAGCACCCACGATTGCGGCTTATCGGTCTCTGCCGTCTCCTCCATCTTAAATCGCTCGCTCCACGCCACGATCGGCCGCCAGAACAATTGATCCACCGCCACGATCATCGTGACCATCGCGATCACCGCGCCGATGATCGGCTGCCAGGTGGCGCTGGCGTGCGGATCGAACTGGTTGATCGCCTCGCCCATGTACGAGCCGATGCCCGGCAGGCGAAAATCCTTGTTTCGCAGCGTAAACGCCTCGCTGATCGTCAGCACGAACCAGCCGCCGGCCATCGACATCATCGAGTTCCACACCAACCCGATCATGCTCGCCGGCAACTCGAGCACGCGGAACACGCGCCACCACCCCAGCCGATACACCTGCGCCGCCTCCTTGAGCGGCATCGGGATGCTCTTGATGCTGCCGTACAGGCTGAAGGTCATGTTCCAGGCCTGCGCGGTGAAGATCATCACGATGCACGCGATCTCCAGCCCGATCTCGCGCGTCGGGAAAAGCGCGATCATCGCCAGCACCAGCGATGGCAGAAAGCTGAGCACCGGAATCGACTGAAGCACGTCCAGCGCCGGCACCATGATCTTCTCAGCCCTGCGGTTGTGCGCCGCGACCGTGCCGTAGATGAGCGTGAAAACCAGCGACAGAATATACGCGGCAAACCCCCGGCCCAGGCTCAAAAGCGTGTATTTTGGCAAGGCCCAAAGCGAAAGGCTGATGACTGTTTTTTCAGTGAGGGGCGCGGACGCCTGCCGGCCCATCATAATCAATACGCCCACGATGCTGCCGGCAAATAATAGAACGACCGCGTCGGCGGCAATGCCCGTGGGCGCCCTGAGCCCCTCGCGCACCCGCCTGGTATAAAACAAAACCAACGACATCCACAGCTCCGCAAAAACTCGCCCACTAAGCGGATGGTATCAGGTGAAAAATGGAATTGAACCCTGCTGGTGAAACCCAGCTTCCGCCCTCAGATCTTCAATCAATGTGGAAAACGATCTCACCACAAGACTGGTCGTAGAGCAGCCTCGTCGTATCACGGGCGTCCCGCCCGTGCATGGTGCGTTCAGATTTGAAAAACCGCGATTCTTCTACTATTCCGCCATCGGCACGGGCGAGACGCCCGTGATACGTAGCGCGACTGTTGCTACAGGACTTCAACTCTCGCGGACTCGACGCTTTTCTTTTCCGCCTCGAGGATTTGCAAGCTGATTACCGCGTCTTGTGCTGTCACGCGTCTCGGCCTTGTGTTGGTCCTGATGCATTCCAAAAAATAACGCAACTCACCAACGTAGCCGTCGGTTCCCGGAATCTCGATCGCCTGCGACTTTCCATTTGAATAGACAATCAGCGGTTTTTCGGCCCGGCTGCTGTCGTAATCGGCGGTGGCGCGGTCGAAGTTGACGACATATTTCATGGCGAAGGGAAATCCATCCGCCATGCACCAGCCGCCTTCGGCGCTGACCAGCGGGCCGGCGTCGAAGAGATACTGCGTGATGAGATGATCGATCTCGCCGGAGGTTTTGGAGTAGCCCCGGCTGAAGACGCCGGCGGGCTTGCCGAAAAGGTGGTAGATGAAGTCGGTGTCGTGGACGTGGAGATCGAAGACCGCGCCGCCGGAGAGTTTGCCCTCCTTGAACCAGCCCGCCGGCATGGATCCCAGCCGCCGGAAGACCGCGGAGCGCACCGCGCCGTAAGATCCTTCGTCCACCGCGCGTTTGAGCCATTCCCATTGGGGCCAGAAGCGAACGCACATGGCCGGCATGAACAGCCCGCGCGCCTTGGCTGCCGCCTCGGCGATGCGCCGGGCGTCGGCCGATGAAATCGCCAACGGCTTCTCGCATATCACATGCTTGCCCGATGCCAACGCCGCCAGGGTCGCCTCCACATGGCCTGGCGTGGGCGTGCAGATGTCGATCAGGTCCACCTGTGGATCGTCAATCAATTGTTGAAAATTGGTGACGCCGCGGATGCGGTCCATCGGCAATTGGGTGATCGCGCCGGTATTCAGGTTCCCCCAGCCGCCCGACAAATCTCCGGCGGCCCGGCGCGCATCTTGATCGGCCACCATGACCACCTGCGCATCGGGGATCTTTTGATAGGCCTCATAATGCGTTCGCCCCATGAATCCCAACCCGATTATGCCGATTCGCGTCATGGCCTGGTTCCTCGTGTCCCACTGCAACCGCCACGACTCCACAAAAGCCGTGATTTCGCCCATTTCATCATCGGGCAAAAACGCACAAAATGAAACCCGTGGAGTTCTCGAACACGTTTGCCGTCACCCGGCGGATAATCTCACCCCGTTCAGCCACACCCTCGGCAAGTTTCCAAAAATCGCTCAGCTTCGATCAATCCCTTCTTCTCAGCGGCTTCTGATCCGGTGAAGCACTCATCCTCCAATTCGATGCTGATGATTCCGTGATAACCCAACTGCGCAAGCCGCGCTAAAAGGGTCGGCCAATCTATTTCGCCCTGGCCAGGAATGGTGTAGCGCCAATGGAGGCCGCCGAAGGCGTGTGGGACGGCGACGGCGCTGGGTTGGAGAACGCCGTGCTCGTATTGGCTTTCGTGGAGGATTCGCGTGTCCTTGGCATGCACATGATGAATGCGCGGCGCGAATTCATCGAGAAAGCAGAGATAGTCGATGCCCAGGCGCACGAGATGGGAGGGATCGTAATTGATTCCCATGACGTCGCTGCCAATCGCGGTGAAAAGTCCCCGGCATTCGGCGGGCGTGCAACCCAGCGTGCTGTAATGGGGCGGGCGGCCGGGCCAGCCCTCGATCAAAATCCGAGCGCCCGTCGGCGCGATCATTTCGCACAATTGGCCATACCCGTCCGCCGCAAACGCAAAGTTCTCGCGCCGATCGCGCGTGGAATCTTCGGGAATCAGTACGACAAAAAAGTTGCGTATCCCCAGCGGCACGATGGTGCGGATGTAGTCCGCGTTGGCCTGCGCTGCGGCGCGACGCTTGCCTGGGTCCGGGGAACATAGGTCGGTCCACGATTGCCTGATGTCAACCGATCCGATCATTAAGCCGGAGGCGAGGATTTGCCGGATCGATTCGGGGGGGAGGGAATCGACGTCCAGGGCGGCAAACCCCTGGGCGCGCGCCCAGGCGATCGTGGCGGGGAGATCGTCCTGCCAGCCGCCTGCGCGCAAACGAAAGCCAATGGGGAAGGAGCCGATGTGGGTGGTTGATAGGTTCATCGCCATTTCAATTGAGCATTTCGTTGCGGGGCGGGAAGAATTGCGCGAAGGTTGCAGGGCAGCGAACGCTGATCACACTGCCCAAGTGGAGGGTGAAAATTCGAAATCCGAAGCACGAAATCCGAAACAAGTCCAAAAGTAAGAAAAACGAAAAATTCAAAACGCGCGTCCATTCGGTTTGAGCATCGCACGATTTATATACTGATTTGGAATGTCCCGATCGCCCCAGCCGCGGCGGCGTTGCCGGCGGTGTCGAGGACCCGGCCGGGTTGCAGGGAGACGGTGTAGGCGCCGTCGGCGGCCGCGGTCCAGCCGCCGGCCGGCGGGGCGATCTGGTAGCTGGCGGCGCGGGGCGTGCCGGGCGAATTGTTGTCGACCGCAATGAACGTCGCGGGCGCGGAAAAACCATTGGGCCCGGTGACGATGAAATTGCCGTTGCCCAGGCTCGACGGATCGAGGGCGACGTCGTCGCTCCAGACGACGGAAAATCCGTAGGGTGCCGATCCCCCGACGGTGAGGGGAGCGGCCTGTAGCGTGGCAACGGGCGGGGTCAGGTCGATGGTCACGCTTGCCGCGGAAGAGTCTGGCGATTGAAGGGCGCCGGGCATTTGCTGGCGAGCCGTGAACGTATGGACTCCCTGCGCAAGCGGCAGATCCCCGCGCGTCGTCAATATGGCGGCGGCGCTTGTGGCGACGGTCGCCGTGAGGGGTGTGCCGTCGGCATATAGCGTGACTGTCGCGCCGGCGGCTACGCCGCCTACCGAGAATTGCAGTTCGCTGGCGGGCGAGGCGTTGTTCAGGTTTGTGATGCCATCGGCGTTGGACGCGCCCGTATCGCTCGCCGCCGCCAGGACCGGCGCGGCGGTGGGGGGGCTGATGGGCTGGGGGATGTTAACGACGAATGACCCCAGCGACTGCGCCGCATTGTGATTCCCGGCGGAGTCGGCAATTTGCCCGGCCTGGAGCGCGATCGCATACGTTCCATTATCCGCGAAACTCCACGCGCCATCCGGCGGAGCGATCTGATACGTCGCGCTCAACGACCCGGCGGGCGCGCCGCCGCTGGCGGAAACAAGCGCGGCCACAATTGAAACGCCGCCGGGGCTGGTCACAACGATGTCGCTGTTATCGAAACTTGCCGGATCAACGGCGATGTTATCGGCGTAAGTGACGGTGAATTGATAAGAACTGGCCCCCGCGGCGGCGATGTTTGCCGCCTGTAGCGCGTTGGCCGCGGGGGGGCTGGTATCGATGGTAATGGTCACGCTCGGCGAATCGCTCGATGCGCCTTGGCCCACCTGCGTTTGGCGCGCGGTGAAGGTATGGGGTCCATCGGCCAAGGGGACCAGGCCGTTGGTGACGACGGTTGTCGTGCCGCCGTTGGCGAGCGCTGCGCCGATGGGATTTCCGTCGGCATAGACCGTTACCGTGGCGCCGGCGGCCGTGCCGCCGACGGAGAATTGCAATGCCGCGCCGGCGGAGCTGTTGTTGAGATTCGTTATTCCATCGGTGGAAGACGATCCGGTATCGCTGCCGGGCAGCAGGGCGGGGGCGGCGGGAACGGCACTGGCCAGTACGCCGGCATTTACGACGAAGGTTGCGAGCGTCGCGGGGGCGGCGGGGTTGCCGGCCGTGTCGAACACCTGGCCCGCCTGTAGCGCGATCGTGTATGTTCCATTGTCCGCCGGCGTCCAAGCGCCGCCGGGCGGAGTAATGGCGTAGGTCACGGTGCGGGGCATGCCGTTGTAGGGCGAGTTCACCGAAACAAAAGTGGCCGGCGTGGCAACGCCGGTGGGGCCCGCCACAACAATATCTTGCGAATCAAATTTCGATATGTCCAGCGAGAAGTTGTCGCGATAGACGACCAGGAAGCTGTAGCTGGCCGCGCCCGAGCCGTTGACGTTTGCCGGCTGCGAGGCGGCGGTGGGGGGCTGATCGTCGATCACGATTCCCATGGCCTGCGAATCGGGAGATTGGCCCTGCCCGGCGATGGTTTGGCGGGCGGTGATTTGATGCGCGCCGTCCGCCAGCGCGACAACGCCATCGGTGCTCACCACCGTGCTGTCGCCCGCGGCGGTTGCCGAGCCAATCGGCGTGCCATCGGAGAAAAGAGTAACGCTCGCCCCCGCCGTGGTGCCCGGCACCAACACCTGCAATTCCGTGCCTGGCGAACTGTTATTCAGGCTTGTGAGGTTATCGCTGCTGGATACGCCCGTGTCGCTGGCGGGCATTAGATTTGGGAGTCCCGGGGCCAGAGAGAGCGGCATGCCGATGCTCACCGCGAACGTGCCGACCACGCCGCCGGCTATCGTATTTCCCACGCCGTCTCGCACCCGGCCATCCAGAAGGGAGACGGTAAAATTGCCGTTATCGGCGGAAGTCCAGGCTCCGCCGGGGGCGGAGATTCGGTAGGTTGCCGTCCGCGTAGGGCCGTCCATGTTGGCATCCAGGGCGATGAGGGATGGCGTCTGGCTAAACCCATTGCTTCCCGTCACCAGCAATCCTCCGCCGCCCAGCGAGGCAACCGACACATTGGTGTCGTCGCTGTAGGTGATGGAGAAACTGTAGCCGGCGGCGCCGGCAGTAATGATCGGCTGGGCATTGAGGGAGGCATCCGGGGCGGTGGTATCCACGATGATCCCCGTCGGCGCCGAAGTCACCACCACCCCGCCGGGCAAAGTTTCGCGCACGGCCAAAACGTGCTGCCCGCTTGTAAGAGCCGTGTGACCATCGGCACTGACCAGCGTCGTGTCTGACGAGGCGTTCGCGGCGCCGATCTGCGCGCCGTCGGCCAGCAGCGCCAGTTGCGAGCCGGGCGTTGTATCGTCGATCCGCACGGCAATTGCGCTGGCCGAAGAACTGTTGTCGTTTCCGGTCACGTCGCCGGCGGCGGCGTTCAGCAATAGCGGCGCGGCGGGCACCGCCGGATTGATCGCAACGATGAACGAGCCAAGCCCGATGGCTGGGTCGGCATTTCCCAGCGTGTCGCGCACCTGGCCGCCTTGTAGCGTGATCGTATAGACTCCGTCGTCGGTTGCCGCCCATCCGCCGGCCGGCGCCAGAACCTGATATGTTGTTGTGCGCGGCGAGCCATTGCCGGTGGCGTCCAGCGCCACCAGATTGCCCGGCTGCCTGTAGCCATTGGGGCCGGCGACGATCACATTGCCATCGCGAAATCCGCTGATATCAACGCCGGTTGCATCCGACCAGGTGACGCTGAATCGGTAAGGGTCTGGGCCGGCGGAGGAAAGGGAAGCAACATCCAAAGCCGCCGACGGCGGTGAAACATCGGGCCCGGTACGTCGGCCTACGGATGAAGTGCCGGGCATATCCACGAATAAAACGCCAAGCACCGAATGTCTTTGCGTATTGACCGCAATCGCGCCGCTGGCGGGAGTTTCGGGCACATATCCGGGGGGAGCCAGTTCGATCAGGCTGTATGTGCCGGGGGTGAGCTTGCGAAAGATGAAATGGCCCTGCTTGTCGGTGATGGCGACCGGCTCGTTGGCATCGGCAATCCCGTTGCCATTGAGATCCAGAAATATGTGTATGCGGGCGATGGCATGCCGGACATGATGCGGGTGCTTGGAGGCGACAATCACATCGGCAACGACATGCCCGCCAATCATCCGGGAGCCCGCGAACAAGACGCGCGGCTCGAGCGCTTCCACGCCCGGCGAGGCCGGGCGCGTTCGCAGGCGCGACGTGCATCTACATTCAGCGGCGCCGGCGGAAACCGGCGAGCCCTTTCGCGCAGTTGATTGACGCATTCAGGAATCCAATTGACACGGCAGCGAATTCGATCGCCAAATAATCTCGTCGTATCACGGGCGTCCCGCCCGTGCCGGGTGCATTGAGATTAGGAATATTGTCGTTCGTCTACTACCGCGCCATCCGCACGGGCGAGACGCCCGTGATACGTTGCAGTGTTTTCCTGGAAGCCAGGTCTGCGAAAGACTGACGCTTTACATTTCGTTCATTCGACGAACCGATCGGATCGTAAGCCGCAAGTAGAACGGATCATTTCGCCCGAGTTTACTACATATGGCCGCTTGAGTGGTTGAAATCCACATTGGGCGATATATTACAATCGTGTCGGCACAAAAAGGGCGCTAACTCCATGCCCGAAAAACTCCGCGGCATCTTCACCCCCAATCTCGTTCCCCTCGACGCCAAAGGGGAGATCAACGAGGCCGAGCTTCGTCGTTATGTGGATTGGCTGATCGCGCGCGGCGTTCACGGATTATACCCCAACGGCTCGACCGGCGAGTTCACGCGCTTCACCGTGGAAGAACGCCGGCGGATCATCAAAATTGTCTGCCAGCAGTGCGCCGGCCGCGTGCCGGTGCTGGCGGGGGCGGCCGAGGCCAATGTCCGCGAGACGATCCGCGCCTGCGAAATCTACCACGACTACGGCGCGCGAGCGGTGGCGATCGTGTCGCCGTATTACTATCGGCTTGGGCCTGAAAGCGTGTATGCGTATTTTCGGGAGATCGCGGTCCATTCCCCGATCGACGTGACGCTGTACAACATTCCGCTGTATGCTTCCCCGATTGATGTGCCGACGGTGCGGCGATTGGCGGAGTTTGAGCGGGTGGTGGGGATCAAGGATTCGACCGGCGATGTGACGAACATGTGCCGGATGATCGCCGCCGTCCGGCCTGGCCGGCCGGATTTCTCATTCCTGACCGGATGGGAAGCGGCGTTGGTTCCGATGCTGGTGATGGGCGCGGACGGCGGGACGCATGCGACCAGCGGCGTGGTGCCGGAACTGACGCGCCGCATATTTGATCTGGCGACTTCGGGCGATTTGACCCAGGCCGTGCCATTACAACTTCGGCTCATCGAGTTATTCGATGCGATGCTCGGGCAGGCGGATTTCCCCGAAGGATTTCGGGCGGCCGTTGAACTGCGCGGGTTTGACTTCGGGCGTGGGCGCCAGCCGTTGAGCGAATCGCAGCAGGTGGACCGGGCGGCGTTGCAGCGCGTGTTGCAATGTATCATGGCGGAGTTTGGAGTGGTGGAGCCGCCGGTTGAGGGATGTCCGCCGCGAAACGGCGACCTGCAACCGGACAAAGTGCGGCGAGTTACGCAAGCCGTTTTGCGGGAATTGAGCGAGCGGGGGCTGCGGTAGAGGCTAGTTGGGCGCGAATCCCTGCACGACAGCAGCGACACAGTGTCGTTCGGCAAGGAGCTTCGTTTTCTACTACGGTTTCTCACTCTCCGCTGTAAGCCGATATTCGGCGGCACTAAGTATCTGCCGCGCGGTGGGAAATGTAAGTCGTTGCAAGGCAGGCTTGTACGGTAAAAACTCAAATCCCGCGTGTTCGTCACTGATTTGCACGTCCCGATTGAATGTGAGCCCCAGGAAGAACACCACCGTCTTGCGTACAAGCCCGTGGCGCTTTGAGCGGAAAAAATAGACGGACTCCTGACGAAATCCCTCCAGCATCGTGACGTTTACAATGCCGGTTTCCTCCCGAAGTTCGCGACGGGCGGCGGCAAGATCATCTTCCCCGGCCTCCACATGTCCCTTGGGGAAATCCCAATGCCGCCCGTAGTTCAGCAATAGATATTCGTGGCCGCGGTTGGTCTGAGTATCGTCCCGCCCGTGAACAACATAAATGGGGCTTATCCCCTGGTATATAGGTTTCGAATAAAAAAAACAGAATTTTGAACCTTCCAGACTGCCTCCTGAGAGAATCGGATGCTGTTCCCGGTCTTTCTTATGGAGGTAGCCCTATGGCTGCAACGATCGCACGCAAGCGTGG
>DASRLH010000141.1:0-2945 GCA_035648595.1 Tepidisphaeraceae bacterium
TCGTAACAGCCCAGGTAGCACAGGGGTCGATCAAGCCAGCCTGATGTCGGCCATCAGGCGTGCTGGGGCAGCGGTCAAGGTCTGGAGCATACTCCAACCCTGCTTCCTGGCGGTCGAGAGCAGCGAGCGGATGACGGCAAAATCCTTCGCGCCATCCTCGGAGCGGAAGCCTCCGGAGATTTTCTGCCGCAGTTTCATCATCCGCCCATCTTGCTCCGCCAGGTTGTTGGTGAAGGGCACGGCGGGATCGGTCAGGAAGCGCAGCACGTCCTGTTTGCGGGTACTCAGGCGCAGCAGGAGATTATGGCCAACCCGTCGCGGTGGACGGCCGCGGCGCCCGGTCCTTGCGAGTGCGGGCTGCACGTCGTGGAATACGAGGCCTTCCGCGAGGATGGCATCGTAACATCTGTCGAACAGTGCGATCAGACCCGGCTTCAGTGACACGCCCTGCTCGCGCGCAAGGTTCGTCGTGTGGCAGGCGCGAAGCAGCAGGTGCTGCATCTTATGCGCCCAATCCTCTTTCTCGATCTCCACCAGCGCTTTCAGTTCCCGCAGATGGTGCGCGTTGCACAGCGCGTGCAGCACACCGGTCATCGTGTAGTAGGGCTTCCAGTGGTCATGCACGACAATGCCGGTGACCTTCGCCAGCAGACTGCCCCGCTTGGCCGAGACGCGGTAGAAGGTGAGCCAGACGGTCGAGGCGATGTGCAGCCACTGTGTCTTGCCGCTGATGCGGAAGCCGGTCTCATCCATGTGCTTGACCGATGCCGATGCCACGTGATCTCGCACGGCATCGGCGAAGCCCTTGAAACGGTGCGCACAATCCTGGCTGATCCGGGCGATGGTCGCGGTAACCAGCTTGACCCCAAAAAGGTCAGCCATCAACGCGGCAAGCCGCTTTTCAGGCAGCAACTGGTAGTGCAGCAGATACAGCACGAACGCACTGATGCGTTCGCCGTATTGTACCGGCGCGGCGACGCCTTCGGGAAAGGCCGCCCGCGTCTGCGTGCCGCAGGCTGCGCAACGACAACCATGCGCGCGGTGTTCCATGACGATCAAAGGTTGTGGCTCAGGGAGGTCGAACACCTGCCGGGCAACATGGTCCGTCGCCATCGCCGCAGTCAGCGGCTTGCCGCACGCCGCGCAGGTCTGCGGATAATGGTCGGTGGTCGCATCGGGCGTCGCGGTCCGGCGCAGCGTCTCACCCGGATGACCCTTCTGCCCGCCGGTCTTCTTGCCAGACGGTTCCCGCAGGCTGCTAATCCGCGGCGGCTTGTTCAGTCCATCGCTGGACGGTGGCTTGCCGCTGTTGCTGCTGTTCAGCCCGAGACGGTGCTCCAATTCCGCCAACCGCCCTGTCAGCATCGCATTCTCGGCGCGAAGCAACGCATTCTCAGCCCGCAATGCCGCCATGACCGTATCGTTGCTGGCCCGGGCTGTGGCGTCATCTCCAGAGAGTGTGTCGTCGGGTGGTGCCATCGACACGTTGACTCGTACTCAGTCGTGACCTGTCAATGGCCCCCGTCAAGCCGATGACCTGGGCTGTTACGAAATGTATATCAAAGCGTATGGTTCGGCGGCCGAAGCCCGTCAGGGCATCGCGGCTGGTTGGGGTTCTATAATGACAAGCGACCGCACCAGGCGTTGGACTATCGGACGCCACGCGCGGTTCATGAAGCAGCAGCCTGTGAGTATGTGGACAACGCTTCCGCATCGTAATTGCTCACCCACCTATGTTTTGCGGCATTGGGACCGGCCGGCGCGTGCTGTGAAGACCTGAGCATGATTTTGCTTGCCGCGACGCGGCGCGTCGTGAGTCAAGCTACCGATGCCTCCGGACCCCGACCTTTGCGTGCTGTCGAGCAGCGAGAAGGGTGCGCTGATCCGCACGTTGTTGGCGCGTCTGGATGATCTGACCAAGCGGGTCACGACGCTGGAAACGGAGAACGCGGCGCTGCGGGAGCGGCTGAACCTGCCGCCGAAGAACCCGCAGAACTCGAGCACGCCGCCGTCGCAAGGACACAAGGCCAATGGCGAGGCGAGCAACCGGCGTAGGGGCAAGGGACATCCCGGCGCCGCCCGCGCCCTGCACCCGAACCCGACGCGATATCGCGATGTGGCGGCGACGCAATGTCAGCACTGCCAGGCCGATGTGTCCGGCGTGCCGCAGGTGGCTGTGCATGTCTACGACCGGATCGAGCTGCCGGAGATCAGGCCGGACGTGACACGGGTGATGCTGCACGGCGGCGTGTGTCCGTGCTGCGCGCGCCGCTTCAAGGCCGCGGCCCCGGATGGGCTTGAGCCAGGTTCTCCGTTCGGCCCCAACTTGCGGGCCTTCGTTTTGTATCTGCGCTATGCTCAGGCGATCTCGTTCGAACGCCTGGCGCGGTTGATGTCTGATCTGCTTGGGCTGCAGATCAGCGAGGGCGCGCTGAACAACATGTTGGACGCCAGTCGTGCGGCATTTGTCTGGCAGGCCAGCCTGATCCGCCAGCACCTGCTGTCCGGCACCGCCTTGCAGTCCGACGAGACCAGCATGCGGGTCGGCAAACGCACGTGGTGGAATTGGGTGTTCCATCACGGCGACAGTGCCCGCTTCGTCATCCGGCCAAGCCGTGGCCGTACGGTGGTGGAAGAGTTCCTCGGCGGGGTCCGCCCGGATTATTGGGTGTCCGACCGATATGCCGCGCAACTGGGCTGGGCGGCCAAGGAGCAGCAGGTCTGCCTGGCGCACCTGCTGCGCGATGTGCAGTACGCGATTGACGCGGGTGATACCGTCTTCGCCCCCGGTCTCCAGCGCTTGCTGCGGAGGGCGACGGGGATTGGCCAACGCCGCGGTCGACTGACCGATGCCACCTTGCGGGCCTACGCTGGCAAGCTGGAGCGCCAGCTCGACGTTCTGCTGCGCATCGCGCCGGGCAATTGCCCTGGTGAGAAGCTGCAAC
>DASRLH010000142.1:0-19220 GCA_035648595.1 Tepidisphaeraceae bacterium
TGACCACCACCTCCTGAAGTATCTGACGCTCGGCATCCGTGAGACGAACCACGTACTTCTTCGATGTCTTGGGCATGGCAAAACCTTCCTTGGTTATGCCGTTGATGCTACCCTAAATTGAAAGAGTGACAATGCACTAGGGCCTTCTTCCAGAGCGCAATGGCCTTGTCGGTTTGTCCCAGCCCCATCAGGGAACTGGCGAGCTTGAACTGCAGGCCGGCAACGATCACCGGATCGCCGATCGCATCGCCTTCCAATTGGCCCACGGCATCGTCGAGCTTGTCAACGAGTATGGCCTGCAAGGGGCGGCCGTCGTTGGCGGTTTTGCGAGGATTGAGATTCTCGAAAATCGAACCGAGGATATCGTTGGCCTTTTCGAGTTGGTTGAATCGTTTCTGCGCCTGGAGATTGGCGGCGTTGGCGGCTACCAGAGCCTTCGTCTTCTCGGCTGTCGCCGCTATGGCCGCGCTCCTTGCGTGCGTGGCCCGCACGGCTTGCCAGGTGCTGATGGCCGTGCCGCCCAACAACAGCCCGGCGATCGCCGCCGCCACCGTAAGGGGGCCCTTGTTTCGCCGCATGAATTTCCCGAGACGGTAGCGTGCGCTGGGCGCGACGGCGGTGACAGGCTCGGCATCCATGTAGCGCTGAATGTCCTGGGCAAATGCGCTGGCAGACTCATAGCGGCGGGCCCGGTCCTTCTCCAACGCCTTGAGAACGATCCAATCGAGGTCGCCGTCCAACTGCCGGCTTAAATCCTGCGGGCTGACCTGGCGATGTCCGGCAACCGTCAGCTTCATCCCCTCGGCCAGCGTGCTCAATTTCATCGACGGTTTCTGCGGCTGCTGCTCGCGGATGATCCGGCGCATCTCATCGAAGCCGGCGCTGCGCAGCGACTTGGCGTCAAAAGGCGTGGAGCCGGTCAGCAGCTCGTACAACAACACGCCAAGCGAATAGACGTCGCTGCGGGTATCGACGTCAAACTCGCTCATGACCGCCTGTTCGGGGCTCATATAAGCCGGCGTCCCGACCATCTGCCCGTAGGCGGTGAACAGCGTTTTTTCCGTCAGCTTTTGTTCCGTGGCCTTGGCGATGCCAAAGTCGATCACTTTGACGATGGGCCGGTCATCGCGCAGGGTGATCATGATGTTGGAGGGCTTGAGATCGCGGTGAATCACGCCCTTGTGATGGGCGTGCTGCACGGCCCGGCACACCTCCATGAACAGGTTGAGCCGCTGCTGGGTGTTGAGCTTGGCCTGATCGCAGTAGTCGGTGATGGGGATTCCCTTCACCAGTTCCATGACAAAGTAAGGCCGGCCAGTATCCGTAGCGCCGGCGTCAAGGACGCGGGCGATGTTGGGGTGATCCATGATGGCCAGCGCCTGCCGCTCGGCCTCGAAGCGGGCGATCACCTGGCGTGTGTCCATCCCCAGCTTGATGATCTTAAGCGCCACCTTGCGCCGGACGGGCCTTTCCTGCTCGGCCAAAAAAACCGAGCCGAACCCGCCCTCGCCAATCAATTGCAAAAGCTTATAGGGGCCGATCAGGGTGCCGGGCCCCTCGCTCAATGGCGCCGGCGACTGGGTCTCGCATGGGCCCGACCCGCCGCCGGTGGGATTGCCCAGAAAATCGCCGGCGCGGGCGTGACAATTCAGCAATGAATCCACCTCCCGGCGAAGCGCCTTGTCCTGCCCGCAGGCCGCCTTGAGGAAGGCGGGCCGTTGCGATTCGGGTTTGTCGATGGCTTGCGTGCAGATCGCCAGGGCGCGGCTTTGGGAGTTTTCAATCATGGAGGTTCACCGGTTAGGGAGGGTCACTTATCAGGGAGGGTCATATTCCAGTTCGCGAAACAGCCAGGCTCGCGCGCCGGCCCATTGGCGTTTGACGGTGCGTGGCGAGACACCCAGCGACTGGGCGGTCTCCTCAACGCTTAAACCGGCATAGAACCGAAGGCGCACGATGGCCGCCATGTCGGCCGACACCTCTTCAAGGCGAGAAACGGCATCATCAAGGGCCACAATTTCCTCGGATTGATTCCGCTGGGCGAGATCGACGACGCTGAGCGGAACGCGGCGGCGGTCCCCACCGCGCTTTTCGGTGCCATTGGCGCGGGCGTGGTCGATGAGAATGCGCCGCATGGCCTGGGCGGCGGCGGCGAAGAACTGCCCGCGCCCCGGCCAGGCCAGCTCCTGGTCGCCCACAAGTTTCAGATAGGCCTCATGCACCAGCGCCGTCGCCTGGAGCGTATGCCCGGCCCGCTCGCCGGACATGCGATGCCGCGCCAGGCTTTTGAGTTGATCGTAAACCAACGGCAGCAACTCGCGCGCGGCCAGCGGGTTTCCCCGCACCGCGTCGCCTAAAAGGCGCGTGATCTGCTCAGGTGCTGTCGCATCCATATCGCCCTGTCCCATTTCATGTGCCGTGCCCGGAAGTGAAGCAGGCGAATTATACCCAAATCGAGAAGCATCGCAACTTTTCGGGCAATAGTTCGATGAAGGGGACGGGCCCCCCCCGATTTTGCGCATCGGCGCGCCCGATCTCACAACGGCTGTCGCCTATGGAGGTTGAGTATCCGCCGGACGGCGGCGCTTGGGTGCGCGAAGTTATTTAACGCAAGGGCAATCTTGTCACCTGTTTGCCGCCGTTTACGCCTTTAAGGGCAGAGCACGCCTGCACCCACGTTGGCTGCAAGCGCCGCCGCTTTTCACTTTTCCTGGAGGTCGTCATGTTCGCAGGTTTCCATTCGAAACGGGCACGCTCCGTTGGACATCGTTCAACGCAGCGCCCCCGGCGTGTTTTGCCACAGTTCCAGACCCTGGAGGACCGGACCCTTTTCAGCGCCGTCACGGTGATGAACCTCAACGACAGCGGCGCCGGCTCGCTGCGGGCGGCGCTCGCCGCCGCCAACTCCGGCGATACCATCATGTTCGCACACGGGCTGCACGGCACCATCAACCTCGCCAGCGAATTGCAGATCGCCAACAGCTTGACCATCGACGGGCCGGGAGCCAACCGGATAGCGGTCAGCGGCGACAACGCCAGCCGGGTCTTCGAGGTGGATGCCGGGTTTAACGTGACCATCAACGACCTGACCATCAGCCACGGGTATGCGCCCAATGAAGGGGGTGGCATTCTAAATGACGGGAGCAATCTGACACTGTCCGGGGACCAATTGACTCAAAACGTAGCGTACGGAAGCGTCGGCGCGGGTGATACCGGCCGTGGCATCGGGGGCGGCCTTGAGAACACCAGCGGCAACCTGACCGTCACCGACTGCCAGATCACCGATAATCAGGCGCTGGGCGCCGCCAACTCCTCCGAGCAGGGGGACGGGGATGGCGGAGGACTTGCTTTATTCGCCGGGAGCAACAGCATCACCAACAGCATCATCAGCGGAAACCTCGTCCAGGGCGGCGCCGGCAGCCTCTCGGGGGTTGGGGCAGGCGGAGGGATTGTGGTCCACAATGGGCCCGGCAGCGGCACCCTCGTTCTCACCAACAGCACGATCAGCGACAATCGCGCCGTTGGCGGAAACAATTCAGGGAATGCCGATGGCCAGGGCGGTGGTCTGGCGGGAGGTTCGGTTTCCATCTCCCAATGCACGTTCAGCGGCAACGTTGCCCTCGGCGGCAACGGCGGGACGGGACCCAATGTCGGAGAAGCCGAAGGGGCCGCCATCGGCAACTTCGGGCAGGAATCCATTTCCAACAGCAGATTCGACAATAACCAGGCGATCGGAGGCAACGGCGGGAACAGCGGCCCGGGCCAGGCTGATCCCCAGGTCGACGAAACCTTCGGCACGGTCGCCAATTTGGCCGGCACCCTTCATATCTCCGGAAGCACGTTCAATCACAACACGTCGATGGGGGGCAATAACGCCACCGCCACCGGCACCGACATCGTCGAGGCCGGAGTGGCCGAAGGCGGCGCGCTTTGCAGTGAGTATGGCGCCACCCTCACACTGGACTCCACCACCTTCCGGGACAACCAGGCCATCGGCGGAAACAACGACTCGGCCAGCGGCCCGGTCGCCCATGCCGGCACGGGCTTCGGCGCCGGCGTGTTCTCCGCCGTCGGCGGCAGCGCCAGCTTCGTCGGGCCCAACACTTTGACCGTCACCAACAGCCTTTTCATCGGCAACACCGCGCAGGGCGGCGATCACAATACCGTCGCCGCCAGCGTGTTCGGGCTGGCCGGAGTCGGAACCGGCGGCGCAATCATGAACTACGCCGGCGGCGCAGCCACCGTGAGCGGGACCGCGCTGATCGGCAACCAGGCCATCGGCGGCGACGACAACACCGCCACCGGCAACGGCGCCCTCCAGGCCGGCCTCGGGGCGGGCGGAGGCATCTTCAACGCCCTGGGGAATTACAATTCCACTGGCGTCGGGCAACTCGCTGACAGCGTGGTGACCGTCAGCAACTGCATCTTCGCCTTCAACCAAGCGCAGGCCTGTGATGGCAGCGCCCTGGGCGGCGGCATCTACAACGGCGCAACAGCCACCCTCAGCCTGGCCAACTCCCTGGTCACCCTGAACAGCGCCGACGGCGCCCCGGGAATCGGCGGCGGAGTCTACTCGCTCGGGACCTTCACCCACACGATGACGCCGATCGTGTTCAATTTCGCCTCCACAAGCGGCGACAACATCGGTCCGTGAGCTGGACAAAATGATACCGGGACGGAAGGGACGGGAGCGGTTGACTCACCGCGACCATTGCTTCCGGCCCGGTATCATGCGTTTTTCTCATTGGTTTAGTTCTTCGGCACGGCCCCATGATTGGTGCAAAGCCGCATCGGTAGGGCACAACGGTGACGTTCACGGGCCGCTGATTGTTTCAGCCGGGCCTCGATACGCCAGATGGAGACAGACAATGAAGCGTCGCACAATATTTTCCGTCAAGCCGCGAAAAGCGATACGAACGGGCACTGCCAGGGCCTTTTGCGAGACGCTGGAGCGGCGGGTGCTGCTCTCGGGCTACGCCTTGAGCCAGATCGGAGTCTTCGGGGTAAATGCCAGCGGCGCCAATCCGCAATCGACGTTAGCTGTAGATTCTATCGGCAACTTGTACGGCACCGCCAGCCGGGGAGGCGCCAGTGGCGACGGCACGATATTCGAGATCGCCAAGGGGTCGGGCACGATCACCACCCTCGCCTCCTTCAACGGAACCAATGGCGCGAATACTGAAGCCGGGGTGACGCTGGACGCATCCGGCAATCTCTACGGGACGACCTTCAACGGCGGGTCCAGCAACGCCGGCACGGTATTCGAGATCGCCAAGGGATCGGGCACGATCACAACCCTCGTCTCGTTTGATGGAAGCAATGGCGCGAATCCCTCCGCCGGGGTGACGCTGGACGCAGCGGGCGATCTCTACGGAACGACCGACGGTGGTGGGGACAGCAACGACGGCACGGTATTCGAGATCGCCAAGGGGTCGGGCACGATCACCACCCTCGCCTCCTTCATTTTTGCCAATGGTAATGCGGTTGCCGGGGTCGCGCTGGACGCATCCGGCAATCTCTACGGGACGACCTACGACGGCGGCGGCTCCGGCAGCGACGGCACGGTATTCGAGATCGCCAAGGGGTCGGGCACGATCAAGACCATTGCCTCCTTCAATGGAACCAATGGCGCGGGTCCCTTGGCCGGGGTGACGCTGGATGCATCCGGGAATCTCTACGGCACTACCGTCGATGGTGGGGACAGCAACGACGGTACGGTATTCGAGATCGCCAAGGGGTCGGGCACGATCACGACCCTCGCCTCCTTCAATTTAACCAATGGTGCGAATCCGAGTGCCGGGGTGGCGCTGGACGCATCCGGCAATCTCTACGGGACGACCAACGAAGGCACGGTATTCAAGATCGCCAAGGGGTCCGGCACGATCACGACCCTCATTGCCAATGGCGCGTCTATCCTTGGCGGCGTGACGCTGGACGCATCTGGCAATCTCTACGGGACAACCGACATCGGCGGGACCAGCAACGACGGCACGGTATTCGAGATCGCCAAGGGATTGAGCACGACCAGGACGCTCGCCTCCTTCAATGGAACCAATGGCGAGGATCCCCAAGCCGGGGTGACGCTGGACGCATCGGGCAACCTCTACGGGACAACTGAGCTTGGCGGTGATGGCAATGGCGACGGCACGGTATTCGAGATCGCCAAGGGATCCGGCGCGGTCACGACCCTCGCCGCCTTCAATCTTGCCAATGGCCAGAATCCCGCATCCGAGCTGACGCTGGACGCATCGGGCAACCTGTACGGGACAGCAATCAACGGCGGGTCCAGCGGCGACGGCACGGTATTCGAGATCGCCAAGGGGTCGGCCACGATCGCGACCCTCGCCTCCTTCAATGGAACCAATGGCAAGGGTCCTGACGTCGGGGTGACGCTGGACGCAGCCGGTAATCTCTACGGCACGACCTCCGGTGGCACCGAAACGGTATTTGAGATCGCCAAGGGCTCGGGCACGGTTACGACCCTCGCCTCCTTCTATGGATATGGTCTCCCTTCTGAACCCGAAGCCGGGGTCACGCTGGACGCATCCGGCAATCTCTACGGAACAACCTTCATGGGCGGGTCCAGCAACGCCGGAACGGTATTCGAGATCGTCAAGGGGTCGGGCACGATCACGACCCTCGCCTCCTTCAATTTTGCCAATGGTGCGCATCCCTTTTGCGCGGTGGCGCTGGACGCATCCGGCAACCTCTACGGGACGACCAACGCCGGCGGGACCAGCAACGCCGGCACCGTATTCGAGATCATCAAGGGGTCAAGCACGATCACGACCCTCGCCTCCTTCAATGGAGCCAATGGCGCGGATTCCAGAGCCGCGGTGGCGCTGGACGCATCCGGCAATCTCTTCGGGACAACCTACGGCGGCGGGATCAGCAGCGCCGGCACGGTATTCGAGATCGCCAAGGGGTCGAGCACGATCAAGACCATTGCCACCTTCAATGGAACCAATGGCGCGAATCCCTGGGCCGGGGTGACGCTGGATGCATCCGGCAATCTCTACGGGACGACCTACTTCGGCGGTGCCAACGGGGACGGCACCGTCTTCAGGCTCACGCCAGACGTCCCGCCGACGCTCGTCGGGCCAGTTGCCATCAGCGACTCATCCTTGACCACGGCAAATCAAACGCAGCGCTCCGAAGTCCGCAACCTCACCGTCACCTTCAGCCAGCCCGTGACGCTCGGCGGCAATCCCTTCACGCTCCAACGCCTCAACACCGGCGGCAGCGGCGCCAACGACAACAGTGCGCCCACCGACGCTTCCGCCGCCCTGGGCACGCCAGCCAGCAGTGACGGCGGAATCACCTGGTCGATCCCGGTCCTCGCCAACACCCCGTTCAGCGACGCCACCGGCAGCCTGCGGGATGGAACCTACACGCTGAATATCCATGGCGCGAGCGTCACCTCCACTTCCACCGGCACGCCAATGGCGCTGGATTCCTCCATCACCTTCCACCGCCTCTTCGGCGACTACGACGGCAACGGAATCGTCAATAACGCGGACTATCGACAGTTCGTACGCAGCTTCCTGGCCACGCGCGATTCGCCATCGTACAGCGCGCTGTTCGACTACGACGGGAACGGAACCATCGACTTGTCCGACTACCGGCAGTTCAAGCTGCGGTACGGGAAGCAACTGATGTGACCCCGATACCGCAGATGGAGACAGACAATGAAACGCCGCACACTATTCTCCGCCAAGCCGCGACAAGCGATGCGAACAGGCAATGCCAGGGCCTTTTGCGAGTCGCTGGAGCCGCGGGTGCTGCTTTCCGCCTATTCGCTGAGCACGCGCGCCGTTTTCGGAGCCAACCTGACCGGCGCGAACCCGAACTCCGCCGTCGTGATGGATGCCGGCGGAAATCTGTACGGCACCACCTCCAAGGGCGGCGCCAACGGGGGCGGAACGGTTTATGAGATCGTCGCCGGAAGCGGCAAAGTCACGCCACTGGCGTCTTTCACAAGCGGAGATGAACCCAACGGCGTCGTCCTCGACCGCGCCGGGAACCTGTTTGGCGCCACCGCCTATGGCGGCGCCGATGGCCTGGGCGCGGTCTTCGAGGTGGTGCGCGGCAGCGGGACCATCACCACCCTCGCTTCGTTCGATGGGACCAATGGAGAATATCCGAACGCCATAATTATTGACGCCGCCGGCAATCTGTACGGCACGACCGGCGGTGGCATCACTGGCACCACTGGGCGCATCTTCAAGATCAAGGCGGGCAGGGGAACGATCATTACCCTGGCTTCCAATCTCGTAGATACAAATGGACGCCTCACGCTGGACGGCAGCGGGAACCTGTACGGCACGATGGGCGTCCCCAGCTGGCAAGGCGGCGACGTCTTCGAGCTCGCCGCCGGTAGCGGGGCGATCACCACGCTCGCGTCATTCTACGCCGGGGAGGCTGAAGCTCCAAATAGTGCAATCGTCGACGGCGCGGGGAACTTATATTTCACCACCAACGTAGTCAACGCAGGCAAGGTATACGAAATCGCCCACGGGAGCAGCACGTTTACCCAATTGGGCTCGTTCCCCGGCTCAAACACTGGCTTGGCAATCGACGGCGGTGGCAATGTGTACGGCGATGTGGCGGAATATGCCGGCGGCGGCTCTATCTTTAAGATCGCCGCCGGCAGTGCCGCGTTCACCACGCCCAGCACCCCCGATGTCAACTGGTCTCCCAGCGGCATCACCGCCGACGCCAACGGCAACCTCTATATCGCGGAGGCAAATGGGGGCGCCAACAACACGGGATGCGTCGTCGAGCGCTTGGCCAACGGCAAGAGCGCCATTCTCACTTCCTTCGGTGCCTACGGCATAGCTCCGAACCTGTTAACCGTTGACGGCAGCGGCAACCTGTACGGCACGACGCAGGACAACGGCGCTTCTGGCAGCGGCACGATATTCGAAATTGCCCAAGGCAGCACCACGATCAACACGCTGGCGTCGTTCAGTAGCCCAAACACCCCCAACACGCTGATCGTGGATGCCAACGACAACCTGTACGGCACCACTCCCGGCGGCGGGGACTCCAATGGAGACGGCACGGTCTTCGAAATCCCCCACGGCAGCGGAACGGTCATTACCCTGGCATCATTCGACGGCGCGAACGGCAGCCGTCCAGGCACCCTGGTCCTAGACGCCAGTGGGAACCTCTATGGCACCACGATTTCCGGCAGCGACCCCAACGCTCGCGGCACGATCTTCGAGATCGTCCGCGGCAGCGGGACCATCACCACCCTCGCGTCCTTCAGTGGCGCCGGCGGAGGCTTTCCCAACGGCCTCGTTGTGGACCGCAGCGGAAACCTGTATGGCACCACCAGTGGCAGCGCCGAGGGTAATGGCGCGATCTTCGAGCTCGCCGGCGGCAGCAGTACAATCGTCACCCTGACATATTTTAATTACAATGACATAACCCCCCTTGGCGGGTTAGTCCTGGACAGGAGTGGAAACTTATACGGCATCGCCGCTGGGGTCAACCTCAGCGGCGAGACGTACGAAACGGCATTCGAACTGGCCCGGGGCAGCAGCGAGATCAACTCCCTCGCCGCCGCTTTCTACAACGTCGAAACTCCCGGGGCGGGGATCGTGGTGGACGCCAGCGGGAACCTGTATGGCACCATCTCGGACCCGAACGGTGGAGGCGGCTCTGTCTTCGAGATTCCCCGCGGCAGCGCCGCGTTCACAGGTTTGGCGGTCTTCCAGGGCGCCGATGGCACGCCCAACAGCCTGATTCTCGACGCCAGCGGGAATCTCTACGGAACCGCCAATAACTCTACCAACGGCTCGGTCTTCGAGCTGACGCCCAGCACTCCGCCGCGCCAACAACCCCCGGCCTCCCGGCGCGGGCAATTCAGGCCCGGCGTGATCCGATCAAACGCGCGGGCATTGTCCAATGGGTCTTCCACTTCGGCTCTGGGCGTCGGGCTGAAATTCTTGTCGCGTGCTTGACGCGTTGCACGCCAATACGGACGGCCGACGGCGCCCCGGGAATCGGCGGCGGGGTCTACACGCTCGGGACCTTCACCCACACGACGACGGCGATCGTGTTCAATTTCGCCTCCACAAGCGGCGACAACATCGGTCCGTGAGCTGGACAAAATGATACCGGGACGGAAGGGGCGGGAGCTGCCGACCCCGACTTCACCTGCTCCGCGTCGCCCGCCACCCGATCCGCAGCTTTGAGAATAGCGACAAGCTCACCCGCTCATGCAGCACGCGCTCGGGTTCGTCGGCGATTTTGTCGAGCAGGCCGCGATAGATGTCGGTCATGGCGATCAGGGTGGGTCGGCATTCGCGGCTGATGTATTGCTCAAGGCGGGCGGATTTTTCGTAGTAGGCTTCGGCGCGGCAAATTTGGAAACGCATCATTTCCAGGAACGGCGTGCCGCCGCGTTCGAGGCGGAGGTCTTCCTCGTCGAGGCCGGCGGCGGCCAGTTCGTCCTGCGGAAGATAAGTGCGGCCGCGGCCGGCGTCTTCGCGCAAGTCGCGCAGGATGTTGGTGAGTTGGAAGGCCACGCCGCGCTCGATGGCCAGTTGCTCGGTTTCCGGGCCGCCCTGGAATCCCCAGACGTAGATGCTGGCCAGGCCGACCACGCCGGCCACGCGGTAGCAGTACTCGTAGAGGGGATCGAAGGTCTCAAAGGGGGTCGGCTGAAGATCCTGGCGCTGGCCGGCGATGACCTCATCGAACAGCCGGGCCGGCAGGCGATGCCGCCAGACCATGTCGGCAAACGCCGGCCATAGTTCGTGGGTGGTGTCGGGAAGTTGCCCGTCCAGAACAGCGTGCGTTTGCACGCGCCACGCTTCCAGATCATCAAGGCGTTGGGCGACCGATCGGCCATCTTCATCGTCGGCGATGTCATCCACCAGCCGCATGTAGGCGTACAGGGCGAACATCGCCGAGCGCTTGGGTTCGGGTAGGAGCTTGAGGCCGTAGTAGAAATTGCGGGCCTGCGCCTTGGTCAACTGTTCGCAATAGGCGCGCGAGCGGGCCAGGGTGAATGGATCGGTCCGGCTGGCGATCAGGGTCATGCTGGGGCTCTCCCGGTGAGGCGGCCGGTCAGGTAGGCGCGCAGGACCGACAAAACCAGCCGGCCTTTCTGCCATTTGGAGAGCACCGGGCGGCGCGAGAGGGTGTCGAAATCCTGCCGGCGGATCGCCTTGAGGATCGCCCGCCCCCCCTTGCCAAACAACGCCACCTGCTTGCGGACGGAAATGTCCAGCAGCGGCAGAAGCGCATCTCCTTGCCTGAACAGCGCCTCCGTGCGCTGCACCTCAAACTCGATGAGCCGTCGAAAATGATCGTCGCAGCGCGACCGGCGGATTTGCTCCTCGGTTACGCCAAACCGCTCGCGTGAATCCAGCGGCAGGTAAATGCGGTCGCGGTCGCGCAGATCGCGGCCCACGTCCTGCCAGAAATTCGCCAGTTGCAGGGCCGTGCAGGTGGCATCCGAAAGCCGCTGGCGCTGCTCATCGCGGTAGCCACACATATAAAGGACCAGCCGCCCTACCGGATTCGCGCTGCGCTGGCAGTAATCCAGAACCTGCTCGAACGTGTCATACCGGTCGATCCTCTGGTCCTGCTCGAAGGCCTCAATCAGATCGAGAAACGGCTGAATGGGGATATCATGCCGGCGGATGGTCCCTTGCAGGGCCACGAAAACGGCGGTGGTGGACTTACCCTGGTAGCAGTCGCGTGTCTGCCGCTTAAATGCCCCCAAAAGCTCGGTGGCCTTGGCGCGGTCGCCGACCTCGTCGCCCAGATCGTCGGCGGTCCGACAAAAGGCGTAGACATTGCAGAAATCCTGCCGAAGGTGTCGGGGCAGGAGGCAGGAAACGACCGAGAAGTTTTCGTAATGCGAATGCGTAAGATGGCGGGTATATGCCTCGGCGGCCTCCAAGCCGCTCACGGGCTGGAACGCCGCGCGAATGGTGGGCGGGAGCACGCCTGGCCGAACGGCGTAAGCCGTCGCGGCAGCATCATTGGAGATGAAGGCGTGATCCATGTAGGTTCCGACCCGAGGCTCGGCGTCCCTGCCCTTTCCGTTACCATCGCGAAGTGTACCGCCCCACCCGGGGCCGGGGCACTTCCACGCGTTCCACGCGACAGTACCGGCAATCCCCGATTTCCGCAACGTACGGCCCGCTTGGCGCATAGAGTCCCATAACTTCCTGTATCGGACACGCGGGAACGATCAAAACAGTTCTTTTGTTCAACCAGGAGACCATGCCCGTATCTGATGAAGTTTTGGATCGTGCCCGAAAGCTGAGCCGGCCGGCGGTCGAGGCGGTGCTGGCCGACTCGTACCCGGCGGTCTGCCGGCTCTCCCGGGCGCTGGCCGGCCGCGAAGGGGCGGCACGGCAGATCATGGCGGGCGTGATGAAGCGCAGCGTGCGCGTGCTGCCGACCTGGCGCTCTGGAAGTTCGCCGGAGAACTGGTTTTATCATCATACGATTTTGGCGGCCCGCAGGTCGGCGGGCAGCCCGCCGACGCCGCGAGAGGATTTGCTGAGCATCGCCGCCGGCGCCGACGCGCCCGGCGACTACGTCGCATTCGTGCTGGCCATCCGCAAACTCGTCCCCCAGCAGCGTGAAGCGTTCATCCTGCATTATGGCGAACGGCTTAATGAGCGCCTCCTGGGCGTGGCGATGGACTGCTCGGCCGGGGCGGCATCTGCCCACCTCAATGCCGCCAAGGAAGCAATCGGCGCCGTCGCCGGCCAACGCGGGACGGCTCTCACCGCGCTTTTCGCCCGCGCCTACGCCCGGCTGAGTCCAACCCAGGAGGCCGTCATCCCCCTGGTTCGCCGGCCGATCCGGGCCGCGCTTTGGAGACGCCGACTTCGCCGGCTCGTTCGCCGGGTTATCGTTTTGGCGATCCTGACGGCATTGGCGTACGCGGGGTGGCACTGGCGGGCGCAGCTTGCCGGATGGGTGGCGAGGGCGAGGCACGCCGAGGGGAAGTGAGGCGATTGAACGATTGAGCCGGTTGCACCGCGTCCGCTGAAGCGAACCCTATGCGATAAACTCCGTTCGCTGCACCGAATCGCACGCGCTGTTCCGCGTTCGCTGAAGTGAACCCTACGCGCGAACGTATGGCTTAGACTAAAGCAAATTTCATGTTGCTATAGCGCTTGACCATAACCGGCCGCCGGCGTGGTCACTTCAGTGACCATGCCAAACCGCACCAGCTATGTGAAAAACGCTGTAATATCGCATTGCGTGGGTGCCCGTGGGTGGTGGTGTGGGCGATGGGGTCGAAGGGGCTGGGATTCGTCCTTTTATCATCCTTTCCAATTTGTCCGGATTTCCGTCGTTTTTTCCCAAGTCCATGAACAGCGGCAAACGATAAGACGTAAGACCGCGCAGATGCCGGGATAACCGGTATTGATTCGGCGGACCACGTTTGCTACGCTTGCGGCTGGTATCGGCAGGATGCCGGCGGACGCAAGGCTCTGGGCGACGCGGCCGGCGACGCGGGAAAAAGGATTTTCCTCCAATGCTGCTTCACACCCTTCTCCGGCAACTGGATCCAAAAATCTGCACTGCGGGGATTCCCAATTTCCCCATCACTGGCGTCTGCGAAGACTCCCGGCAGATTCTGCCGGGCGGACTTTTCGTCGCCCGCGCGGGAACTAAAGCCGACGGCGGCGAGTTCCTCGCACAGGCGCAAGCGCGCGGCGCGGCGGCGGCGGTGGTGATGTCCAGGGTGGGCGTGAATCTGCCGCAAATTATCGTTTCCAACACCGGGTCGGCGGCATCCATCTTGGCCAACGCCTTTCACGATAACCCCGGCCGCGCCGTCCGCCCGCTGGCGATTACCGGAACCAACGGCAAGACCACCACCGCCTATCTCCTGCGCCACCTCATGGGGAAAGTGAACGTGCGCTGCGGGATGATCGGGACGGTGGAGATTGATGATGGGCGCAGCCGCCGGGAGGCGAGCATGACCACTCCCGCCGCCTGCGACATCGCGGAGCTGCTGGCGACGATGCGCGACAAGGGTTGCCGGGCCTGCGTGATGGAAACCAGCAGCCATGCCCTGGACCAGGGGCGCGTGGCGGGCGTGCCGTTTATCGGCGCGGCCTTCACAAATCTCACCGGCGATCATCTGGACTACCACAAGACGATGGAAAACTACGCCGCCGCCAAGGCGTCGCTGTTTGCCTCCCTCGATCCCGAAGCGGTCGCGGTGATCAACGCCGACGACCAGTGGTCGGCCCGGATGATCCAGGATTGCCCGTCGCGCATTATTCGCTTTGGCTTTGGCAAGAACGCCGACTACCGCGCCCGCGACATTGCGATCAGCGCCAGCGGCACGCATTTCATCCTTCATACCCCCGATGGCAAAGCGGAAGTCTCCACGCAACTGATCGGCCGCCATAACGTCGAAAACGTATTGGCGGCGGCGGCGCTGGTGGGAGAGGCGTTCGGCCTTTCGGTGCATCAAATCGCCGCCGGCCTGCGCGACGCCGCGGGCGCGCCAGGACGGCTGCAGGCGGTGCGATTCGGCCAACCCTTCGCGGTGCTGGTGGATTACGCCCACACCGATGATGCCTTGGAAAATGTCCTGTCGGCCCTTCGTCCGCTCACGCACGGCAAGCTGCGCGTCCTGTTCGGCTGCGGCGGCGACCGCGATACCTCCAAACGCCCGCGCATGGCGCACACCGCCGAGAGGCTCGCCGACGTCGTTTACGTCACCAGCGACAACCCTCGCACCGAATCGCCGCAGGCAATTATCGCGCAGGTACTGACCGGGTTTTCAGAAGCCGGCCGAAAGAATGCGATCGTCGAGATGGATCGCAGGGCCGCCATCGAGCGCATCCTCGCCGACGCCGGCCCGCGGGATGTGGTGCTGTTGGCGGGCAAGGGGCACGAAGACTACCAGATCATCGGCAAGGACAAACGCCACTTCTCCGACCTCGAAGAAGCCGCCAGATGCCTGCAACAACGCCCGGCTGCCGCATGAAACCCCTCACCCTTCGGCAAGTTCGCCAGGCGGTCGGCGGCAAGGCGCTGACGGCCATCCCCGAGCACGCGCCGATGGTGACGGCGGTCTGCACCGACACACGCCGGATGGACAAGGGCTCGCTGTTCATCGCGCTGCGCGGCGACAATCACAACGCCCACGCCTTTCTCCCCGACGCCGCCGCCGGGGGCGCGGTGGCGGCGATGGTGGAAACCCCGCCGGCCAATCCCCTGCCCAATGTCGCGATGATCCAGGTGCCCGATACGCGCCTGGCGATGGGGAAGCTGGCGACGTATGTGCGCAAACAATTGCGGGCGAAGGTCATCGCGGTCGCCGGGAGCAATGGAAAAACCAGCACCAAGCATCTCATCGACGCGGCGTTGCGCGGTCGGCTCAAGGGGTCCATCTCGCCCAAAAGCTTCAACAACGACATCGGCGTCCCGCTCACTATTTTTCCCGCCGACCCCGCGCAGGATTATCTGGTCTTGGAGATGGGGACGAACCATCACGGCGAGATCAAGGTGCTAACCGAAATGGCCCGGCCCGACATCGCCGTCATCACCAACTGCGGCGCCGAACATCTCGAGGGTCTGGACGATCTGATGGGCGTCCGGCGCGAAAACGCGCAGATCATCGGCGGACTCAATCCCAAGGGATTGCTGGTCGTGAACGGAGATGATCCCGATCTTCTGGCGGCGGTCGCGGATTGGCCGGGCCGGAAAATCACCTTCGGCTTCAAGGAAACCAACGATCTTTTCGCCACCGACATTGATTGCCGCCTCGCGGGCACGGAGTTCAGCCTCAACGGGCGCACGCAGCGCGTCTTCGTTCCGATGCTGGGCCGTCACTCGGCATGCAACGCGCTGGCGGCCATCGCGGTCGGCCGCGCCATGCGGCTGCCCGAAGAGGCGATCATCGAATCCCTGGGCCATTCCCACGGCCCGGAAATGCGCCTGCAACTGATGACCGCCGGCGATCTGACGATCCTCAACGACGCCTACAACGCCAACCCCAACTCGATGCGTGCCGCCCTTGAAACCGCCGCCGCTCTGGAAGGCGCTGGCCGGCGGATCGCGGTGCTGGGCGACATGCGCGAACTGGGCAACGCCAGCGAGCGGTATCACCGGGAGATCGGGCAGTTCGCCGCGACTTTGAATCGGTTTGAAATGCTGGCGTGCGTCGGCATTCAATCGCGCTTCATGGCCGAAGCCGCCCTGCAAGCCGGCTTCCCGGAAGCCGCGCTCTTCCGCTTCGACGACGCCGCCTCCGCCGCCGACGCCCTGCCCATCATGATCCGCCCCGGCGACCTGATCCTCCTCAAGGCCTCCCGCGGCATCCACCTCGAACAAGTCGCCGCCGCCATCATCTCACGCGCCGCCGAGATGTCGCGCAAAGCGGCGGTGTAAGCGGCCCCCCCCCCTCGGCCACCAGCACTCCTTGCGTGCTGGCCTCGTGAATCAAAATGCAGCGCTGATTAGCGGGTTTACACGTTTTGAGATAAAAAAGCCGGAGACGTAACACACGCCCCACTATTGACTTACGCTTCCGACGCTTCGCCGCGTCGTCCGGAGATGTTGCATGGGGTGCCCGCGATCGAATCTCAACTGCGTACCACGGCAACGGAGAGGCACCTTTGTAACAAATCCGCGCCACCTATCACAACATTTACTTGGCTGAACTCCGGTGAATGAGCTGCAGAGGGAAAAAGAGTTGGAGGCGCTGCACCTTACCGGCTTTTGGTAGAATGCCGGTGATTATTTATCCTGTCCCAAGGTCTGATTCAATGGCGGACATTTGATGGAGAAGATGTGGACGCTATCGCTGCCGTGGTGGGAGTTCGTGCTTCGCGCGGCGATCGTGTATCTTTTTCTGCTTCTCCTGTTGCGGCTCTCCGGCAAGCGTCAGGCCGCGCAGATCACGCAGTTCGATCTCGTCCTGGTGCTGCTCCTGTCCAATGCCGTACAAAACTCAATGAATGGCGGCGACAGCTCCGCGCTGGGTGGAATGATCTCCGCCGTAACCCTGATTGCGATCAACTACCTGGTCGGCTACGCCACGCGACACAGCCGCCGCATCGAGTTCATCGTCGAAGGAAGCCCCAAAGTGCTGGTGCGTGATGGCAAGGTGTTTTGGGACGTGATGCGGCGCACGAATGTAACGCAGGAGGAGTTGCAGGAGGCGGCGCGCGGCCAAGACTGTGAGACTATCGCGCACATCCATCTGGCGACACTGGAAAACAGCGGCCGCATCAGCATCCTTCCGATGCGGGACAAGCCGACCTAAATAGGCCTGCGCGACTACGCGCTCTTCGTCTGTGGCATAGCCAGCAGGGTGTCAGGCCGGCACATGCACCCTCAACCGTGACACGGGCGTCCCGCCTCAAGTTTAACCACATCTTTTGAGGCAGAGCAGGCGTGCGCCTTCCACCAGCCGTTGGAGTTCGTTCCGGCCGCCCCACAACATAGGCAGGCAAAAGATGTTCTCTCTGTTGTAAATACGGATTTCGATTTTTTTCGCGCCATGTTGTTCACCGTGCCTGTTGATTGTGTTTAATTGGATTGCGCTGCAGGTTGCGGCATCAGTTTGATGACCCAGGAGCCGTGGTGGAGTTGGTCGCGGAGATGGCGCTCGCCATCGTACGTCTTTCGGTCGGCCCACATCGTCCAGAGGATCTTGAGCCAGCGCATCGCCAGGCACCGCAGCGCGGCGGCGTGGAGCATGCCCTGCTCGCGTTTCTGTTTGTAGTACGCTTGGGCCCAGGGCGTCTTGAACCTGCTGAGGTCCGCCCACAGGTGTAGCGTGGCGCGCAGGTGCAGATTGCACGCCCGGCGGATGACGACATGCCGGCTGCGGCCCGACTGCCGGGTGACCGGCGCGGCGCCGGCGTAGCACTGCAACGACTCTGGATCATCAAACACCGCGCGGTCCGCACCGATCTCCGCCAGCAGGCGTGGGGCGAGCTTTTCTCCTGCGCCGGGCAGGGAGCCGAACAAGTCGTGGTCCGGGTGTCTGGCGAACAACTCGTTGATCCGGGCGCGGTACTCATCGAGTTGCGTTTGCAGCGTGCCCAGTTGCTTGGCGCAGGTGATGGCCAGCAGGCTCTTGGCCGCCGTGACGGCGGGGTTGGGGCTGGCGGACTTGGCGGCAGCTTTGAAAAGTTCCATGCGTTTGGCCGCGGTCTGTGGGCGATAGAGCTTGTGGGCGTGAAGGAATTTTTCCCACTTGTGTTTGCCGGCGCTGGCCAGGTGATGCGGCGTCGGGAACGCGAGGATGAACTCCCACGCCCCGCTCAGAGTCCAATCGTCAAACGCGGCAATGGCGGTGGGATAATATTCATGCAACGCGGCCTGGAGCTGGTTGACCAGTGCCGTGCGCTGACCGATCAGCGCGACCTCATCACGGCACAGCAAACGCAGCTCGGCGGTGAGCGGGTCCGCCGGGCGCAGCGCACGCCAGGCGTGGCCGTCGCTGCGCAGTGCGTCGGCAAAGCAGTAGGCGTCCAGGCGGTCGCTCTTGGCGCCCGCCGGGGCCTTGCGGTCGCGGAACCGCTCGGCGGCCTTGGGATTGAGCGGGAAGACCGCCAGCTTCGCTTCGAGCAATCTTTCGACAGCCGGCCCGCAACACGTCTCGATGGTAAAGCTGGGGCGGTGTTCTCTTAGACATCCGGGCAGGCGCCGCAACGGGGGCCGGTGATCTTTTGTTGAGCCTCGTGGGCTGGGGGATAAGTGACCGTGACCGCGTCGTGGCGTCGGGGACAACCAAACCCGCATGAGCGAGAGGGAGGATACGCTTTTTGGCTGGAAGAGGATTCATCGCACAAGCCCGCGACAGTTTATTCACATCGGCGGGAGACCGGGCCACCGAGTTATCCACAATGCCGCTGCGCTGGCGTCCGGAGGGCCGCTGCGCAGCATCATGGATAACGTCGGGAACGGTATCAGGGGTCAGAAGGGCTCTGTAGACAAGGTATCCGGTTGTGGTTGAGTTCGCTGTAAAACGGGGCCTTTTGTCGCCAGCTTTTGCACCGATCCCAGCAATTTCCCGCCAAACGAGGCACCTTTTCTACAGAGCCGGTCAGAAGCCATTTCCGCAGAATTGGCTTCTGACCCCTGGTATATAGGTTCCGAATAAAAAAAACAGAATTTTGAACCTTCCAGACTGCCTCCTGAGAGAATCGGATGCTGTTCCCGGTCTTTCTTATGGAGGTAGCCCTATGGCTGCAACGATCGCA
>DASRLH010000143.1:0-4309 GCA_035648595.1 Tepidisphaeraceae bacterium
TGACCACCACCTCCTGAAGTATCTGACGCTCGGCATCCGTGAGACGAACCACGTACTTCTTCGATGTCTTGGGCATGGCAAAACCTTCCTTGGTTATGCCGTTGATGCTACCCTAAATTGAAAGAGTGACAATGCACTAGGCAGCGGGCGCAGGCACGGTAGTTGCCGCAAGCGTCTTGCTCGCGAGGTCCAAAACCGCCAACGCGTCTTGCCGGGCCACGGTGGGAAAGTCGAGCAGGAATTCGGCCAGTGGGCGGCCATGCGACAAATAATCGAACAGATTCTTAATCGGCACGCGGGTGCCGGTGAAACAGGGCTTGCCGCCCATGATTTGCGGATCGGTTTGAATCGCGTTCACAACAGCTATTTTAGCCAATCATTGGCGTGAAGCACAATCGCGTTTCTTTTATCATCGCTGGCCGTTTGCTTGGCGATGCAAACCCCGCATGATGTGTGCCTCCCCCGGCTCCGCCGCGGCAGCGGCGGGCTTGACTTTCGCAGGCATGCGGCGGGCATTACGCCAGCCGGATGGAATGTAGCCTCAATCGTGGTAAAATCTTACTATGACAACCATTCAACAATTTGAAGGAACTTGGGAGGAAATCCTCAACCGAGGCGGTCAACTGGCCGGCAAACGTGTGCGCGTCACGGTGTTGCCTGAAGCAGATCAGGATGAGTTGCGCCGCAGGGCGCGGATGTTGATGTCAGAGGCCGACATGCTTGAGGTAGATCAGGAACGTCCAAAGCTGCGCGGCATGGCCGACGAATTTGCCGAGGGAATTTCAGAGAAACTACGAAGGGAAAGTGGGCACGCGTGATGCTTACCGATACAGGGCCGCTGATTGCCCTTCTTGATAAAAGACAGCATCTTCATCAGGCTTGCCGCAGGGTATTCGAAAATGCAGACCTGCCGCTGATCACCACCTGGCCCTGTTTCACAGAGGCGATGTACTTCGCCCAGCGCGAAGGTGGCCAGCGATTTCAAGACATACTTTGGAGATTCGTCAGCGATCGGATATTGCGAATTCACCACTCCCAGATTCCCACGCACACCGACGACGCGGAGGAGCAATTCCGGGATCGAATGCGTGAACTGATGGAACAATATGCTGATTTGCCAATGGATCTCGCGGATGCTTCTCTGGTCGCTGTCGCGGAACAATTAAACCTGCGTCAGATATTCACGCTTGATCGGCGGGATTTCATTATCTATCGCACCCGGGAGGGTGCAGCTTTTGAAGTGGTGCCGGATTAGGGCCTCCGCTGACTTTGCGGCGACGCAGGAGCTAAACCATGACCAGGATAAAAACTGCGCCCAAGCACGATGCGGTCGCGGAGTTTCTCGCACTTTCCGATGAAGAAAAGGAACGGGTGTGGGAATCCTATAACCGCCCGATTCCGTTTGAGGAGACGCGCGCCCTGACTCCCGCCGAACATGCCCTCCACGTCCGCTTCCTGCGCAAGGCGGCCGGGCGTCCGGTGAAGCGTGAAGGGGCCGCCCGCATTCAAGCCACCATGGAGCGCGGCCTGTTGCGGCGAGCCGACGAATATGCCCGTCGGCATGGAATGAGCCGGTCGCAACTCATCGCGCGCGGCGTTGAGGAAGTTCTCGCATCAAAATGAGGCGGCACTTCCGTTAGCATATCCAATCGCGATTGGGGCGGCCCTTAACGCTGCGTTGATCTGCTGCGCGGACAATGTTTGCGCGGGATCCGCATGATCTCCAGATGTAAATCGGATTTGGAAGGAATATTTATGAAACTGTGGGTTGTTCTGATGGGCTTGTGTGGGATGGTGTCACTCGCCGGCGCCCAGACGGCGCCGCCAGCAGGCGGGCAATCTTCCGCGGTCGCGTCGGCGGCGGCCATCGCAAAGGCAAAGCCGCGCGACATTTCGCCGACCACGCGGCCCGTTGGGCCGCTGCCCAAGCCTGATCCGGCCATCGAGCGGGCGCTGGTCATCAGCATCGACGGCCTTCGCCCCGATGTGCTGCTCCGGGCCGATGCGCCCAATATTCACAAGCTGTATCATTCGGGAGCGTTTAGTTTCTGGGCGTATACCACAGGGTTTGCCATTACGCTGCCGTCGCATACGAGCATGTTGACGGGCGTGACGCCGACGCGGCATGGGATTGAGTGGAACCGCGATCTGCCGCTCAAAACGCCGATTTATCCGAATGTGGCGACGCTATTTCAGGTCGCCCATCGCGCCGGATACACCACCGCGATGGCCGCGGGCAAGTCGAAGTTTTCCACGCTCAACGTGCCGGGCAGCATCGACTGGGTTTTTATTCCATCGACCACCAAAACAGATGATGGCGATGTCGCCAGGCACGCGGTCGCGATCATCAAAGCGCATAAGCCGCAGGTGATGTTCATTCACTTTCCGCAGACGGACAACGCCGGGCACCAATATGGATGGGGGACGCCCGAGCAACTCAAGGCGGTGGCCGGCGCGGACGCGGCCCTGGGGCAGGTGTTGGCGGCGCTGGACGATGAGGGATTGCGGGCTTCCACGTTCATTCTATTGAGCGCGGATCACGGCGGGGCCGGACGCGGGCATGGGCCCGAAGACCCGCGCAGCCGGCATATCCCGTGGATCGCGGTCGGGCCGGGCATTCGCAAGGATTTTGATTTAACCAGATACCCCAAGCTCGAGATTCATACCGAGGACACGTTCGCCACCGTTTGCTGGCTGATGGGGATCCCGGTGCCGACGCGGGATTTGGATGGGAAGCCGATCAAGCAGATTCTGATGGAGGACGAGCTGATGCATGTGGCGCCGTGAGGCGTGTCAGTTGTGGGTTGTTGGTTGTGAAGAGACGAACCGGTGCTCTTGGGGCGCGACGGGGGCGGGTGGTGTCGTAGAAGCGGCGTCCCCGCCGCTTTCTTCGGTATTGGTCGAATTGCGGTCAATATCGGGACTGTCCCGTTTTTCCAATAGTCGCGATTGTGCGGACCTTGCGATTTTGCGGTAGGGCGAGCGCAATGTGGGCATGGCCGGCGAGGCGGCGCCTGAATCCATAAAGTGTAAAGGTGGCAAATACAACCGCTACGGCGGCGCCGATGATGGCACGGAGGGAGCTCCACGACGACTTGGGTTTCACGAGCGGGCCAAGTCCGGTTTTCGATTGAGCGGCCATCGACCGATGCCGCTGTTTGGCGATGCCGCGCGCGAATACGCCGGCGAGCCCATGCCGCATGTCATACTTCAAGTTTGCGATCTCATCCTCGACTTGGGTTCCATCAGGAAAGTCCAGGTCGAAAGCCGCGGGGTCTATCGGCCTGTTGATCTCGATGGAATCGTACGTCGAGACAACCCGGCAACCCGCGAGAGCGGCCTCATAGGTATACATGTGGGGAATCGGCAATCCGTCCACGATACTGAATTGCGAGCATTCGGTCGCGCCAATCGAAATCCCATCCTTCCTGAAAATCGAAAATCGCACCGGCAAATATCCCAGGGATTTGTCGACGAAGAGAACCCTCTTGTATCCGTCCGGATCCGCAATGGTTCTGAGGCACCAAAGCCCCGTCTTTTCATCAAAGGCCGCTGTCGTTTCCGACGCGGAAAACGCGGACCACGGTTCGTTCAGCAGGCCCCATAGCTGGTCGGCGAGCGAGGCATCATTGGCGCGCGCCAGCGGCTGGCGAATGGTCCCCCGCGCGGCTGCCGAGCCGGGCTGGCGAACCAGACTTTTCGACCATGTGGGGCCAAAAGAATAGGTGGAAACAACGGGGGGTGGGAAAGGGCCATTCAAATTTTTCCGCCACGTTAGCGCTTCGTTGAAAAACTGGCGGGTGCCATCGGAGCGCCAAAGTTCCGATGTTGTCATATAGGGCTGCGACGGCCATTCCTGCCCCACCCTCTGGTACGCGACGACCTGCGACCGGGTGGTGAATGTTCGATATTTGGCCTTGGTGGCCTGTATCAGGTCAACGATCTGAGCCGACGTTAGCTCGGCAGCGCCCGCCAGCGCTACATGCCCGTGGTTGGCCGAGTCCTGAAGCGGACCCGCGGGCAGACGCGAAACAAGGAAACTCAGGAACAGCAGGAACAGAATGAAGAACGGTATAAGTCCGGAAAACGGCAACCGCCGGCGCGACACGGGCGTCCCGCCCGTGCGTGTTGTATGGAAGTCGGAAAACATCGGTCGTTCCTACTTTTTAGCCATCGGCACGGGCGGGACGCCACAGGCGTCCGGGATATGGCAAGTTTACGCGAATGGGTTCCAATGAGCCAAGGGAGAGCGTGGACAATAGGCAGGGGATCGCAGCGACGGCGGTTCCATGCGCGCATGCGGCGGCGT
>DASRLH010000144.1:0-2392 GCA_035648595.1 Tepidisphaeraceae bacterium
TGGCAACGAATCACGGCTTTTTCGGCACGAATCGACCCGTGGTACGCCAGAAGTCCGGTCAGCAGCCAAGAAGCGGACTTAAGAGCGCTAACAATGCCGAAAAACACGCTATTTTCTTTGCCAACATCGTGAGGCACTACCGGATTTCGGATTTTCCACCGCTTCTGCGCCCTCAACCCAAATGACGGGTGAAAATCCGAAATCCGAATGTCGAAATCCGAAACAAATTCAAAAGTAAGAAAAGCGGAAAATTCAAAGGGCGCGTCCGGGCGGTTCTTGTTTTGAGATTTCTTGCTTTGAGTTTTGAGATTGTTTCGGATTTCGTGCTTCGGATTTCGGATTTTCCTCCGCTTTGCGGTTAATCCCGCATTTCCCAAGCGCCCATGCAAACCTTGACTCTACCGCATCTGCTCCCGTTGTTCGCGCTTTTAATCTGGGCGGCGATGGGCGATGTGCGCGAGCGGCGCATTCGCAATTGGCTCACCCTAACCCTTGCGATCCTGGGCGTGGGGCAAAGCTTCATGGCGCACCACACGGTCTCTCCGGGCGCATCGCTGCTCGGCCTTGCCAGTGGCTTCGGGCTCACGTTCATCCTCTTCGCGATGGGCGCGCTGGGCGGCGGCGACGTGAAACTCCTGGCGGGACTTGGGGCCTGGCTGGGGGCGGGGCCCACGCTGGCGGTCTTTTGTCTGGCCGCGATCATCGGAATGTTCATCGTTCTGGGACAAGCCGCCTGGCAGGGGCGGCTGGCAAAGCTGCTTCACAATACCGTGCTGGTCACCATCAATGTGATCCACGTGCGCGAGGTGGGGATGGAACACGCCGCCGCCACCGGCAAGTCCTGCCGGAGCGTCGAACGCCCGCTTCCGTACGCAGTGCCGGTGCTGATCGCAGTTTCAATGCTGGTGGCATGGAGCATCTGCCCTTTACGGTGAAGCGGGGCCGGGCTCCTTGGGATTCTTCAACTTGACACGGACGTCCCGCCCGTGCCAGCGGAGCGAGAAAGGGGTCAGAAGCCAATTCTGCGGAAATGGCTTCTGACCCCTTTTGCCCGCGCCCCTTTTGGCCGCCCACATTTAGGGCATGAGGACAATCGGCACGAGCGCGACGACGAGATCGATGAGGAACCGCCAACTCCAGAGCGCGTGGATGGCGCGCGGGAAGTGGCCCAAGGCGCTGATGGCCAGCAGCAAGTGCAGGTTGGCGGCGCTGGTGAGGATGAATGCCAATGCGGCGATTAGCAGTTGCGTCTGGAATGCCGTTCGGGGCGTGAAGTGCTCCATGCCGGCGGCGAACGCCGCGCCCAACAGGAAGTGGGCGAGCCACCAGGCACTGGGGATGACGCGCAATGGGATCGGCAAGCGCCATTGTCGCAGCGCCGCGGCGGGCCCGAAGGGGCGCTCGCGCAGGTTGAAGGCGCGGGCCGTGGCGGCGACACAGAACAGGCCCAGTGCCGAACTGCCTACGAGTGCGGCCACCGCAGTCCACAATCCAAATGCCGACCCAGGCGCGAGTCCCTGCCTCGCGCGATCGGAGAAGTCGATCAGGCCGAGCAGACAGATGGTGGGGACAATCAGCGCCAGTCCCCAGGTAAAGAGGGTAATCAGGCCCGCTTCCAAGGTCGTTGCGGCACCCAGAACATGGCCGGTGATTGACAGGGCGTGGCCGACTTGTTTGCCATTGCTTGATTCGAGTGTTTCACCGCCTCTCACGCGCACATTCTCGCGAAACTCCGTTGGCCACGCAAATGAAATTGTACTCGTCGCCGCCCGTGCTTGTGGGATCAACGCAGCCGGTGAAACGCAATCGCGCGAATCCCCAGGCCCACGGCACACGGTAGCGCCTCAAACCTGATACCGTTCCCGACGTTATCCATGATGCTGCGCAGCGGCCCTCCGGACGCCAGCGCCGCGGCATTGTGGATAACTCGGCGGCCCGGTCTCCCGCCGATGTGAATAAACTGTCGCGGGCTTGTGCGATGAATCCTCCTCCAGCCAAAAAGCGTATCCTCCGTCCCGCTCATGCGGGTTTGGTTGTCCCCGACGCCACGACGCGGGGAGCGAGAAAACATCCGGCCGCCGATTGCGGCCACGCTTGCGTGCGATCGTTGCAGCCATAGGGCTACCTCCATAAGAAAGACCGGGAACAGCATCCGATTCTCTCAGGAGGCAGTCTGGAAGGTTCAAAATTCTGTTTTTTTTATTCGGAACCTATATACCAGGGGCTGATTCCCTGCTTCCTTTCTGGAAAAGGCTGCATGGCTCGCACGCCCGCATCAAGGCCGTGGCCACCGACATGTCGCCCGCGTACACTGCCGCCGTCCGCGATCATTTGCCCAAGGCCAGCCATGTGTTCGACCGCTTTCATGTGGTCAAGCTCTTCAACGAGAAGT
>DASRLH010000145.1:0-12530 GCA_035648595.1 Tepidisphaeraceae bacterium
CCAAACCCCAAACCCCAAACCCCGAAATAACATATCAGAATTCGTGGTTTCAGATTCGTCAACCTGACCCCGGGGCTCCGCCCCTGGCAAATGCCGGCGCATCCGCGCCAGGAACAGCCGCGCCGTCGATTGCGATCCGAAAAATCCCACATCGATCTGAATCAGCGCCAACGTGGCGGTTCGTCGGTCCACCCGCACGCAAAGCCACGCGCCCTTATCGTCAACGAAAGACACCTTCGCGCTGCACCCATCATATTTATCCTTCGACTTTGGGTCCGGCAGCAGCCCCAGTTCATCCGCCGCATCGCGCGCGGCGGCGATGACCGCTCGAATATTCGCCACCTCAGCGGTGTCCAGTTTGCCCAGCGAATAGACATCATGCCCCGTCGAAACCGCCGACCCCGTCGCGCCGGCCAGCGTCCCCAGCATCGCCAGCGGCACCGCCGCGCACCCGCCGGCCAGCAGCGCCGCGGCGGCAGCGAACAACAAAAATACGAATACGCGCACCGAACGATCCATCGATTGAGCGTACTCGATGATGAGTGATGAGTGAACCGTGACAAAAACCACGAGACACTACGCATTGTCCGCCATTCGCTTACGCCTCAGACGCTTCCCCGCATCGCGCGGCGATGTCACAGGTGGGCGCACGCCCCGCCTTGTCCCGCTATCCCCCTAACGCCATTGAACTTCCGGCACATGCTCATCGATTTCCTTTCGGAGTTGCGAGATCTCTAACGCCATGTTCGTTTGGGTCGTATCACTCTCACGCTGCCCAACAGAATTGATACCGATTACAAGTCCCTCGGAAGTAACGAGCGGGCCGCCGGAGTTTCCCGGTCGAATCGCCGCCTCGTGTTGGACCCAAGTCGTGCCACCGGCCTCCTGAACCGTTCGACTTACTACTCCCTTTGTAAGCGTAAACGCAAAATCCCGGCTTTTGAACTTTTCCGTCACGTCTGCGGTCAAATCAGTATGGGTCTTAAGGTCCGTGAGGCGTTCGTCCATCGACAGCGGCACTTCCGCGACTCCCGGGAATCCGATCGCAAAGACATCTTCGCTGCGCGCGGTGCGAGGCGCGGCGGACAAGGCAAAGGAGGGCTGAGGGTGTCCCTGCCGATCCACCTTCAGAATTGCCATGTCATAATGGGCGCTGATAAAAATGATGTTCGCCGTGTACTTTTTCCCGGCAAAGAACACCCATACTCGCGGATCCACCACCCACAGTTGATTCTTGAGAATTTGATCGCGCAGGGCCTTTGCGTGCATCCATTCGTCAACTTTTTGGACCACATGTTTGTTGGTCAGAAGGTAGCCGTCAGGCGATATCGCAAAGCAACTGCCTGATACGCTGGGCTCCTCGATATTCTTGCCGTCGGGCGAGATGCAGTGCAAACCGCAAACTACAAATCCCACGGCCTGGGCAAGCCCTGGCTCGTCATTGACGCTGCGAACCAGCGGTCGGCTCTCAAGTGCGGCCGCGAAAGAGCTCGCGGCAGAATGCCTCTGCCACTCCACAATCCCGGCTCCAATCGCCAGCAGCACCAATGCGGCTGCGCTCACGATTGAGATTAACCGCCACCGTGACGAATGTACTGGCGTCGCAGGGATAAAGAAAGCCGCCAGCGCAGGATGGGCGGCGGCGCTTGTAGACGAATCGGCGCCATCTTCCCAAACCGAATCGTCTTGTCCGATCTGTCCCGACTGCGCCAACGTACGGAGTAGCGCAAGCGGCACTGGCCCAACCGTCTCACCATTCTGCTGATAATAAAATCGTTGAACGGCCGGGGGAGCGGCCACCGGCGCGGCGCCTCGCTGCGCTGGCGACGCTGCGCCAGACTCTTGCGCTGGCGGAAACAAAGATACGTTTCCATTCGCGGGCTCCCACCTCAAGCGATTGCGGGACAATTCGTCCAGGCGTGATACCGATCCCCGCCGCACCAACTTTTGAAGCGTAGCGAAATCGAAGGGGCCCGTGATCTTCCCCTTCGCTCTTACATAATACGGCTCATCGCTCATGGACGCCTCCCTCGCGCTTCAATGCTTTCCGGACATCATCATGACGATGGCCATCGCCCCCATCGCGGCGGCCACGGCAATTCCCAATACCAGGGCAACCATAAGCTGCCGGCGCTTCTCCAGCTTCTGCTCGCGCGCGAGCGCCTCCAGCTTTTTGCGATATTCGGCGTCGAGTTCCTCGGGCACTTCCAACTCGAAGGAGAGTATTCGCCGGTATCGCTGACGCAATTCTTCGGCGGGGGCGCCCAGGTCAAACGCCGCTTTCAATTCGACGCATGCGGCAGCGAACTCTCGCTCCCGCTCCTGTCCCTCCTGGTGCTGGTCGAGCAAGCGGCTTAACGGAAGAATTTCTCCAAGTAAATCTTCCGGCACCACGACGTTTGATTCTTGCACAATCAACGCCCATTCCGAGAACACCTCCCGGCATTCGTCCAGATTCATAGCGGCATGGGCCTCTCTAATCCGCGGAACCATTTCGCGCAGGCGGATCAATGCATCGTCATGATGCAGCGACGCCGACGCCCTGAATAGCGCGATCTTCAACGCTTCCGGGACCGGGCTTTGCCATGGCTCACCGGTCACCTCCTCCAGAAGGCGATCGACCCAAGCCACGTTTGCGGATTTGATTGCCGCCGTCGCCTCGTTCTTGAGTGTTGAAAACCTTGCCTTCTCGAAGCGTTCAACATCCTGCATCCAGCATGGAGAAACCGCGTCTTCCGCCGCCAACTTTCGCAACACGGAAAGGCGTTCGGGCAACGGCGCATTGGTAATCGCCAGCAGCCGATGTTTCACCAGCAACGGTTGAAGCGGTTCCTGCTCCGTATAGGCATCATTAAGGGACTTGGCCGCATCCAACATAAGCCGGATCGGGCGCGCCAGCCCATAAGTCGCGCATGCCTGTTCCCACGCGTTCATCTCGGAAAAGTCGAGCGACGAAACCATCTCCAGCAACGGCGGATCACAATCGGCATATTGGATCGCCTCGGACCGCAACCCGAGCCGCAGAAAATCCGCACACCGCCGAAGCCGGGCATTCGCCTCGCGGCCTAACTCGACATAATCCGTCGCCCATTGCGCCAACTCCGCGCTCTGGGTCTGGTCCGCCCCAGCTAAAAAGCCACGGATACTGTCAACGGTCTGTTTTGGGTCAGTCATGGATTTACCCGTCGCCGGCTCACTCTCACCTTGCCCGTGTAAGCTTTACAATGCAAATCGCCATTTTCGTTTTCGTTTTGCCGTTGCATAGCTTGATGAAAATGTCGGGCATCTCATTCATTTTATTAATGGCATTCCTTAGAGCGTCGAATTCCCGTTGCGCATCAACCGCAATTTTGCTGTCAGTTTGCTGTTGAGCTTCCGCTGCTTGAATCTCGGCCTGGAACTGGCTCCTTTGCTGCTCGCCAGTTGGCGACCGTTTCCGTAATTTCTCGACGTTGTTGTCGTCGGTTTTCTTCATTTGCGCCGCCGCTTCACTCCTTTTCCTCAATTTGTACAGCGTATTCGATCGGTCGCCGACAAGACCGCTAGCGACGGCTAAATTCACGTTGCCGACGCTATCCTTCTTGAGTTCCAACTCAAATCTCGCTTGCGGAAAGAGCGTGTTAGTGACCATTAATTTTCCGTTCGACCCATTTGATTCCCATCCGCTCGGAAGTTCCTTCAAGGGAAGCAATTCCAGACTGGCCAAAGCATCCTTCCACGCAATGCCCGGAAGAAGGTTGTTAACTATGCCTTGATCATTCACCTTGAGGATCTGGCCACCTCGGCCGCTGTAGAGGGGGCGGCATGCCAGCACTACTCCTTTGCGTTTGACGACAAGGGTACAGAATCGGAGCCAGTCGCGCAACTTCACGTTGCGATCATCTTGAACAGCCGCCTGCGCTTTAAGGCTTTCCCACCTGAAGAAAACACCATCGACATCGCAACTTATAGATGCCCTTACCTTTGCAGTGGCTTGTTTTGGAATGGCAATGGCTAACCCAGGCGATGAAACTGCGGCATTGGCCGACGCCGCTTTCGCACCCTCGGCCTTTGCTGCGACCGCACATTTAAAAAGCAAGTTAAGCAAATAATGCTTTTGCGTTACATCGTGCGTTACGGTTACGTCGTCGGGCTTGCTATAGCCGTCCAACTCCACCAGATCTGGAGCCCCCGCCCCATCACCCGACCAAACCTCATAAGCCGGAGTGAGCACGGACAGCGGCGACTCAATTGCGCGCACTTGATCAGACGGTGCGGCGGCGGGCTGGGTACCCGGAATTTGCGCCGCAGTCAGTTGCTTCTTGAGCCTATTTACATCTTTCGCATATCTTTCGTTCTCTTTCGCCAAGCTTTTTTTCACCTCATCCAGGCTCATTGAGGCCGCTTTCAAGGCACTTGCGTCGGTCTCCCTTTCGCTCTTGAGGGCATCGCGTTCGGCCGTTACCCTTTTTAGTTTTTCGTTAGTTGCGCGCTGTAGTTCCGTCGAACTATGGTTGTCTTCAAGACTCTTCGCCGCGCGATCATGGGCTTGACCGTCCACATTGGCTGCCTTCGCCGGAACCGGCAGGGCGGTCGGTGCATGGGTCTTCCAATACCAAAATCCAGCGCCGCCAACGGCCAGCGGCCAAAGCAATCCTGCGCCCAGCAACGCAACGCGTCGACTGCGGCGGCCAGTGAAAAGCGAGCGCGGCGCCACCTCGCCCTGCCGAGCGGAGTGCAATGAACGCCCGCGCGGCGGGATGCTTCGATTCACGCCCACGATAGTTGCACTCATCGGCGGCATCCAACTCTGGTCGCCTTCGAGCACGTCTTTCTCGTCGGCGGGGGTCGGCGCAGGTTCCGGTTCGTCCTCTTCCGGCGTTCCCCATGCGTCGAACTCGGTCGCGGCTTCGTCACGGGCGACGGGCGGCGTCCCCGTGCGTGCTGCCGTCGCATAAGCACTTTCAGGCGCGGCGCCGACCGGGCGTGTTAAATCAATAATGACGCCCGAAGTCGCGTGGCGCTGTGCCTCGGCGGCGGCCTTCGTCCCCGCGACGCAGCATCGCCACGCACACGCCATTCCGGCCGGAAGGTCGGTGAAATAGGTACAAAAAGTTACTTGCCACCGCATCGCGGACGGCAGCAGTGCCAGCGCCTCGTCGATGAGTGGCAGCATTTCCGCCCCCGCGGCATAAATCAAATATGAGACCCGCGAAGGATCGGCGGCGAACGCGTCGGCAAGAACGCCTGCCCACCCGGCATCGCCGGTCGCCGCTGCCCAATGAGCGCAGACGCGCGGCGGGTTTATGCCCGAAGGTATTTGAGGGCCGGCTGGTAGCATCGCGGGCTGACCGTCCCACGAAGTTCGCAAGATACCGCCATGAAGCATCAGCCACGCCGGCCCGACTGGAACTTCTTCCGATGTGTTCAAGACGACGTGATGCGCAAAACGATTGGAACGGCGCGAATAGTCGAAGCCGGCATCACAGACGCGAGACAGCACGTCGAGGGTACGCCCCGCAAGTGCCATGCGCCAGTGCGCGTAGGCGATGGGGTTCTTCTCCGCGCCCTTCTCGCCCGGGGGGACCAGCCAGCGATATCCGCTGAGAAGTGAAAGCCGCTCCTCAAGAGCCGGCGACATTCCGGCGGTCATGGCAACCGTGCAAAACCCAGTGCTGCCCGGCTTCAAACCACGCTGTGCCGACGTATTGAGAAGCTCCTGGCTCATTGGATACGCTTTCCACTCTTCCGGAATACGGGTCCGGTCCCAAGGCGGTAATCACCCTGGCGCTCGGTTTGTTCGAGGAGCGCTCGCCCGCACTCCTCCAATTACGTCGCGGGACCATCGCGCGAACATATATAAGACCGGCACCGAGACCCATTGAGGACAAATCTTGCCGGATCGTACCCATAAGCCTTCCTTCCCTTCCTGAATCTCCGGCGAGCAACCGAGTGCGCTCACGGGGATATAGATGACGTGGGAACAGAAATCTTCGGCGGCTGTCACGAATTCGGGAGCTGATTCGAGCAAGAGCGTGCGGACCTGAGCGGAGACGTTATCAACGCGATCCAGGTCCACGCCTGCGAGAACGCCGCCAGCGATAGCGCCCGGAATGATCGGCTCGTGGCTGATGTCGAGGCCGATCAGCGGGCCCCAGACATCGGCCTTTGGAACGACGACCAGAAGCGGCTTGTCGTGCTTCTTTGTATTCGGCAAACTTGTGTACTGCCGTACTCGTGCCGCCGTTTCAAGGAGTATTGTCTCCTGGCGGCGGGTCGGGCTGCCATCCTCAAGTTGTGGATCACGGCTCATCCCGCGACACTTCGCGCGAAAGCGCGGGTCTTGCGTTGGGTCATATAGAAAGATTAGCACGCGCGATTTGCTTAGGTGCTGCGTCACGGGCGAGGTCGTGGTATCCTCACCCGGGCTGAAGTGCTCCCCGGCATTGTCGTAGAGGCATAACACGCGCGACAACTCCCCGGCTGCCTCGGCGTTGGGGTGCCGTCCGGACGGGCGCAGCGCGAACAGAAAGGGGTGCGGCAGGCTGATGACCTGTTGGCCAAGATGTATCTCGTCATACAGTAATAGACCGCCGATGTCGGTCTTCTCCAACTTCACGGGACGCTCCTGGTCGCCCTGCAAAAACAGCGTTTCCTCGTATTGATTGAGGGTGCGATTTGATGCCGGGTCGGCATCATTGAACCCGACCGCGAAATGGGCGGGGAGAAGGCGACGGAGTTCCCACGTCATTGCCGTCAAAAAATACGACTTCCCACTCGACGGGACCCCGATGATTGACGCAAATAGCGGCTCGGCTTCGATCAGGGGCCGGGGAACGACCAGGTGGCAGTGCGGACAAGCGAACGTCTGACATGCCATTCCGCGCGCATCAAGCGCGTGGCCCTCGATAGTGAATCGGCTCGGTCGGAACCGCAGCGGCGCATCGCTGCCCAATACCTGATCGCCCAGCAGATCCGCGTGCCGCGAAACCCATAGAAGTTCTTCGGGGCGAAATCGCCGCCAGCAATGCGGGCAGGTGATCTTTGGCAACAATGTTAGACGCGTCGAGCCCGATGAGTGCGGTGCCTTCAGCGAAGGCTGGACCGGTGGTTGCGCCCCGTCGGATTTCGCGCCCGGTGAGCCGTTCCCATTCTGAGCCTGACTGAAGCACGCCTTGCAAGTTATGATGCCGTGTGTATAAACTTGATCCGATGGAAACAGGCGATGGCAGATCGAGCATTGGAAAAGGCCATCCCGGCCGGCGGGTTGGCTGCTGACGTTACTCGCGCTAAACGTGCTCTCGCCCATCCGAATCCTTTCTCCGTGCCAACCGAAGACCTTTGACGCCGAGGTTCGGTTTTTCGACGCCCGGAATTGCGTCTGCTGAGATGCTCGCCCGCTTCTTGGGGTCTGGGAGTATATTGGCGAAGGCTTCTGATTGCAACCGGGCGTCGATGCGCCGGCACAATGGAGCGTTCGCATCTTCTCGTCACATTTTCAAGGTACGGAGAATTGAGATTTTCCTTGTCTGTGCCGAGGGGCCTCGATAGCGTACGGGAAAGGCCAATACGATATGAATAAATGCACGACCGTGCTGGCGATTTTCGTTGCAACACTTTGTTGTGCGGCGACTCCGCACGTATCCGGAGCCCAAGAGGACAAAGCAACGGTGCCTCGTGATAAAAATGGGGAGAAAATTTGGGATCTGACGTCTTATCTTAAGGGGACGCGATTTGAGATTCGCGACAAATTGAACTTGGAGGTGGATCGTCTGGAAGCCAAGCGCCCAGGCTTGGCGATACGCGCCGCCGAGTGGCGCACAGATTTGAAAAAGGAGGAGCGACAAGCGGTCGCCCGCGTGCGCGCCACTGAAGAATACAAGGATGTTGTAAAGGCCATCGTGGTTGATGAGCAAAAACTCGACATAGCCCCGCCCCGGGATCGTTTTGAAATTAGTACCCGCTTGCGGGAAAATCGCCGAGCTTTGAAAACTCTCGAGGAACAGGCTGCCGACAGCGACCAAAAAGTACGCGAGCTGCGTGAGCAGGTTTCCGCAAACGACCTCAATGTCCAGCGAATTGAAGATGCCTATCAAAAGGCATCGAAGTGGAGGCAGGAACTTATCGACCTCACGAAAAATACCCTGTCCCTCGGATGGCCCCTTGAACGTGGCGCACAAGGTCTATTGCTGGAGATCACTCCCGTTCAAATCGTGCATGGAGATGCCGTCTTCATCGAATATCGCGCCGACGAGGAAGTTAGCTCGGTGGACAAGGGCGAGGGGATCGCAATTGTCCAGAGCAAAGTTCATAAGGTGCAGATTCTCATAAGCGGCATAGATGTCAAAGGAATGCGTGAGGGAAAGCCCCTCAGGTTTGAGCGCAACGTGGAAATCGTGGGGCACGACGACAACGAGGACCTCGGGCTCGTCTATTTTGCGCGCGTCAAACATTCAGACGCGGACGATCTGATCCAAACGATGGCTGCTCCACGCCCTTTGAAAAAATAACCCCCGGAGGGGCAGCGGTAGAAACGCGAGGGTTAAATATTGTGGGGCAGCGTGCGCGCTACCGTGGCAAAGTTACATCATGAATGCGCGGCGGCTTAGTCTAGGCGGTGGAGGTGCGGCGGATTTCACGTCGGCACCATGAGACACTTGCGAGGCGCGCCTCGCCGGCTTTTCGGCGCGGTGGTTTTGACGCTCCGGCGGCGGGACGCTAGGGATTTTAGCAATATTTTGATGCCTTAGTCGCGCATCACCGGTGTCTCGCTGGTATTTGGTGCGGAGAATGCGGCGTAAATGGCGGCGGAGATTTAGTCTAGAAGGCAAGACGCGGCACGCCGCGAAAAGTGTCTCGTTCAAAAAATGAATCACGAAGGCGCCAAGTCACGAAGAAAACCTCAAGACGCATTTTGGACTCCAATGCTCTGGCTGCGCCGTTGAGCGGGCGAAATCCGGTCGGAAGTTCTGATGGTTGAACTTCTTTGTGTCTTTGTGCCGTTGTGGTGTGCCTTGAATTGAACATTCCCCCCCTACTTGGTAGCACTACGGCCCGCGATGAGCCGGCGTGTTTTTATTACCGTGGCGGAAGTGAGCGGCGATAAGCACGCGGCACAACTCATTGCCAGCCTGCGGCAGATCGATCCGTCGCTGCTCATCGAAGGCCATGGCGGGCCGGAGATGGCGGCTGCCGGGGCGATTATTCATCGCGATACCGTCACTCGCGCGGCGATGGGATGGCGGGGGTTTTTGCGGGCGGGGGAGATTTATAAAATACTGCGATGGACGCGGCGGTACTTCGACGAGAACCGGCCGGATCTGCTGATCGGCGTGGATTCTCCGTCGATGAATTTCCACTTCGCCCGTGCCGCACACGAGCGCGGCATCCCCGCGCTCCAGTACGTCGCCCCGCAACTGTGGGCCTGGGCGCCGTGGCGGATGAAGAAACTGCGGCGGTGGGTGGATCGGGTGGCGTGCATCCTGCCGTTCGAGGAGGAATATTTCCGCGCGCATGGGGTTGCCGCCACGTTTGTGGGGCATCCGCTGTTTGATGAGTTGCCGGCGCGATTGCCCAGGGAGCCGGGCGAGCGGTTTCCGTTTCGCCCGCCGGTGATCGGTATACTGGCCGGCTCGCGGAAGTCCGAGGCGCAGGTGAATCTTCCGGGCCTGCTCGAAGCCGCCCGGCGGATTCGCCAGGCATTCCCCGATGCCACGTTCGTCGCGCCGACGACCGCCGCTACGCATGGGTTGGTGGCTTCCGCGCTGACCGAGCCATCTGAATCGGAAAATGTTGCAGGCCAAACGCTTGCCGCCGGCGCATTCGCGGATCTGGGGGCGGTGGTGGGACTCGACCGTTTTGACGAACTGGTTCCCCGTTGCGATTTGTGCCTCACGGTGTCGGGCACCGCGACGCTGCACGTGGCGAGCTTTGGCGTGCCGATGATCGTGGTCTACTTTGCCAAGTCGCTGACCTGGAACGCGGCGGGCCGATGGATCATCCGGGCGAGGACGTTCGCGCTGGTGAACCTGCTGGCCAAGAACGCCAGCGCCACCGCCGCCGCCGAGGCCGGGGGGCATGTGGTGCCGGAGTTCGTGCCATGGAATGGCCGCGTGGATACGATCGCGGATTTGGCGATCGATTATCTCAGGCATCCGGAGAAGCTCGAAGCCCAACGCCGCGAACTCGACCGGCTGGTTCGATCCCTCGATCATCCCGGGGCATCAATGAACGTGGCGAAGCTGGCGATGGGGATGATGACCCCGGCGGGCAATTCGCTATGATGTGCCGCTCTGGAGATTTCGTATGCCCATTGATGCGCAGTGCGCGTCGTGTTCGACGCGATACCGAATCGTCTCGACGGCCGCGGGCCGGCGGGTGAAATGCCGCAAGTGCGGCAATCCGTTTTATGTGCCCGGCGAGCCGGTCGCGCCTCCGCCGCTGGTGAATTTGTCGGCGCTGGCCGAACTGGAAAAGACCGCGACGCCGGCACAAACGCAGCAGGGCGCGTTGATCCAATATAAGGCCGCCGTTTCCGTCTTGGCTGAGCCGCCGCCCGGCGCGCCTGGGAGGCGCACGGGTGGCAAGGGCCCCAGAACCCGATCCGTCCACGGCACCTCCATTCACGATCTGCTGCCCGACGGCAAGCTGCCGACGGCGGCAGCCGCCAAAGGCCCCAGTGGCCTCAACAGCTTTGCCGGGAGCGTCGCGCTTCTGGGGGCGCTTATTGCCGCTGGTTTGCTGGTGGGGTCGTATTACATGGCCACGGTGGCCGTCATCACATTTTGGGTGGGATTCCTGGGCGCCATCGCGCTGCTTTTGGCCGGCGGCATCTGGGGGCTGGTCATTGTATTCATGAAGGATTCCACGCAGGGCCTGCTATGCCTCATCCCCTTTTATCGCATGTATTATGTGATGACCCACCGGGAGATGATGAAACATCCGCGTAACCTTCAACTGGCCGGGCTGGTGATGATGGGCGTGGCGTTTGGCGCCATGTATGCCGCGGGCCTTGGCCCGGCGGCCAATGAAATCCATGAGAAGGCCAAGCAATTCCACACGCCGATCGCAATGGCGGATGAACCACCACCTCCCGAAACCGCGCCACGCCATGATCGGCCCGCAGCAGCATCTCCTCGAAGACGCCCTGATCCGCGATCACCGGCGCGGTAGTCAGCAGATCACGATCGCCGGCAACGCCATACACAACCCAAAGCGCAGCGCCAAGAACGATCCCCGCGATCATCCACTGCCATCGCCGACGCTTCGCGAACCACATATCCAATCTCCGGCGGCATTGTCCAGATCAAGCGCCACGCCCCGCCGTTTTTGCAAACGACGATCTCGTGAAATGGAAACCATCATCGTATCACGGGCGTCTCGCCCGTGCGGATTGCGCAATAGTCAAAAAAGCACAAGGTCCGCGCAATCTTCCAGGCATCACGCTCAATCATACACGCCCTTCGACACCCCCACCGTGCTCAATTCCCCCGGCGACAGATGAATCGTCTGGGCATGGCCATCCAAAAATACCACGTTCAAAAGCCCATGATGCCGATCATAGTCGAACGTATTCTTTCCCCAGCCGCCGTGCAGGGTGTTTTGCTGGAAGTCGTAGAGTGTATCCTGCGCGCTCTTGTCAAACACCATCAGCCAATCATCGCTGACGGCATCGCGCGGCTGCCCGTCGCACGCGAACATCACCACCCGACGGATGCTTGATCCGCGTCATGTGCCCGACCGGCGGCGTGCGATCCAGCCTGCCGCCCGTGCCTCCCATGTCGCGCATTCCCAGCACCGCCTCGTTGAACACATAGCCCAAAAACTCCACGGGCGCCGTCCAGCCGTCGGCGTCGTCGCGCTGGCTCAGGCCCGACTGGAGCTTCTTTTTGGGCTGTGCCGGGCAGCGGAACAGCCGCTTGAATACATCGTCCTGCAAGTCGGCGGTCAGATCGGCCCTGCTCCCCAGCCGCGTCTTCACCTGGCAATACTGTGCCAACGCCACCGTGATCGGCACGGGCCGTTTCACGCCCGAATCGATGTAGTAAATATAATGCTGTTCCGCCGGATCCCCCAATCCGGCTGGCGTGGCGATGTGCGATGGCGCCGCGCCGCTTCCGCCCCCCGCTCCGGCTCCTCCGCCCGCGCCCGGCCCGCCCAAACTCGCCGGTGCAAACTGCCATCCCGCCACCGGCAAATACCCGCGATGATCCACCACATGCAACTGCGCCGCCGCTCAATCTGCTGCAACTGCGCCAGACACCGCACACGATCCGCATCCCGCTGCGCGCTCACGAGAATCGGAAACAAAAGGCTAATAAGAGGTTCATCCGACTAATGCGTAGGTAGTTTCGTGCAAAGCGAAGATTTTGAGCTTGAAGAAGTCGGGGTCTCGGAAGCCGTATGCTTGGCGTTGCATGGTCTTGATCTTGTTGTTGGTGCCTTCCAACGGGCCGGTGATCGGACAGTCATAGTAGGCCAGAATGCCCCGGCGATGCTGAGCCAGCGTCACGGCGAACTTCTGAAGCATTCGGATGCCCGACGCCTGGGCG
>DASRLH010000146.1:0-8017 GCA_035648595.1 Tepidisphaeraceae bacterium
GGGCAGCGGGGGCGACTTGTGCCGTTGCTTGGGCATCGCCAACGGATCGGGATAGGGATTGCCCACGGGAATTGCCGGCACCGGCGGGAGCGGGGGCATGCCGTTATAGCTGGGGGGCGGCACGTCGCCGGCGTAAATCACTTTCCGGGCGAACGGCGGTTCCAGGATCAGCGTCACCGGCAGCGATGCCGCCTGCACCACCGACATGAGCGGATCCAGCACATAATTGCTGCGATCCGTGTAGTCGGGATTGGGCGCGTAATACCATCGCGTGGGCCATGCCGTCACCGCCCCGCTTTGATACGAGCAAACCGAAGGCTGCCAATCGCGGACGCGCGTTGCCTCGTCCGCCTGTGGTGAACGGGCCAGCGGCGCGTTGATTTTCACGACCTTGGGCGCGCTCGAGCAGCCCGCGTCCGCCATGCACGCGGCCAATCCGGCCGCCGTTGCCAGCGCGAGGATTCGCAGGCGCGATCCGCGAATGGCGGATCGCCGCGTTTGCAAATCCAGCGGCACGGGCGGGGCGCCCGCCGCTTTCGCTCGGCAAATCACGGGCGGGCCGCCCGTGCCACTTAAATGCACCGATAGCGATTGTGAGTGAGTCGAAGACATTTTATGGGTTAAGTACATGATCCGCATCCCTTTGCATGGCTTTGCCATCGAAATCGCCCAGGCCGCCGCCGCTGATATCATCGGGATTTCCGACGTTCGGCGAATAGTCAAACGGATGCTGCATCGCCCTCTGCTGCCGGTCATACATCGAAGGTTGCGGCTTGGAGTCTGAGTCGCACCCCGACAGCAACATCCCTGGGCCGACGAGCGAAGCGGCGAATAAACATCGGGCTAAATGCCTTGACATGGGTATCTCCCAGGCGGAAGAAGTTCTTCCAACGCCTTGATCGTAATCATCTCCTTCTTCCAATGCCAGTGCCTTGTCATGTCACACGTCCATTCGTTAGAATCGCGGATCATCAATGTATTGCCATTGGGTTAAGCCTATGCAAAAGGCCACGGTGCGAACGCTTGGGGCGCGGCTAATTTCGTGTCTCATCGCGGCGGCTTTGCTGCTCCTGGCCGGCGGTTGTCCCCCATCCCGCCCGACAGGGCTGGCAAATACCCGCATTCCAAAAGCGGACCCGGGCCGGCTGACGGTCGCCAGCGCCGATGATCCTGCCGGCCTGGGGCGTGGCGATGGGGCGGTCGAGCTCAACGCCGCCAGCAATGAGTGGACGAGTTTCGTGCTCCAGGTCAGCGTGCCTTCTTCCGAGGGCTATCACATCCGGCTCCATGCGCTCAAGTCCAGCAACGGCGCAATCCCCCTCGGGAGTTTCGCGGCATTTCAGTTGGTTGCGATGCCAATGGACACTAACCGCGCGCGGTTTGTGCGCCAGACGGGGACAGGCGTTTCCGGCGGCGGCCTGCCGCGCGCGTTGGTGGCGCAAGAGATGAGCGCCGGCGGCATGCTGAACCTGCGCGGTCTGCGCGATCCGGCACGGCCCGCCGACCCGCGCGGCCGAGAGGCCGGGCCGGGAGCGCAACCGGCGTTGCTTTGGTTTGACCTTGATGTTCCCAAGGGCACTGCCGCCGGGGATTATGAAGGCACGGTCGATCTTCTGGCTGCGAATCGGCTGGCGGCGGATCAACCGGCGGCTTCCGTGCCCATCCGGCTGCACGTTTATGATTTTGCGCTTCCCGATGAACGGCATCTGGAGATGGTCGGCGAGCTGCATTGGGATCGGCTCCAACAGCTTTATCCCGAACAGTTCGCCAATTTTCCGCCGAGTTGGGTGAATCGCAGGGAAGGACGATTTCAGGCGACCGTTCGCACACTGGATCATCTGGTCGCCCTGGCGGAAAGAAACCGGGTGAACCTGGTGGTGCCGGCGATTGCGCCGATCGTAAAATGGCCTGCCGGAGCGGAGCCAACGCTGGACTGGCGGGATTTTGATTCAATGGTGCGCCCCTGGCTCAGCGGGGACGCTTTTGGCGACCATAGCCGCCCGCACTTTTGGCCGTTGCCAAAGGCGCAGGGGCTTGAGCGTTTTGACCACGCCTCGCAGATGCAATATTGGTCGGCGGCGGTGAACCATTTCACCGACGAGACAAATCCGACTGGCATGGCCCGCGAGGATCTGGGCCGGGTGCTGGCAAGTGAGCCGGCAATTGCGGGCCTGCCGATTGTGCAGCCCTGGCTCGACGGCGCGAACGGGGCGGCCGATCAGTTTGCCAGGGATTTCCGCAGAGACGCCAATTCGGCCGGCGGCGATGAAGCCGCGGCGCGAACACCAGCCTGGCTGGCATTTGTCCGGCATGTCAAGCCGCCGGTGTACGAGCACATTTTCGATACAAATTTTGTTTTCTGGGGCGGCATACTGCCCAGCGCTACCGGCCCCGATCAGCCGGCTGATCCCGGCGAGAGGGTTTGGTTTTATCCCGGCGAATGGTTTGGCGTGAACCTGCCGGTGCCCACCGTGCAACTCAAACGGCAGCGCCGGGCCCAGCAGGATTACGAATATCTGCTGCTGGCGCAGGACCGGGGAGAAGTGAACGCCGCGTTGCAAATCGCCCGGCTGATTACCCGGCCCATCGACCACGATCCCGGCCAAACCCTCGACCCCGCCGATGAACTCATGTCCGGCACCGCCAACCCGCGCGACTGGAGAAAAGCCCGGCAACTCCTCGCGCAAACCATCCTGCTCCGCAAGCCCGGCGAGCCGGTCGATCCGGATCGCCAGCGCGAGTTGAACATCCGCATGCTGCAATGGGCCGGCCCGCGCGAGTGCCCGCTCCTGATGGCCCGCGGCGCAACGTGGACTTTGGCCGCTCCGGTTCCCGGCCAGGCCGGCCTGGGCGCACGCATTGATCTGCGCCTTGGCGTGGACATCTACAATGCTTCGCGGACCAAGGCCGATCAAAACCGCCTGCGTTTTTCCGCGGCGCCGGCGGGATGGGAGGCGGGCCACGATGAAATAGCCGTGCCGAGGCTAAAGCCGTATCGGGTATTTCGAGCGGAGCTCTCGCGGCAGTTCAATCCGGGCGCGCTGACCTCCGATTCGCCGCAACCGATGGAAATCCAATTCGTCAACGGGTTCACGCGAAATGCAAACGCGATCCGGTTCACGCTGCCAGTTGCCGCCAGCTATTGGAGGGATTCTCCGCCCGTGATCGACGGCTCGCTGGGCGATTGGAGCGCATCGGACGCCATCCAGGACGGCCCATTGGTGCGCATGTTTAACCGCCCCGCCGTCCAACGCCAGGAACTGCAACTGGCCTCCACTCGATCCAAAATCTACACGTCCTGGGGAGCCGGGGATTTCCATTTCGCGTTCGCGCTGCAAGGCCTTGCACCCGATCCGCATCGCGCCCGCAACTTTGTTGAATACGAAGATCGCCGGGCCTGGGGCGAGGACCTGTGCGAGGCGTTGATTCAGCCGATCTACGCCGACAACAACCTCGGGCCCGTGTTGCACGTCATTTGCAAGCCCAACGGCGGCGTGTGGGTCGAGCAGAAAGCCGCACCCGCGCCATCCACCCGCGATGCCGCCGTCTGGAGGAACCTGGGCGCCGCCGCCGTCCGCTACGCCGCCACAACGCCGGCCGGCACATGGCGCGGCGAAGCCGCCATCCCCTGGAAAGCCATCACTGGCGCCGGTGGCCAGATTCCAAAGCTCCTGCGGTTCAATTTCGCGCAACATCACGCCGCGACGGGCCAGAGCGCCAGTTGGGCGGGGCCGGTGGATTTTGGAAGAGATGAGGCGTTCATGGGGTTGCTCGTGCTGCGAAAGGCGGGGCAGGCGAAAGGCAATGGGATCGTGCGAACCGGGAAGTGATGGGAATGCCATCTCAACACGGCGGATGGATAGCGATCTGACGGATGCCGCGATAAAGTAGCCCGGCATGGCCGAGGAGACATCGCACAAACGCTGGCAATGGCGTCATTGGGTTGGCGTTGGCCCGTGAATTATCGTCCAACGGCCATCGTTCTTGCGGCAGGACGATCGGCTTGCGTGGGCGATCGCAACAAACTTGCTTTGACGGTTGTCACGGCAACGGTTTGGCCGGTCATATCAAAAAACTCGACGCTGTAGCCATCTTCCATTCCCGCCACAACGTGACGTTCGACTACCGTTCCCACGTCGCCGGCCTTCAGATCCTCGTCAGGCAGTTGCGTGGTTAATATGACTTCTGAAAAAAGCGGGAAAGGCATTAGTCACCTGGGATTCAACAAATAGTCTCGAAGCTTCTCGGGAGCGATGATCGCCGCGTCGGCATTAGGAATTCGCATCGCTAACCCGCGAGTCTATCGGCTCCCGCGAAGGAGATGAATGGCCTGGGCGCGGACGAGCGATAAGGTTTCGCTGACTTCCACCAGCGATTCCAACTCGACGCGTTCGGCCGGTGACAATTCCCCTTCGTTGTTTCGATTCATCAATTCCTGCATGCGCCGGTCGGTCTTGAAGGGAAGCCGAAGCTCACTGACTAATTTGACCCAATCATGTGGAGCCGAAATAGCGGACATGCCGTTCCTCCTCGCGGTTAATGCAGATACGCCAATAGCGCAATGCCCGCAGCCAAAACAATCACGGGGATCCAGAACTGGATGTCGGTCAATATCGCTTTGAGCATGGCGGCCTCTCGTTTGGATGTTTTTCCGTGCCAGACAGGATACCAAATGCGCGCGCGATAGGATATCGCCCGGGCGGCCGGGCGCCCGCCTCCCCCGGCCCATTCCACAAGCCGCTTTCGGAATCATGTTGCGTTTGGCGGGGTCCAGCGATATGTTCTGGGCAAGGCGCCATTTCATTTCCCGCGCCAAAGCGAAGGAGCATCGCAATGAGTACCTCGACCCATCCGGCGGATATCGGCGAATCCGCACGCATCGAAGAACAGTGGGATGATTTCGTAACCGGGCGCTATCGGGAGGGAAAGACCCAGGCGCAGTTCCGGAATTATGATGCCGCCGTCGTGCCGACGGTGGCACAGTTCTACAAGACCAATCACGAGCGGCAGACCCTGGATTTCGTGCTGGCCAGGGAACGCGAATTCTTTGCGTTGGAAAAGGGGCGCAAGAGCATCTGGGAGGCCGCCGAATTTCTCAATAACCTGGTGGATGACAGCGATCCAGACACGGACTTAAGCCAGCTCGAGCACCTGCTGCAAACCGCCGAGGCGATTCGCGCCGATGGCCATCCGCGCTGGATGGTCGCCGCGGGGTTTGTTCATGATCTGGCGAAGGTGCTTTGCCTGTATGGAGAGCCGCAATGGGCGGTGGTGGGAGACACGTTCCCGGTGGGCTGCGCCTACTCCGATCAGGTGGTTTTCCAGGAATACTTCGCCGGCAACCCGGACATGCACACGCCGCTGTATCAGACGCGCTACGGGATTTATGAACCCAACGTCGGCCTTGACGCGGTGCATATGTCCTGGGGGCACGATGCCTACGGGGCGCATGTGATGAAGCCGTATCTGCCGGAGCAGGCGATTTACATTTTGCGATATCATTCCTTCTATGCCGCCCACCGGCATGGGGCGTATGCGCATCTCATGTCGCCGCGCGATGTGGAGATGTTCCAGTGGGTGAGACTGTTTAGCGGGTACGATCTGTACTCCAAGGGCCGGCCCAAACCGGACCTGGCGGTCGTCAAGCCTTATTATGACGATCTGTTCGCGGAGTTTTTCCCGGAGCGGATCGAATGGTGATGGCCCAGGTCCGCGACCAGGATTCCACAGCGATTTTCACGTAGCTGGAGCGGCTTGGCATGGTCACTGAAGTGACCACGCCGGCGGCCGGTTATGGTCACACGCTATAGCAACATGAAACTTGCTTAAAAGAATCGCGTCTGCCTCCACAGCCTCCAGCCGACCGCCAGCAGAACAACGAGACTGACCAGCGAGAGCGCCAGCGCCCAGGTGAGATTCATGGCAATCGGCGGGATTTGCGTGCCGCGCGCCAGCCAGGCGAAAAGACCCACGGCTGCCGCGATGATCAGCCAATCCCACCACCGCCGCGCGCCGGCGGCATTGGGTGAACTTTCGATCCCCTGTTGCGACAGGCGCGTTTTGTGGTCATCCAGTTTGTAGCGGACGCATTCGCGCACAAGGGCGCGATCGGCCGCCTGGTCTTCCTCGCCGGAGGCGACGGCGGTGCTGATGGCCAACGCCCCCGCGATCATGATTAGAGACCCGCCGATGACCAGCCACTGGTGGGCGTGATCGACTCCGGCGAGTTCCCCAAAGACCAGGGCGCCCCAGGCCAGGCCCCACAGCTGGTTTGTGTTGGACAAAGGGATGCCGCGCCCGATGCCGATGTATTTGGTTGCGTACTGTTGAAACAGATCGCCGATGACCCAGCAAAATCCGCCGAGGAACAGCCAGAAGATGAAATGGCGTGCCGCCGCAAGCTGCACGCCGACGGCATGAATCCCGCCATCCAGCGTCACGGCGAGCGTGAACATGGTCACCAGCTCGCCCACCGTGAAGGCCGTCACGAATGACAGCGGATTCATGCCGCTGAGGTAGGCTTTGCGATAAGGAACGTACATCGTTCCCCACATGACGCTCGCTCCCAGCGCCGCCAGGATTCCCGCCACCGCGTGCGGCGACCAACCGCCGGCGGCATGAAGCGAACTGAATCCAAGCATGATCGCCCCAATCACGATCGCCAGCGCCCCACAGATGACCTTCACCCAATTGGCTGCCGACGCGCCATGCAGCTCCTTGAAGAGCAGTGAACCCCAAAGGATGCCGATCAGGCAGTTGGTATTCCAAAGCGGAAAGGCGATCGTCAGCCCCACGTTTCGGATGGCAAAGACGGTGAGAGTATTGGCCACCGCCCAGAGCGCGCCGGCCAAAATTGCCCAGACGATCAGATGCGGCTTGCCGGCCAGGTCGGCCCACACGTATGCCGTCCCGCGCAGCAGCGTGGGCAAAGTCCACCGCGCCACGAACACGCCGGCCACCATGCACAGCGATATGGTGAACGGAGAAAGCCCGGTGACCACCAGTTTGGTGGGCGCCTCGGCCGCCCCCAGCCACGCGCCCGCGGCAATCCCGCAAAGAACGCCTAGCCCATGAAGAGTCGCGGTACGCGGCGGGCGATGCGTCCGTGCCGGTTGGGTATCGAGCATCCTGAAAGCCTCTTTGAGACAACTCGACAAGATACCGGATGGCGAAAACGGATGTCAAACGTCCCTATACCTGATGCGCCGGCCTGGGCAAATCATCGTGGATGGGAGCATCTCGATCGCGGCTCGATCGCGATTTCCTGGTCGTTGGCCGCCGCCTTTCAGCCCACCGTCACCTGACTGGCGCTTACGAATGCGTTGTTGCCGCGGTTGGTATCATTGAACGCATTATTTGGGTCGAGTTGGATCGCCAGGAAGTAGGCGCCAGCCGGCAGCGTGACGACCTGCGTCAGCTTGATGGATTTGCCTGGCTTGATGCTGATCCGTTTGCTGACGCTGGTGAGCAGGGTGGCATCCGAAAGATTGCCGTCCGGCGAGGAGTCGATGTTGAACGCCAAAGCCCCGGCGGCCGTCGTGTTCCCCGCGTTGCTCACCGTAAATGTCAACTGCGTCCTTCCCTTTTTACTGGGAGCGGCGATCCGCGCAAACGCGCCCGACAAATCAATCTCCGGCGGCGCGACGCTGATTGTCCCACCGGCCTGGGCACTGCTGACGTTGCCGCTTGGGTCGGTGATCTGAAGAACAAGGTGATAGATTCCGTTGGGCACCGACGCCGGTATGGAAGGCGTCCTTAAGACAAACGCGAAATGGCCATTGGGCTTGATCTTGATTTTTTTGCTGATGGAGGTGAGGCGGATGGCGTTGGCGTCGATGTTGCCGCTCGCCGAGAGATACAGCGCGCCCGTGACCGTGCCGCTCACGATGGAGCTTCCGCCGTTGGTGACGGCGACCTTTTGAGTGACGGCAACCTTCTGTCCGGCAATAACCGAGGCGGGCGCCGCGCCGGAAAGGATGCCCGAGAGGCTGCTGGTCGAGCCGCCGCCTCCTCCGCC
>DASRLH010000147.1:0-4944 GCA_035648595.1 Tepidisphaeraceae bacterium
ATCACGCGACCGACTCGGGAACACCGCAAGGTGGCGTCATCAGCCCGCTGTTGGCCAACATCGCCTTTCACGGTATGGAGGAAGCTCTGGGTGTTAGATATAACAACCAGGGTAACCTTTGCAGCAAACGAGCACTTGTGAGGTATGCCGATGACTTTGTCATCTTCTGCGAATCGCAGGAAGATGCGGTAGCGGCGCGAGCAGACATAACGGAATGGCTGAAAACACGAGGTCTGGCGCTGTCGGAAGAGAAGACGCGGATCAGACACCTCTCGGAGGGGTTTGACTTCTTAGGCTTCAATGTCCGCCAGTATCGAGCGCCTCGGACCAGCCGCACCGGATGGAAACTGTTGATCACACCGAGCAAGGATGCGGTAAAGAAGTTCAGAGCCAAAGTGCGTGCCATCTGGCTCGCACACAGAGGCGCGAGCGTCATCTCCGTGTTGGCGGCGCTTAATCCCTTAATCCGGGGCTGGACTAATTACTACCGCACGGTGGTCTCGAAAGCCACCTTCAGCAAACTCGACTCGTGGATGTTTAGGCGTGCCCTTCGGTACGCCCAGCACACACATCCAAACAAACCGTGGAAGTGGAGAAAGAACCGTTACTGGGGTCAGCTCAAAAACGGTTCGAAGAGTTTATGGGTCTTCGGGGATAAGCTCACGGGCGCGTACCTCCTCCAGCTTTGCTGGGTACCCATCGTCCGGCACGTCCTGGTTCGCGGCCGCTCGTCCCCTGATGATCCGGCGCTACAAGCGTACTGGGAAGCTCGACGCCAAAAGCTCCTCCAAAGTCTGCCGCCAAAGTGGATCAGGCTGGCCCGCACGCAAAAGGGACTATGTCCGGCGTGCAAGGGAACGTTGTTCGGTGAGGAACCACTCTGTGCCAGCCGAACTGGGAACGGCCCGGACGGCGGACGTGAACCTTCACTGATACTTCGGTTAGTACATCTGTTCTGTCACCAGCAGCACTACGGCCGCACAGGAACCGCATGCTGACTTTGATGCGTCCCAGCTTGCTTGAGCCGTGTGCGAGGCAACCCGCACGCACGGTTCTTAGGGGGCGGGGTGGTCGTAAGATCACCCTGCTACCCGGCGCCAGAAGCTTTAAAGTCGTCAATGAGCGAAACACCAGCGTCATCTGTTCCGCTTGCGGGGCCCTGAGCGGTCCGCGAGGGGTCAACGGGCTGATTGTAAGGTCATGGATATGTCGCGACTGTGGTGAGTCGCACGACCGGGACGTAAATGCGGCTCGCAATATCCTGATCGGGTCCAGGTGTCGGACCTCCGTGCGCAGGAACGAATCATCGCCTTGGCCGATTGCCCCGAGCAACGCCTATCGCGTGCGCGAGGCGGCGGTAGAAGCAGTCTGGGCGACGGCATGAGCACCGGTTATTCCATCCTGACCGATTCGTTTCCGCGCGATCAATTGCCCATGGCAATGTCGCTGCTCAGCATCGGATTTGTCTGCGGCGGCGGCTTTGCGCTGATTGCCGGAGGCGCGGCGCTGCAGGCCGCCGCGGCCATAGGCCCGGTGGTGCTGCCCGTGCTGGGCACGCTGCGCTCATGGCAGCTGGTGTTCTTCCTGGTCGGTGTGCCGGGACTGGTCATTGCGCTGCTGATGGCGACGGTCGCCGAGCCGCAGCGCCACGGGTTGCTGCCGGCCGCCGCCGGCGTGCGTCCAGACAAGGTGCCGATCCGCGTCATCGGCCAATTTCTGGCGCACGACTGGCGAACCTTTCTGCCGCTGTTCGCCGCGATGGGCATCAAGACACTGTTGGCGTTCGGCGCCGCGCTGTGGACGCCGGCATTTTTCTTCCGCACCTACGGCTGGTCAATGTCCGCAAGCGGCTATCGGCTTGGCCTCGCCGCCCTGATTGTGTCACCCGTGGGCTTGCTGGTCGGTATCCGCTGATGCCTACGCCCGGGGCCGCGCTCGCGCTTTATACGCTTAACTTTTTCTTCGCCTGCGTCGGCATCGGTCCGGGCAACGCGGCCCTGCAGATCGTCACGCCGAATCAGATGCGCGGACAGATCCGCGCGCTGTTCCAGCTGGTGTTCAATTTTGTCGGCTACGCCATCGGCCCGCTGTTCGTGGCCTTATTCACCGATCACGTGTTCCACGCCGAGTCGGCTATCCGCTATTCGCTCAGCACGGCGGCAGCAATCACCGGACCCGTTGCCGTGGGCCTGACCTGGTGGGGCATGAGGCCTTACGCCCGCAGCGTGGCGCGGGCGGCGAGCTGGGCCTAGCGGCCTTGCGGTCTAGGGTGCCGGGCGCGGAATGCCCAGCGCATCGGTGGATGAGATCTCCGGGCCGCGTTCGTTGATCGTGGCCCTGCGAAGATCGCGCTTGTATTTGAATACATCGTATTTCGTCGCCCGGTGGATGGTGCAGCGATTGTCCCAGATGACGAAATCACCACTGCGCCACTGGTGCGAGAAGATGAATCGCGGCTGAGCCGCGAAATCATTGAGCTGCTGGAGGAACTGTTCTCCCTCCTCACGCGGCCAGCCCACGATATGGGTGGCGTGATTGCCGATGTAGAGTGCGCTGCGGCCCGAATCGGCGATGACGCGCACCACCGGATGCGGCGCCGGCGGCATGGCCTGGCGCATCTGTTCGGTGATTACGCTGTAGCCGGCGCGGCCGCGCGTTTTCCAGAAATAATGCTCAGCCACTGCACCCCGCGCCTTGTCCTTGAGTTCCTGCGGCAGTTGATCGTAGACCATGCGGGTATCGACGAATTCCGTGTCGGCGCCGAATGGCGGCAGGATTCGCGCCGACAGCAATGACCATTTGGTGGGCAAGGCGTTGAACGAGCTATCAGTATGAAACTCCTCGTTGGCGCGGTTGGAAGCAAGGCGCAGCGACTCCACCGGCAGAAAATCGCCGTTCTCATCCAGGTTCGAGACGTCGAACAGCTCGGGCGCGACGCGCCGCCTGAACGCGCCCTGCAATCCCATGTGCGGTGGCAATTCCATGGGGCCAAAGGCGCGGCTGAAACGCACCTGTTCCGCATCGCTGATCTGCTGATCGCGCAGCACGACCACGGCATGCTCGGTGACCGCCGCGTTGACTGTCTCAATCAAGGTGCTCGTGGGTGCCTGATGCAGATCGGCACCGAAGATCTCCGCGCCGAACGGCGCCGCTAGCCTGCGAACCGAAAGCGCCATGGCAATAGCACCTGCATCCAGTGAGTTGGGCGTCCCCGTGTGGTCAATCTGCCACATCTGCCCCCATTGTGCCCGAATCGCCGTTTGAACGGCTTCCCTTTGAATCGACTCTCCGCTCCCGCTTGGTCGAGTATTGCCGCGGCCTGATTCTGCTAAATGCAGTCGGGAAATCTGTACACGGGCGTGGGCGGGGTCAACGACTTTCTCAAGGTCTTTGCGGTCGTTTGCGGCTATACAACACCAGCAGAGGGAAAAAAATGAGCTCCTCATCGAAACACCGGTTTACGTGGTCGCGGCGGTCTCAACTGGGTAAGCGCTGTGCCGCTCTGGCAGGCGCCAGCCTCCTGGCAGGCCTCGCCGTGCCTGGTTTTGCGCAGACGGCGCCGTCCGGGGCAACATCGAGCGCGGCAGCACCGCAGGGCAGCCTGGAGGAGATCGTCGTCACCGCCCAGTTCCGCAAGGAGAATCTGCAGGACGTGCCGATCGCCATCACTGCCGTGACCGGGCAGTCCATGGACGAGCGCAATATGACCAATCTGACCGATGTGGCGAATGTCGCCCCGAACGTCACCATGTTCGTGCCCTCCGCGGCCTTCGGCAAGGTCAACGCCGCGTTTATACGCGGCATCGGCCAGGGGGATTTCAACCTGGCGGCCTCCGAGCAGGGCGTGGGCATCTACATCGACGACGTGTACTTCGCCACGACCCTGGGCTCGGCCTTCGATCTGTACGACCTGGCCAGTGTCGATATCGAGCGTGGCCCGCAGGGCACGCTGCAGGGCAAGAATGCGATCGGCGGCGCCATCATCATGCACTCCAAGCAGCCCACCGGTGATGGCTCGGGGTTTGTCGATGTGACGCTGGGCGATTTCAGCCGCCGCGATTTTCGCGCCGCCTACGACATGTCGATCATTCCGGATAACCTGTTCCTGCGCGTGTCGGCGTTCGAGGAGTATCGCGCCGGCTACGTGACGCGACAGTCATACGCATGCGCCAATCCACAGCCCGCCCCCGGCCAGGGCGTGGTGAACAATGCGCAGGGCTTCCCGGTCAATACCAACGCGCCGGCGTATCTGCAGGGGCAAGCGCCCAATACGCTCGGCGGCAATTGCGACATCGGCACTGAGGGCGGCATCGACGTTCGCGGTGCGCGCGCGCAATTGCGCTGGCTGGTGAACGACAAGATGGAGGATAGCTTCACCGGCTACGTCATCGATGACACTTCAGAAGCGGCAGCGGAAACACTGGTGGAAGCGGACGGCACGGCGCCCGCGGTCGCCGGCTTCAACGCCGGCCTGCAGGCCAAATACGGGCAGGGATTTGATGGCCGCTTCCTGACCAAGAATTTCTACACCAACTATTCGAATTTCTTCGATCTGAATCTGCAGGAACAGATTCCGAATACCGACTCCATGCATCAATGGGGCCTCAGCAACGTGTTCGACTGGCAGCTCGCCGACAAGATCCATTTCAAATCCATCACTGCCGGCTTGGGCTATTGGACCGGCTTTTCCGACGATCAAAGCAACTCGCCGCTGCCGCTCGCGTGGGCCTATAACCTGGTCTCGCACGTGCAGTTCACGCAGGAGCTGCGCCTGACCGGTAGCGCGTTTGCGAACGACCAGCTCGACTGGGCCACCGGTGTCTTCTTCTATGAAGGCAGAAGCACCAACCAGGGACAGATCAATGTCGCGCTGTTCGGACTCAACTTCCAGCAGAACAGCCCTCTGTACGACCAGAACGAGGCCGTCTTTGGTCAGGCCACTGA
>DASRLH010000148.1:0-3868 GCA_035648595.1 Tepidisphaeraceae bacterium
CGCTTCTACCATCCCCCCGGCCCCTTGGCCCCTGGTTTGTACGCCGGTGAGGTAAGATGCAATTTCGCGTGCCGCGGGCATGCGTTTCGGGCGGTTGGGCGCTTGGCAGGAGTTGTGCGTGCGGCTACTTATCGCAATCCCCGTGCATAATGAAGAGAAGTACGCCGGCTTGGTCTTGGACAAGGTCGCGGCGTTTGGCCATGACATTCTCGTGGTGGACGATGGCAGCACCGACGCCACCCCCGACATTCTCAGCCAACGCGGGGATGTGAAAGTCATCCGGCACGCGGCGAATCTGGGCTACGGGCAAAGCCTGATCGACGCTTTCCAATTCGCCGACGAGCACGGCTACGACTGGGTCATCACAATGGACTGCGACGAGCAGCATGAGCCCGAGCGCATCCCCGATTTTATTGCCGCGATCGAAGCGGACCGGTGGGACATCATCAGCGGCTCGCGCTATCTTCAGCCGCGCGGCGACGATGACCTGCCGCCCGGCGAGCGTCGCAACATTAACGCCACCATCACCGGCGTCATGAACGAACTCTTCGGCTTTGGCATCACCGACGCCTTCTGCGGCTATAAGGCCCATCGCGTGAGCGCGATGCGCCGCCTGCGCCTCACCGAGCCGGGCTATGCGTTTCCGATGCAGCTTTGGCCGCAGGTCTGGTCGGCGGAACTGCGATTGACGGAAATCCCCGTCCGCCTGATCTACAACGATCCGACGCGACACTTCGGGGGCCCGCTCGACGACGCCGGCAACCGCCTGCGGCATTACATGGATGTGCTCCGGGCCGAACTGACGCAATTAGCCCGGTATCCGCTGGCGCCGCCGAAGAAAGCCGTGCCGCAGCGCCGGCCCGAGCCGTGCGGCTGTGCGGATTAAAATGGTGTAACAGTTCAGCCGAATGCAACGTGGTTGGAAGTGCGGAATGATTGCGATCAACGTATCACGGGCGTCTCGCCCGTGCCGATGGCGTGGTAGTAGAAGAATTGCGACTTTTCAATCTTAAAGCACCAGGCACGGGCGAGACGCCCGTGATACGACCAGCCCATTCGACGCTCGAATTTCCGCCGGCATTGTTGCAGACGGCTGGAGTGTTACGAAATGCCTGTTCCACCGGATGTTTTGCCCATGACCGCAACCTCATTGCCGCCCGCATCGCGCTACGCCCGCTGGAAGGCGCCCATTGAGGATGGCGGCACGCTCATCTGGCCCGCGCCCGCCGATCTGCTCAACGATGCGCGGGAGAATCATCGGCTGCTGAGCAGCGCGGATTCGGCCCGACTTCAAAATGTCTCGCTTCCGGAAGTGCGACGCCGGATGCGGCGTTGGCTGGGGCACGAAGACGATGAGCGGCCCATCATCGCCACGGGCCATCAAGCCGAGCTTCATCACAGCGGCGTGTGGGTAAAAAACGCGCTGATCAACGCCGCCGCCGACCGGCTTGGGGGCCGGGCGATGCACTTCGCGGTGGACACCGATGAACCCAAGCACCTCAGCCTGCGCTGGCCGGGCGGATCGTTGCCGCTGAGCGATGATCCGCGCACGGATGCCGCGTGGAGCGGCTTGCTGCCGGCGCCGACGCCGGCCCATCTGGCGCGCGTGGCGGATGATTTCGACCGCGCGGCCCGGTCGTGGGATTTCAAGCCGTTGGCGCCCCAGTTCCTCCAATCCATGTCCCGGCTGGCATTGGAAGCGCAGCCCTTGCCCGCCGCCCTCACCAACGCGGTTCACGAGCTGGATTGGTCATTGGGCCTGCGACATGATGCGATGCTCGTGTCGCCCTTGTGTTGGTCCGAGCCGTATCTGCTGTTTGTGCATCATGTGCTGTCGCGGGCGGATGCGTTCGCGGCGGACTACAACGCGGCCCTCGAAGAGTATCGCCGCGAAAACAAGGTGCGCGCGCCGGGCCGTCCGATGCCCAACCTCCAATGCTCGGCCGATGGCTGCGAAGTGCCATTCTGGCTGGATGATATCGCCGCCGGCAAACGCTCGCGCGCGACCGTTCTCCGCGAGCAGGGGCATTTTGTATTGCAATTGCCCGATGGCGAGCGGTTCGTCTTTGACGCCAACGCCGATGGGTGGGAAGCGGCGGGCCGATTCATGTTTTTCTGCAGGCGGCACGGCGTGCGCCTCGCGCCCCGCGCCCTCACACTGACGGCGGTCTTGCGGCTCCTGGCCGCCGACCAGTTCGTGCATGGCATCGGCGGCGGACTCTACGACCAGGTGCTCGACAAACTCATCGCCCGGCATTTCCAAATCCAGCCGCCGCGATTTTCGGTCACCACGGCCACCCTCTATTTCCCATCGGTGGTTGGGCAAAGCCGCGTTTGTCTGCCATGTCTGGCGCAGCAGGGACATCGCCTGCGGCATTCGATCCTCGGCCCCGAGAAGCGCAAATGGGTGGAGGCAATCGCCGCCGAACCGCGCAACTCAATGCAACGCGCCTCGCTTTTTTCGCGGATGCACGAGCAGCTTGCCGGCGCTCAATCGCAGCCGCGCATGCGGCAATGGAACGATCGCTTCGAGGCGGCACGGGTGCGGGCGCAACAGGAAAAAGTGCTTTTCGACCGCGAGCTCTTCTATGCCATTCAGCCCGCCGAACGGCTGGCGGGGATGATTCAGACCTATCGATCCGCGATGGATGCGTGACATTCTTGTCGCTTCCTTATTTCTTCGGGTCGGCTCGGCGGGGTGAGTACACCCCGCACTCGCCGACCCAAGGCAGACAAGAATGTCCGCCCCACCAGAGAGGGACCGCCACAATCGGGCGCTACACCCTTGTCTATTGCTTGCCAGGCGGCCCGCGATGTAGACTGTAACGCGCAAGTTTTTACTGCCGGAGCCGTTCATGAGATGCCGTCGCGGATTTACGCTTGTCGAACTTTTGGTGGCGATCGGAATCATCGTCGTGCTACTGGCGATTTTGCTGCCGAGCTTGAAGCACGCACGCGACAGCGCCCGCTCGGTGCGGTGTGCGAGTAATGTCAGGGCCATCGTGTCCGCGATGATGCAGTACGCGCAAGACAACCTGGAGGCGCTGCCCGCCCCGGCAGACAAGCCCGATGTCTGGACGGCCAACGGAACCAACAACTTCAAGGCCTACCTCTTCCAGAGCGCCGGCTCGCTTGATCTGGATTATGTCCATGGCGCGATCATGCATTACCTTGGAGACCTCTCGGTCCGTCAGCAAATGATGGTTTGCCCCAATCGCGCTGACAGCGAACCCGCGAATTACAGCTATGTGGTGAATGATGAACTGGCCTGGGACCGGTCGGGCAAGCCGGGCCCCGGCCGGCTGGGGCGGCTGATAAAACCTGCCGGGCGCATCATGATTTTCGAGGACGATGCCCCCAACGATGGGCATTTCATTCTCGGGGCCAGTGATGATCTCCCCTCCATTCACCACTTCCGCCAAGGCCAAACCGGCAACGGCAACTACGGATTCGGCGACGCCCACGTCGAAAGCCTGAGCCGTCAAACCCTTCTGGCCCACCTGGAATACGCGGAACTTTGGAAGTGATCTCGTCACCGATACGCGGAAAGCCAAAGAAGACAACCACGGAGGCACGGAAACACCGAGGCGCGTTCGACGTCCGGCGCCACTTTAAGAGAACAAAAATTGAATGATTTTAGGTTCATCCGACTAATGCGTAGGTAGTTTCGTGTAAAGCGAAGATTTTAAGTTTGAAGAAGTCGGGGTCTCGGAAGCCATATGCCTGTCGTTGCATGGTCTTGATCTTGTTGTTGGTGCCTTCCAACGGGCCGGTGATCGGACAGTCATAGTAGGCCAGAATGCCCCGGCGATGCTGAGCCAGCGTCACGGCGAACTTCTGAAGCATTCGGATGCCCGACGCCTGGGCG
>DASRLH010000149.1:0-5774 GCA_035648595.1 Tepidisphaeraceae bacterium
TGACCACCACCTCCTGAAGTATCTGACGCTCGGCATCCGTGAGACGAACCACGTACTTCTTCGATGTCTTGGGCATGGCAAAACCTTCCTTGGTTATGCCGTTGATGCTACCCTAAATTGAAAGAGTGACAATGCACTAGCGGGCGCCCTTGGCCATGGCGGCAATCGTTCGCAGCCAGATGGCCGCGTCGAACGCCAGCCCGCAGTGGCGGACGTAGTACAGGTCAAATGCCAGTTTGCGCTGTGCGTCGGCGATGCTGGCGCCGTAGCGGAAGCGGACCTGGGCCCATCCGGTAAGGCCCGGTTGCACCAGGTGCCGAAGCTCATAGTGCGGCACCTGTTGGCGCAACTGCTCGACAAACTCAGGCCGCTCGGGGCGAGGACCCACCAGCGACATATCACCGATGAGGATATTCCAAAGCTGCGGCAATTCGTCGAATCGGCTTTTGCGCAGGAACTTGCCGATGGCGGTGATCCGTGCATCGCCGGCCTTGGCCCATTCCGCGCCATTCTTTTCCGCGTCGTTGCGCATGGTGCGGAACTTGAAGATCCAGAACGGCCGGCCATACCGGCCCATGCGCACCTGCCGATAAATGATCGGGCCGGGGCTGGTGAGTTTCACGAGGACGGCACACAAAAGCATCAACGGGGCGCCCAATAAAAGCCCCAGGCAGGCCAGGACAACATCAATGGGCCGTTTGGCGAGGCCCGAATGGAAGCTGCCGACGTTGAACCCGCCGCCCAAAACGCCGCGCTCGTCGATGGAATCGACGGGCACTTCGCCCAGTAGCTTTTCGTAATAGCTGGCGTAGGTGAAGATTCCGCAGCCGGATTGGAGGATGCCGGCGGAGTGATGCAGCACTTCCATGACCCCGGCATCATCGTCCATAACAATGATTTCGTCCGGCGAATGCTCGAAAAACGCGTCGCGCACAAGGGCACGCCGGTCGGCGATGGAGTCGGAGGGAAGTTCAAGATAAATAGGCCGCTCGTAAAACGCGGTATGCAATCGGCGGATTTGAACGGCGAGCGGCCGGAATTTGCGGCGCTGGCCGACGAACATGACGCGGATTTTCACCCGCCGGGCCAAGTCGCGGGCGACCATCCGGCAGGCGAACGTTCCGCCCGCCGAGATGAAAAAAGAGCCAACCACGACATATCGGCCAATCCGAACGTAGTCGATCCAGCCGAGCAGCAGGCAAGTCACGGCCAGGGCCAGAACGTTGACGGCTGCCGTTTGCCCAGCCATCCGGCCGATGGCGGTAAAGTTATGGCGGTCATACACGCCGAACACGCAGCTGAAAAACAGCACCGACAGCGCGAACAAAGCCGTGCTGACGACCATGCTGTAGCCGACGACGCTGCCATGATAATAAGGCGATAGTGCGTGCGCCAGCAGGAACCCGCCGCCGGCCAGAATGGCGTCTAAAACGCCCCAGGTCCGACTCGACCAATTGACGGCGGAGCGGGCGGTCTTGCGGAAGTGGCGAACCGCCACTTCCTGCTGTACATCGCGATTGGATTTCCCCGTTCCCACCCGCGGCGCCGAAAAGCCCGGCGACGCGTACGCCGCGAACTCGCGTTCAGCGATTGAACTGTCCAGAACTGTCATTTGAGTAAACTCCCCAGCCAGCCTGAGAATGAGCCGGCCCAAGCACCCAAAAACACCAAAGACCCCAAAAAATCCGCAATACCCGGAATGTTCAAAACGAACGGGCTAATCAGCGGTTAAACGAGACACCATTGTCCCGAACCACTTTTCAAACCCTGGATGTCTTAACAAAACGTATGGAGGCCCCAAGCTGTACAAATCGAAAAGTGCCCAAGCCCTACGTCGCTTATAAGACCCTGTACGCGAATCCTAACAAGCCGTTCGCTAAATGTGAAGAAAAAAATCGTGATTTTGTAAATTTTTTTTAGGTGGGGACGAAGGAGCCGATTTAAGAGCATGAAAAGCCCTTTTGCCTCCGGCAGAATAGCCGACGCGTTGGATTGGCGGCCGTGCTGATTGCCGATTGCCGATTTCCGAGGCCAGGACGTCCTCGGCTCTCCGGACGACTTGCGAGTGTTCATCCTTTGGGTGTAAGGTTGCCGCCCGCTCGCATCCGCTACGCGATGCCGGCAGAAAGTCGGAAAAACATGCGTCATTTCGATTGTGCGGTGATCGGCACCGGCCCTGCCGGGCAGAAGGCCGCCATACAGGCGGCAAAGCTCGGCAAGAAAGTTTGCATCATCGAGAAGGAAAACGTTCTCGGCGGGGCCGCCATCAACACCGGCACCGTTCCCTCCAAGGCCCTGCGCGAAGCGGTCCTACATCTGACCGGCCTGGGCAAACGCGGGCTATTCGGCGAGCTGTCACGCATCAAGCGCGACATCACCATTGCCGACCTCATTTACGTTTCGCAGCAGGTGATTCATCACGAACTGGCACTGGTGCGGGATCACTTCGACCGCAACAGCGTGGAGCTGATCTGGGGATCGGCGCGGTTCGAGGATGAGAACGTGGTTTACGTCGATCGGCCCGATGATTTCGAGGCCATCAGCGCATCGGTCATCATCATCGCCACCGGAACCCGGCCCGCGCGGCCGGATTCGGTGCCGTTTGACGATCACACCGTCTTCACGTCCGACGGCTTGCTCAAGCTCGATCATCTGCCTAAGACCATGATCGTGGTCGGCGGGGGGGTGATCGGCGTGGAATACGCCTGCATGCTCGCCGCACTGGGCGTGAAGGTCACGCTCGTCGAAGGGCGGCATGAGGTGCTCGGATTCCTGGACAGCGAGATCACCGAGGCGTTTCAATATCACATGCGCCGCATGGGCATCACGCTTCGGCTGGGCGAGAAAGTCGCGAAGATCGAAAAGCTCTCGGAGTGGAACAGCGCCCCGCCCGCCGCCGCCCAAACGTTGACAGCCGTTACCGCGTCCGCCGACCCGACCACGCCCACGCCGGGCCTGGGCACCGTGCCGGCGGATCTCACGCATGCTTCCAACGGACATGATGCCCACAATGACGCCGCTCATGATGATCCGCATGCCAACCACAGCGGCCCATTGGTTCAGGCCACGCTTGAATCCGGAAAGCTGCTGCGGGCGCAAACGCTGCTATACGCCGTCGGGCGGCAGGGAACGACCGGCGCATTGAAGCTCGATAAAGCGGGGCTTCACTCGGATGACCGCGAACGACTGAAAGTGAACGAGCACTATCAAACCGAGGAGCCGCATATCTACGCCGTCGGCGACGTGATCGGCTTTCCCGCACTCGCCTCCACGGCCATGGAGCAGGGCCGGTTGGCGGTCTGCCATGCCTTTGGCGTCGAGACCAAGTCCATGCCCGACCTCTTCCCCTACGGCATCTACTCGATCCCCGAAATCTCCATGGTCGGCAAAACCGAAACCCAACTCACCGAAGCAGGCATCCCCTACGAAGCCGGCGTCGCCCAATACAAGGAACTGGCCCGCGGCCAACTCCTTGGCGACGAAACCGGCCTGCTCAAGCTCCTCATTCACCAAACCACCGGCCAAATCCTCGGCGTCCACGCCATCGGAACCGGCGCCACGGAACTCATCCACATCGGCCAGGCCGTCATGGCCTTCGGCGGAACCGTCGATTATTTCATCAACAACGTCTTCAACTTCCCAACCCTCGCCGAGGCGTATAAGGTGGCCGCGCTCAATGGGCTGAACAAGCTGCGGCACATATAAGGGAACAATGGCGAGTGACCGACCCGCACTTATTTCGCGGCAGCCTTCAGCGGCTGTAGACCCAATTTGAGGCGGATTTCGCTCACGTCATGTGCTGTCAGGTGATAAACGGGGAGCGTGTATCCTATCCAATCGACCGGTTTAATGCCCTTAAGATAGTCATAATCATGGCTGCGATCGTGCAGCGAATTGACGCTGATCACGTACCAACCGGGCCGCGGGCCCGACTCCCCGGATTGCCGGAATTGCGATTGACTCGAAATGGCGCTTACGGGGGGTGTCCGCCATTCGATCCCAAGCATATGGGGATCGATGAGCGGCATATCATACGCAAGATAGAGTGGTCGAGCCTTGGGATGTCGATCATACCACGTTTTCAGATACAGAAGATCCTGCCCCCAGTCGGCATTGCTGTTTCCCAGGCAGCGGGAGCCATTGTAGGGACCTCCCGCCAGCGCGTTAAAGTACGACATACTATGCGGCACAACAGCAAGGCTGCTGACCGCCGACGCCCCGAACGCAATGCAGACGAGAACCGCGGTCAGACGGCGTCCAGTCGTGAAGGACCGACCCAGGCGGCTCATAAAAATGAAAACAAATGGGAGGCACGGCATCACGTACCGCACATGGTGATTGAACCCGGTTTGGGAACTCACCAGCGCCAACACCGCAGCTGCCGGCACAATGAGGAGCAGGTCTTCCCCAAGCCGAACCTCATATCGGCTGGCGCGCCACAGGACGACTCCTATCGCAGCAAGAAGCAGCGCCCAGGTTCCCAGCGGCTCTTTGATCAGAAGAGCGTAAAGGTAGTAATACCACCATCCGTCATCCCGCCATTCGCCCCGGAGATAGGAGGGCATCCGGCGCTCGAAATCGAGCTTTTGGCTGTCTATCCCCAAAACGTAGTTTTCCGGCAGCGGAACTCTGATCCTCCGAAGCGGGGAGCGCGCGAAGCGATTGCCGAACAGCGCGGGCTCCGCGGTTGCCCGGTCGCTCTTGGCGCCGCGGAGGGCCGAGGACACGAATCGGTATTCGTCGAGTCGTTTGAAGGAACCCTCGAAACCATAGCCCAGATTGATTGTCCATAGCGCGAGAATCAGCATGAACGCGATTTGGCCCGCTTCCCGCGGCCACGATGGCCGCCCCTGCCGGTTATCAGCCAGGAGCCGGTATGCGAGCCACAGTATCGGCCAGACTCCAAACAAAATAATCCACGTCGTTTTCGTGAGTTCGGCGAGGCCAAGCACCGCGCCGCTGGCCGCCGCCCGACCGATCGACGGCGAATGCAGCCATCGCCGGAACACATAAGCCGCCGTCACACCCAGCGCCGTCGCCCCCATGTCCGATGTGATAAGATGACCGTAGGCAAGGATCGATGGCGATATGCACCACATCGCCAGCGCAAGCAGACCCGAATCCGCTCCGAACCGCTCCATGCTCCAGCGATAGCATACGAACGCACCGATGAGACTGAACGGGATGCACATCCAGCGCGCATACGTTAAGAACGTAAAGTATGCCGGGCCGATATCAGCGGCCAGCATTTGCCCCATGGTAAACTCAGGGCGCGATCCGGCTGATTGTGAGACGGCGTAGGTCATCGGATCCAGGTCCGGGCGGGCAATCGCTACCGGAGCCAACGCGACCAGATGCACGAGCGGCGGATTCACCGCATTGACGCGAAATGTCCCGTGCCGCCAGTGTTCAAGGCCGGCCGCGAAGTGGCCGACTTCATCCCACGTCGCGCTGTCGCCGTAACCCTCCCACCCCAATATCGCGACATGACCAATGACAAGAACGGCGATCAATGCTCCGCGCACCGTCCTCCGCGACCGCCGGTTGAATCGGCCCTTGGCGCCGGACATCGTTTTGCTTCTGCTCATCAAGGTGCCCCAACACGTAAGGCGGGATCCCGACCAAAGACTAGCGAATTTGAGTGAGGCGGCAAGTGTTCCGCGGCGACCCGGCACTTCTCGTCCGTGCGTAAGAATATTTGCGAAATTTGTGACTTTCCTTCTACAAAAACAATAAGGAAGAAGATGTGAACTGGGAAGGGAAGGGATGGGAAC
>DASRLH010000150.1:0-37408 GCA_035648595.1 Tepidisphaeraceae bacterium
AACCGCAAGTCCGACGGCCCACCCGGCTGGCTCACCCTCTGGCGCGGATGGAATGACCTTCACCTGATGGTCATGGGCGCGCGGGCGGCTGGACTGGAAAAAATGTGACGAAAGATGAGGCGAGACGCCCGTGATACGGTAACGGGCCGGCCCATCGTCTGGTATCATCAGACTCGAAAGTGAGGGACAGATGAATCGGGTATTCAAGTCGAGGCATTTTTATCTGGCGGCGTTCATTGTAGCGGCGGGGTCGGTGACCCTTGTGTTGAGTATTTCGCATCGCGGGTATGGGGCGCCGCGGTCCGCCGCGCTACCGCCGGAATTGGGGGCCGACACGAGCCTGCACGGCAAGCAGGTTTTCCCCGCGGACGATCCGTGGAACCAGGATGTTTCCCAGGATCCGCTCGATCCCCATTCCGACAAGCTGATCGCCAGCATCGGCTTGGGTAAGCCCTTGCACCCGGATTTCGGAAGCGAGTACCAGGGCGCGCCGATGGGCATTCCCTATGTGATCGTGGCGGGGAACCAGCGGAAGGTGAAAGTTGCCTTTGAGTATCGTGGCGAGTCTGATCCCGGCCCTTATCCCATTCCGCCCGATGCTCCAATCGAAGGCGGGCCCAAGTCCGATGGCGACCGCCATGTGCTGATTATCGACCGCGACAACTGGATATTATACGAGCTGTTTTCCGTTCAGCCGCCGGCCAACGGCAAGGGCTGGAAGGCCGGCAGCGGGGCGGTCTGGGATTTGAAAAAGGTCAGCTTTGGCCAGCGCCCCAAAGGCGCGACCAGCGCCGATGCCGCGGGCTTGCCGATCTTTCCGGGGCTGGTGCGATATGATGAGGTGGCGGAGCAAAAAGAGATTCGCCATGCGTTGCGGTTTACGATCGTCAAGAGCCGCCGGGCGTATGTGCCCCCGGCAACGCACTATGCCAGCAAACGGACCGACCCCAATTTGCCGCCGATGGGGATGCGCGTTCGGCTCAAGGCCGGCTACGACCTCTCGGGGTTCTCCCCCAATTGCCAGGTCATTCTCAAGGCACTCAAGAAATACGGCATGATCGTCGCCGACAACGGCAGCGACTGGTTCCTCTCGGGCGATCATGATTCGCGCTGGGACAACGAAGAGATGCACACGCTGACGAAAGTGAAAGGCGCCGACTTCGAGGTGCTGAAAATGGGCCCGGTCACAACGCGATAACCAGGAAAATGCAAGATGAACCACAGCGGCGAGGTATTCAGTGCCTCCTTATACCGCCGTCACCCGTTAGCGGCCCTAAAAACCGACGCCAGATCGAACTCCAGCCCGGCGAGCAACCGAGTGGCGTACTTGTCGCATGCGCTGACGGTGCGCTCCGTCCAACGCCCGCTTACACGCCGCAGAACGAGCATTTCCTCTCTGGCGGCATCGATGATCCAGTATTCGCGTACGCCAAACGAAAGATATTCCTCGCGCTTTTCGACATAATCCCGATGATGCGAGCCGGGCGAGACGACTTCGATGACAATCTCCGGGATCCATGTAGCCCATAGGTCGGCCGCATCTTCCGGGGCAGTCTTGTAGATCGCGAGGTCGGGATGGCGCTCCGACTGGGCCTCGGCCAGAAGGATCTTGCATTCGCCGCCCGCGGCCAACGTATGTATCTGACTCGGATGCTGCGGGCGATATGCGTAGAATTGAGCACTGGCAGCATCCACCATCGCGAGATGTTTTCGATCGGGAACGTCAACCACGGCAATCCTTCCTCGTCCCAACTCATAATTGAAGCCGGATTGCGCCTCGGCGTGTTCGAAGTCATCGAGCGCCATTTGTTTGCCGGCGTCGGCAGGGCCAATTTGTATTGTTGTGCGCGACATCGTTCTTCCCAGGCAGAACTACATAGTATATTCGGACGGGATACCCTGGCTAAGGTACGGAGGCTTTTGCCAGTCTCCGCTGCCCCGCTTGCTCGAGCCATTGCCTGAGCGCATCGGCCTTGTCGGGCTCCAGCAGCAGACTTAAATCCGCCAGTTGCGCCCGTAGGCGATCAATGCTCGCGCAGAGGTTATCACGATTATCCAGGAAAATATCGCGCCAGAGGGTTGGGTCGCCGCCGGCGATTCGGGTCATGTCGTGGAAGCCTTTGCCGGCCAGTGCCATGGAGTCGGGCTCCTGCATCGCTATGAGGGCGGCGGCCAGGGCGTGGGGCAAATGGCTAACATCCGACAGTTGCCGGTCATGCGCTTCGGGGCTGATTCGGCATGTGCGCATCCCCAGGATTTCCCAGAACTGCTCAATCCGCGAAAGTGCGTCGGCATCTGTCCGCGACGTGGGGGTGAGGATGCACAGCGCGCCGTCGTATAGATCGGCCCGCGCGAACTCGACGCCGCGTTTTTCGCTGCCGGCCATGGGATGGCTGCCGACGAAATGCACCTGCGGCGAGAGGAGTTCCTCCGCTGCCGTCACGACGGTTCGCTTTGTGCTCCCCACGTCCGTCACCAAGGTTCCCGGCGACAGCAGGGGGGCGAGTTCGGCGAGCAAGGGCCGGAATAATCCGACCGGCGTACAAAGAATAACCAAATCCGCGCCGCGAACTGCCGGTGCCAGTTGCTCGTAACCCTCGTCTAACGCACCGGATGTAAGGGCGGCATCAAGGGTTGCCCGGCGATGTCCATAACCAACGACTGCGCAGCCGTTTAGGCGCTGCCGGACGGCCAGCCCGATCGATCCGCCGAGCAGGCCGACGCCCAGAATACTGATGCGCTTGGGTTGCATGGTCCGATAATACCGTTGGCACCGCGAATCGGGAAGTTCTCCCGATTGGTCAAGTGGTTGTCCAGTGGGAGCCACAACCTTGATGAGAAGGGCGTGTGAGTCTAGGCTATTGGCGTTCGGTTCGCGCACCCACGAACATTTGCCCAAGGATGAAGGTTGTAGGACCCTCGCGCAAGTTTATAAGGCTGCCGCCCGATTCCGTGGTCGGCCGTATTGAAAATATGCCAGTCATTGCAACTCCCTCGGCTTCCCGCACACATTTTTCCGGCGAGCTCCCGCCGCCCAGTGCCGTGCCTTCGATTCGTCATGTGCTGGAATTCGAAAAGCCCCTGGCCCGCCTCGAGCAGCAAATCCGCGAGTTGGAGGCGATGGAATCGCAAAAGCAGATCGATTATTCCAAAGAGCTTCGCCAGCTTCGCGCCAATTACACGTCCCTGTTACGCAAAACTTACGACAATTTGAATGCTTGGGAAACCGTGCAAGTGGCCCGGCACCCGCAACGGCCATTGTTTAAGGACCTGGTAGAACTGATCTGCCGGGAGTTTCGAGAATTGCACGGAGACCGCCATTTCGGCGACGACGCCGCGATTATCTGCGGACTGGCCCGCCTCGGTAAAGACAAGGTGATGCTGATCGGCCATCACAAGGGCCGCGAAACCAAGGAAAAGGTGAAATGTTCGTTTGGCCTGGCCCACCCCGAGGGCTATCGCAAGGCGCTACGGTGCATGAAGCTGGCGGAGAAGTTTGGTTTGCCGGTGGTGACGCTGATTGATACACCGGGCGCCTACCCCGGCATCGGCGCCGAGGAACGGGGCCAGGCCGAATCGATCGCCCGCAATCTGATGGAAATGAGCCGGCTCAAAACGCCCATCGTCAGCATCGTTACCGGCGAAGGCGGCTCCGGCGGCGCGCTGGGCATCGGCGTGGCCGACCGCGTGGCCATGATGGAGCATGCGTGGTATTCGGTCATTTCGCCCGAAGCCTGCTCCTCAATTCTTTTCAAAGGCAACGAGAACGCGCCGCAATTGGCCGAGAGCCTCAAGCTGACCAGCAAACACCTGCGCGAGCTTGGCGTTGTGGATGCCGTCATCCCCGAACCCCTGGGCGGCGCTCACCGCGACCCGCACACGGCGGCCCACAATCTCGGGCAATTCATTGCCAAGACTCTTCGCGATCTCAAACGCGTTAAGCTCCCCAATCTTCTGGAGCGGCGCTACGAGAAGTTCAGGAACCTTGGCGTCTACATCGAATCCACGCGAAAGGCCGCGCGGGCCGGGTGATGTACCCGTTGGCTGTAAAGGTTCGAGAGCGACGATTCCAAGTACTTGTACGCGACTACATGCTATTCATCCGTGAGATAACGAAACGGGCTTCGGGTCGGGATCCCAACCTCAATCGTGACACGGGCGTCCCGCCCGTGCGTCTTGCATGGTACTCAGAATGAATCGATTTCCCTACCCCACAGCGGTCCGCACGGGCGAGACGCCCGTGTCACGTTAAAGGGACTGAATCCACGAATGTCGTGGGTTCGCACTTCATCATTCATCCTTCATCATTTCCCGATCTGCAACCCCCTCGATCTCCACAAGCAACTCCGCCCGGCATAAATCCGCCCGCAGGTGCTCGATCCGGCAGTCCCCCGGAAACGCCGCCCCAACCGCCCGCGTCACCTCGGGCCGATCCTGCTCGCGCACGTAATACACCCGCAAATTGCAAAAACGCGCCAGCGCGGCGGCACGGTCGCCGGGGGCGAGTTCCTCATGGAAAGGCTGCCCGTCGGCGGCGCGCACGAGATGCGCAAGATTGTGAAACGTCTCGTCTATCTGGGCGGATAAGTTGCCGACGTGGACCGAATCTTCCCCGCGAATGCTGGCGGTGCCCCCCACGAGAATCAGGCTGCCCCGCGCGTCGGGAACAACCGTTGCGCGCGCGAAGCAGGGCGGCAGGGGGCCGAAACGTCTGGAGTAGCGATGGGGGGCGATTTGCCGGGGGTTGGCGACCAATACGCCCGGCGTCCTGCTGCCCAAGGCATGCACGACCAGGTCGCGGCCCCGGTGCCCAACGCCTGATGCGCTGGGCACGGTGCGATCCAGGCCCGCTGATCCCCCAAGCCATTGGGATAGCGCGCGAAACCGGCCGGCATTGAAATTCATGTAGCGGTCGATGCCCGGCCCGCTGTGGGCGTGAATCTCCGGCAGATAATTCCAGAACCGCACCGGATGGGGCGCCGCGCTGCCGCGAAGGTCGTCGGCAATCGCGCTATAGACTTGCGAGCATCGCTCTTCAAAGTCGCCCGCTCCCAGGCCGGCAGCCTCTTTCGCCCGCGCGCTCACCAGGCGCCAGTCCTCGCATTGCACCGTCCCGAGCGATATCGTCCCGACCTGCTTTTGGGCAACGCAAGAGGCTGGGCCGATCCGGTCGATCACCCATCGCGGCGCATCGGTCGAGCCTTGGCAGCCGGCGGACGATTGGGTTGGGGTGGAGGGTGAAATCATCTGCAACGGCGGTCGCGAAACATTGTGTCGTGCAGCGGTACGATCAGACACGTTTAATCTATAGCCTTAGCGTGTTGCGAACAAGTACGGCGGCGCACTTTAGCGGATGTCTTAACGGATGTCGGGACGCCTGACGGAGTCGGCCCTGCGAAGAAGGAGAGAAGCGGCGGGGACGCCGCTTCTACAGTTCGCCCGAAAGCAGTCTCACGGTTCAAACGCGGCCCGCGCGTCTACGTAGAAGCGATGTCCTCGTCGCTTTCGGGAGCGCTGCGCCTGCGGAGAAGACACGCGGCAAGGACGCCGCGTCTATGTAGAAGCGACGTCCTCGTCGCTTTTGGGAGCGCTGCGCCTGCGGAGAAGACACGCGGCGGGGACGCCGCGTCTACGTCGAAGCGACGTCCTCGTCGCTTTCGGGAGTGCTGCGCCTGCGGAGAAGACACGCGGCAAGCACTCCGCGCCTACCTAGAAGTGATGCCCACGGTACGGGGAATGTAAGGATAGCCAAGGGATTAGCCCAACCTTGGCGAATCAAAGTTGTCGCCGCGGGCCGCTTGGATTACAGTCGGGGCCCGAAGAGTCGCCGGGGTGACGGTGGACGATTCGAGCCGGGTCGCGGGCGATGGCTGGATGTGCGCTTTCATGACGAACCGCCAGAGCGTTAAAGTTTCAATTTCGCGCGCCCGGCGCGTGGGCCGCTCGATGGTCGGCGTACTCATACTTTATGCGGCATGTGTCGCGGGGGGCTGCACGAGCATTCGAATCGTCGATCCGCCGCGAACTGCCGACCTGGATTTTCTGCTGACCGGCGCCGCCGAGCAGGCGGTCAGCCAGCTTTCCACCGATGCGCTGCGCGATCGGGCGGTTTATGTGGATACGTCGTGGCTGATCCCGACGGTCCAGCCGACGGCGAATTTTCAGTTGGCCGATGAACTGGCCCGCCAGCCGTCGCTGGAACATTTGTTCCTGATCGGCGAGCTTCGCGCAAAGCTCCTCAAGTCCGGCGTGCGGCTGGTGCCCAAGAACAAGGCGCAGGTGATTCTCGAAGTGAGGGCCGGCGCGCTGAGCACCAATCGGCTCGATTATCTGCTGGGCTTGCCGGCCTCGCTGATTCCCACCTCCGCCCTCGGCGGGCTGACCGGAAGCAGCAACACCGCCACCAGCGCCGGCGTCACCGTCAATACCCCCGAGCTTTCAATCCTCAAAAGCACCAAGCAATACGGCTGGGCCAGCGTAGCCTTTGTGGCCTACTGGGCCGACAGCGGCGAACTGCTCGCCGTCTCGGGCCCCTTCGTCGGCCGCACCTCCCGCGAGGATTTCTGGATCTTCGGCACAGGGCCAAAGACCATCGGGAATATCCCGCCGGCGCAGAAATGAAACGCATATCGTCAGCCGAAAACGAAGATTAAACACAAAGGCACGAAGACACAAAGTGATTGGCTGACGTTCCGAAACTTGAGAACGGTCCCGTCGGAAGTTGCGGGGATCAGGATTGAATCCTAGCCGGATTTGTATTTTCCTTTGTGTCTTTGTGTCTTTGTGTTTAATCTTCACTAGCGAATACCCGAATGTATAATTCGAGCTTGCCGCCTTTGAAGTATGAATTGCTCGCCAAAGACGTGCGTTCGGCCGCGCGCTTGGGGCGGGTGACTACGCGGCATGGGGTTTACGATACGCCGGCGTTCATGCCGGTGGGAACGCAAGGGTCGGTCAAGGGGCTGCTGCCCGATCAGGTGGCGGCGACGGGGTCGCAGATTATTCTCGCCAACACCTACCATCTCATGCTCCGGCCCGGCGAACAGGTGGTGGCCGACCTGGGCGATCTGCATCGGTTCATGGGCTGGCCGGGGCCGATTCTTACCGACAGCGGGGGGTTTCAGGTTTTCTCATTGGCGGACATCAACAAGATCAACGACGACGGGGTGATTTTTAAGAGCCATATCGATGGGGCGATGATCGAACTGACGCCACGCCGGAGTATCGAAGTGCAAAACGTCCTGGGAGCGGACATCATCATGGCGTTTGATGAATGCCCGCCGGCCAACGCGCCGCGCGAATATCATCGGCAGGCGGTGGATCGAACGCTCCGCTGGGCGGAGCAATGCCTGGCCGCTCATGGCAGGGCGGCCGATCAGTCGCTCTTTGGCATCGTGCAGGGAGGAACCGATCTGGGCCTTCGAGCCGAATGCGCTCGAAAGCTCGTCGCCCTCAACTTTCCGGGATACGGGATGGGGGGATTGGCGGTGGGGGAGGGGTTTGAGGCGATGAAAGCGGTATTGGCGGCGATTACGCCACTGTTGCCCGAGGATCGGCCCCGGTATCTGATGGGCGTGGGCTTTCCGCGCGACATCGTGGCGGCGGTTGCGTGCGGGATCGACCAATTCGACTGCGTGATGCCCACCCGCAATGGCCGCAATGCTTACGCTTTCACCGCATCGGGCCCGATCCGGTTGCGCAACAGCCAATTCATCCGCGACACCGGCCCGCTGGAGGCCGGCTGCGACTGTTACGCCTGCCGGATTTTTACGCGCGGGGCGATCCGGCATTTTTTTTGTGCCGGCGAGATGCTTGGCCCCGTGCTCGTTTCCGTGCATAATGTCCGTTTCTACCAGCGCCTGATGGCGGATATCCGCGGCGCGCTGGCCCAGGGCGACTTTGATCGCTTTCGGATGACCGACCCGCGATGCGGGCTGGGGCCGTCGCAAACGGACAGCAAGAACGCCGGGCTGGCATTCAAGGAGATGAATTGAGCACGATCGCGATGAATTGGATGATGACCCTTTTAGCGGCGGCAACCGCCCCCGCCGCCCCCGCCCCGGAACCGGGCCTTCGGGGCTTGCTGCAAAGCCCGATGCTTCCGCTCGTGGGCGTGATGCTGATTATCATGTACTTTTCCTTCAACTCCAAGCGCAAGCAGGAAAAGCAAAAGAAGGAATTGCTCAACGCCATGAAGAAAGGCGACCGCATCCAGACCATCGGCGGAATCCTCGGCACCGTCGTCGATCTCCGCGACCTGGAAGTGGTCGTCAAGGTGGATGAAGGCAACAACACCAAACTCAAGTTCATGCGCAGCGCCATCCTCCGCGTCGTTCGCGAAGACGAGAAGGCCGATCTAAAGTAGGTTTGTGAATGCCGGCGTGGTCACTTCAGTGACCATGCAAAAGCCGCTTCGACTGGACCATTAACTCCCTCAATGAATCGCATCGTCCCATTCATTTTGTCGCGCACCCAACGATTCATCAGCGCACTGCTGGCCCAACTGGCGCTCTGCCTGGTTGTGGCGCCGATGCTCGTCGCGCAAAAGGCCCAGGCCCAGCGCGAGCACGACGCGGCCAGGCAAAGCGCCCCCCAGCCCTCGAATCGGTCGGCCGTGGAGGCCGACCTGGATACCGTGAACCTTCGGTCCGAAGAGGTTGGCGACGCCGGGCAAAAAAACGGAAAGCGGCGGCACCGTTCCGGGAGACGCGCACAAGGCCCGCAGGCCAAAGATCCGGGCCGGGTATTCGTAATTCTTCAAGACTTCGTGACTCCCGTCGACCGCCGCTCCCCTGGGTGGGGCAGACATTCTTGTCTGCCATCGGATCGGAGCCGGGTAAGCTGTGCCCAAGGGCGAGTCGTCGGCATTCCGGCCGCACGAAACTCTTCGACCGCGATGGTGTTCGGATTCGAGTCTGTTCGGGGGGCAGGAATGCCCCCGCTCGCAGACTCGCGGCAGACAGGAATGTCTGCCCCACCCGTGCCGACTCCTGCAATCGCGCGCCACAGTATCGTTCTTCGGTCCATCCCCGGCGGCGCATCGGGATTCACGGCGGATGAAGTGCGATGCCTCGTCGCGCGGCTTCGCGACGGCAACCCCGCCACCCAACCCGCCGGCCCGCCCGCGTGCTGATTCGATTTTGCACGCAGCCAAGCTTTTCTTGCCGCCGATTCGTGGCAGTCCTCCGTTTTCACAACAACTACAATCCACTTCACGCGCGGCCGCTGATCGATCATCGCGTCGCCCATGAAGAATTTCGCGGGAACCCAACCAATGTCTGAACACAATGGTTTTCGACTGGGCATCATCGTATCGGTGCTGCTGGCGGCGCTGGCGATTGTCTTCTCGCCGGTGTTGAACAAGCTGTTTCATCCCAAGGAAGAGCTCAATTCGTGGGTCAGCCTAAAACCCGGCATCGACATGGTGGGCGGCACGAGCCTCGTGTACGAGATCATCAAGCCCGAGGGATATCGCGGCGACGGGAACCTGGCGACGAAGGTCGCCGAGATCCTCAAGAAGCGCGTCGATCCGACCGGCACGCAAAACCTCGTGTGGCGCCCGCAGGGGGACAGCCGGCTGGAAATCCAAAAGCCGCTTTCGCTGGATGCCCCCAAGCTGGCCGAGCAGCGCAAGCAGCTTCGCGAGCAGATGATTGGGGCCCAGGATGCGCTGAATGCCACCAATGTTCAGACGCAAACCGTCATCGACGCCGTCAAGGGAGAAAACGGGCATTTGCAAGCCGAACTGGCCAAACTTGCCAATGGCGACCCGGCACGCAAAGCGCTGTTCGATCGACTCAGCAATCTCTGGAACCAGATTCAGTCGGCCCGCAAAGCCCAGGATGCCGACAAGCAGGCCCGGCTCGAAATCGAATTTGACAACGCCCTGCATCCCAAGACCGCCGCGGGCGCGCCCGCCCCCGATCCTATCGCGGCCACCAACCTGGCCCCCGAGCAGGTGGACCAAGCCTTGGCTCTGTCCACTGGCGACAAGGACGACAAAAACAAACCCGACGAGCGCAAAGCTGCCCTTGACGAGCTCCGCGGGCAAAACGCCAAATTCCCCGCCCGCTTGGCGGCGCTCGATCGCTACATCGACGTGGCGACCCGCATGTCATCGGCCAAGGATTCCATCGACGACGCCACCGACCTCAAACGCAAGCTACGGGGCGCGGGCGTTCTGGAATATCACATCCTTGCCGACGATATGGGGAAGGCGGAATACCAGAAGTATATCGATCATCTTCACCAGGATGGTCCCCGATTGCAGGCCGGCGATCAGGCCCGCTGGTTTGAAGTGGACAAGCCCGAGGACTTCCATCACCACACCGAAAGCTATAACAAGAAGCAATATGTGCTCGGCTGGATCACGCCGATCGTTGGGCCCGATGGGCAATCGCATCGCCGTTCGCTGGACGCCCACACCGACCGCCCCTGGCATCTGACGGACGCCATGCAGGAAACGCAAACCACCGGCGAAATGGTCGTGGGCTTCCAGTTTGATCCACAGGGCGCCCAGTACTTCGGCGAGCTGACGGAATTCAACAAAGACAAGCCGATGGCCATTGTGCTGGACGGCAAAGTCATCAGCGCGCCCAACATCAACTCCAAGATCACCTCCAGCGGCATCATCACCGGCGGGGGCAGCGGGTTCACGCAGACCGAAATGGATTATCTGGTCAGCACCCTCAAAGCCGGCAGCCTGCCCGCCAGCCTTTCGGATCAGCCCATCAGCGAAAAAACGGTCGGCCCGCAGCTTGGGCAAGCCAATCTGCGCGCGGGATTGGTGGCCTGCGGCCTGGGGCTTGTTGTGGTCGCGGTCTTTTTGTGCAGCTACTACTTCCTGGCGGGCCTGATCGCCACGGGCGCGGTCGTGATGAACGTGCTGATCGTGCTGGCGGTGATGTCGAGCTTTGGCGCGACCTTCACCCTTCCCAGCATCGCCGGCATCGTGCTTTCCGTGGGCACGGCAGTCGATGCCAACGTGCTGATCTTCGAGCGATTGCGCGAAGAGCAGCATCGCGGCCTGTCGCTTCGACTGGCCCTCCGTAACGCCTATGGCAAAGCCTTCAGCGCCATCATCGACTCCAACATGACCACCGCCATCACCTCGCTGTTCCTGATCTGGTTTGGAACCGAGGAGGTGAAGGGGTTTGGCGTGACGCTGATCATCGGCATCATCGCCAGTTTGTTCACCGCGCTTTTCGTCACCCGCGCGGTGTTCGGCGTGTTGATGGACAACTTCGGCGTCAAGCAATTGCGAAGTTTGCCGCTGGTTTTCCCCAGGTGGGACAAGGCGCTGCGGCCCAATATCGACTGGATGGGAAAGGCCTGGGCGTTCATCGCGTTCAGCATCGTGGGCATCACCGTCGGCTTGATCCTGTTCTTCGTCCAGGTTCACAAGGGCCAGATGATGGGCATCGAGTTCGCCTCGGGAACCTCAGTGGAGTTTGAAGTCAAGAATGCGATGGACCAGGGGAAATTGCAGGACCTGGTGCTAAAGAACGCCGATCCGCATGAGCTGCCCAGCCCCGAGGTTGTGACCGTCGGCACCGACCATAAGACGTTTCAAATCGTCAGCCCCAGCGCCAATGCCACGGAAGTGCGCGACGCGGTGCTCAAGGCGCTGGTGGACACCAACGGCCATTCGCTCCTGAGGATCGACGTGCCCAGCAAGTTTGCCGGCTCGGATAACCCGGCGGCGGATGAACTGCACAAAGCAGTCCTGCCGCTCGATAAAGCACAGACCGCGCCGGACGCTAAATGGCCCGGCGGATTCCGGCCCGACAACGCCAAGGATTACGAGGGCGGCGTGGCGATCGTGCTCGATCATCTCGATCCGCCTCTTAGCCCCGGGCAAATCTCCGACCGCATCCGCCAGGCACAGGTGCAATTGGCGTCCAACAGTCCCGAGGCGCATCTGGATTTCACGGTTGACTCAGCCCAGAAAAACGCCGAGGCGCCGACTTCCCAGGCCGTTATTCTCAGCCGCGATCCGGCCATTCCATACTCCAAGGATCCGGGCAAATGGCAGGAAACGCTCGCCACGCCGCTCTGGCAACTGGTGAAGGATTCGGTGAACCGCCCCGCGCAACTCCAGCAGGTCCGCAACTTCGATCCGCAGGTCGCCGGCGACGCCACGCGCGATGCGACCATGGCCCTGGTCTTTTCGATCCTGGTCATCATGGCCTACATCTGGTTCCGATTCGGCAACCTGAAATATGGCACCGCGACCATGGCCGCCTTGATCCACGACGTACTCTTTACCATCGCGGCGTTGGGCTTCGCCCATTATCTGTGGAATGTTCCGGGCATCGGGTGGGCCCTTCAGCTTGAGCCATTCCGAATTGATCTGACGGTAGTTGCCGGCATTCTCACGATCATGGGATATTCGATGATCGATACGATTGTGGTGTTTGACCGTATCCGCGAGAACCGCGGCAAATTCGGAATCGTAAGCCGAAAGGTGATCAACGACGCGATCAACCAGACGTTGTCGCGCACGCTGCTGACGGCGGGCACCAACGTGGTGACGGTGGCGATCATGTATTTCCTTGGCGGCCCGGGCATCCACGGCTTTACTTTCGTATTGTTGTTCGGCATAATCGTCGGCACCTACTCTTCCATCGCGATCGCGGCCCCCATTCTTTTGCTGGGCCGGCGCGAGGAAAGCGTGGCAACTCACCGGGCGCCCGGCCGGCTGCAAAGAGCCGGCGCCTGAGAAAAAACGTGGCCGGGCCGCCAACCAAACACGCGGCCCAATCTGGGAAAGGATGCCCAAAATGCGCAGGGATATGAGAGTCGGCACAGCGATCGGCGGCGTACTCGTAGCGGTGCTTGTCGTTTACGCCATCGTCCCCACCAAGGCGCCGACCAAGGATAAGTCAAAAGCCCCGGTGGTTCTCAAGACCGGCAATGGTGCCGTCGCCATCCCGGAAACCACCGGCGGCGCGCCGGACAACGCCGGCGGCGCGGGCGCTTCAAATGATTCAGGGTCCGCGGGCGGACCGCCCGCCGGATCGCCCAATGGCGGATCAACCGACACGCCGGCAGGCGGCAATTCCGCCAACACCGGCGCTTCGGGAACGACCACCGATGCGCCGGCGGGTTCTCATGACGATCAATCCCCGGCTGCTCCCGCGGCGCCAATCGCCGGCCACCCGCCGACCGATTGGCGCACCATCCTGGGGGCGGATATCGTGGACGACAGCCCATCGCATTCCGATTCCCCCGGATCCACCGGCGTTAGCGACGGGGCTGGAACGTCCAGCGGCCTGTCCACGCGCAATACTTCCGGCGGCGCATCGCCGGGGGCCATCAATCGTGACCCGGCCCCCGACAACCAAGCCGCTCATCCGCCGATCGAGAACGCCGGCGCACACTCTGGAGCAGGAACAGCCGGTGCTGCCGGCTCCAAAACCCATAAGATTGCCGCCGGCGAAACATTCTCCTCCATCGCCAAATCCGTCTATGGCGACGCCCGCTATTACAAGCAAATCGCCAGCGCCAACCCCACCGTAAACCCCGCCCGCCTGCGCCCAGGCGCCACGATCCAGCTTCCCGACCGCTCCACCTTCAGTACCCCCGCGTCCACCCATTCCACCGGCGCCACCACTGCATCGGGCGCTATTCACGCCTCGCCCTCGGCGGCCAGGCCGGCAATCGATTCCCACAGCGAATACCGCATCCAGGGCAACGACAGCCTCTACAAAATCTCGATGAAGCTCTACAACACCCCCAACCGCGTGGAGCAAATCTACCAGCTCAACAAAGACCGCATCGGCACCGATCCGGCCAAACTCAAAGTCAACATGATCCTCCGTCTCCCCGTTCCGCCGACGCAGACGGCGTCGCGGTAACGATGTTCCCTCGGGCGATCGTAGGGTTCGCTTCAGCGAACGCTGTTCGGATGGCGTGAGGGACCGGACCGCGTTCGCTGAAGCGAACCCTACAAGACGCTCCATCGTCAGCCGCGCGTGTTCTCCTTGGGCAGTCGTTGCAACTCCGCCACCACCGCGCCCTCCCCGGCGGGCGCCACTCCCGGTTCGCTCGAAAGCTTCGCCGCCCACCCCCGCACGCCGGCCGCTTCCACTCCCAGGCTCTTGGCCGCCGCGGCTACCTTGTGGCCCTGCTGGTTGACCAACTGAACCGCCGAAAGTTTGAACTCACGGCGTGAACTTCCTTCTTTTCATGGCAGACTTCCAACGTTCAATTAATATTGTCGCCAGCGCTTCTCTGTTCTCAAAAACATTCGGTATCTGGACGTATTCTTCCTTTGCGACTTGCATTCTCAGATTGGGTCCCGGAGACGTAATGTCCAGTACATCAATGTACCTATAGCGCCGTAACTTCCACGCGTCCTTTATTTCGATCCAGTCGTGTGTCAAAAGCACGTACGAAGTGTGGCCACAATAGACGACAAACCCGCCAAGTACGATAAAAAAGAGACCACCTGCACCGAAATATAATTTCAAGGCAGTTGGGTGCAAGGCAGTTGGTGCGCCGTACCAGATGGGAAACACGACCAGCGCAACCCCGCCCAATAGATTAAGGCCTCCGAAGATGTACATCCCGCGCCAAGCGCGAAAACGCGCGGCATCTTGAGCACGCAACAAACTGATCGCGGGCTGTTTGCTTCGGGTCATCCAAATGAGTAGCAAAACTGCGATAAGAGCCAGGGTAGAGCACGCGGCATGAATTAACTTCGTCCGTAACATGTGGCGCCGTCCGAGTTGCGATAGCTCCGAGCATACCACGTCGCCCCCCGTGCCGGCTGCACCCAAAGCGACAAACTTTAAGAACGACTCGTCGCGCGGCGTCCTTTCTATTCCTCTCCCCCATCCTTTGAGTGTGTTCCATGCGTGGCGGGGCCGCGCGACTGCAACCTATTGGTCGCTCAGTTCATCCAGTAGAATTGCTGGAATATTGCGCGCCCCGTGGAGGATACGGATGACTTGGATATCGTCACCATCAATTAGGTAAAAGATCAGATGCTTCCTAAATCTGACCACGGGCCATCTTCTAAGGCTCGCGAGGCGGATCTCGTCGAGTGCGTAGAGTGGTGATCTTTGCGGGTGCTCGCGAATCTGTCGAAAGGTCAGGTCGATCGAGTCATAGAACCGAAGGGCTGCGTCAACGTTATCCCTCGCGATAAAGTGGGCAGCTTCATCGACATCGGCGATGGTGGCGGGAGAAATGCGCAAGCTGTGAATCATGAGCGTTTCGAGCCGCCGCCATACCGGTTATTGAGCGCGGCCTTGTTCTTCTCGAAAAATCCCTTGGTGAAAGGCACGGCGGCGCCGCTGTCGAGTCCATCGATCAACTTGGCCGCCAACGCGCTGCGGGCCTCCTTGCGTTCACGGTCGCGTTCGAGCTTCTCGCGAATCGCCTCCCTTACAAATTCGCTGGCGGAGCTATATATGCCCGACGATACCCTGCGATCGACATATCGCTTGAGCGGCTGGGGAAGCGAGACGTTCATTGTCACGATAGCGGGTTCGCTGGCCATGTGAACGACAATAGCATGCCGGCCAATAGTTGCCAAGGCCTGCCATCGCCACGTCGGCGCCCTCGCAACTTGTGTTGCGCGCAGCTTGCGCGCCACCAAGATTTAATGCCGCGCCAACGACCGGACTGCTGAAATGCCAAGGAGTTATGTAATCGATAAGCAATATTCCGACATCCCATATGATCGGAAAAGTGTAAGCTTTTGTCAAATTGTGTAAACAAGCGAACCACGACTCATGGCAAATCGCCGTCTGCGCGACCAAAAACAGTATAATCAACGCCAGTATATGAAGCGACGCGTGCAGTAAACGCGACGATGGCTGATGGTGAGCGCGCTTGGAGCATTCACGCGATGCAGACGCCCGAACCACTGAGTTACGAGCCCGCCGGCAAGGCCCCAAGACGGCCGGTATTGCCCATCGTCGCGCTTTGCAGCGGCTCGTGCGCCCTCGCTTTGTATCTGGTGGATCAATTCGTTTGCCATTTTTCCCTGCCGACGAGCAGCGCGCGAATGTATGGTCCAAAGGTGATGGCTGATATGGTCGGCGGGATCGGGGCGCAGATTTTTGGCTACGTCGCCATCACGACTTCGATCATCGCGTATTTGCGCCACGGCTCGATGATTTCCAAACTTTCGGTGATCATCGCCATCGCGTTTTGGTCGCTTATCGTCGCCTTCGGGTTTCCAGATTTACATTAACGGCGGCCACGGGATATTGTACGTCGTGTAGTCTTGCACGAAGCGCTTATGTCAGCCATCCCGCTCCCTCACACCGCCGGCTGCATCGTTTGCGGCGGGGATAATCCGCATGGCTTGCATCTGAGCCTGCACGTCGATCCGGCGAGCGGCATCGTCACCACCGAGTTTCAGGCCCGTCCCGAGCACATCGGATTCGAGGGGATCGTCCACGGCGGCGTTCTTGCGACCGTGCTCGATGAGGCGATGGTCTGGGCCGCCAGTTGGTCGGGCAAACCATTTTTGCGTGTGCGGCGAATTGAACGTGCGATATCGGCGCAGCGCGGCGGTCGGCGCAATGCTGCGCGTCGAGGCCAGAGTCGAAGCACTGCGCTCCCGGCTGATCGAAACCTCGGCGTTGATCACCGACGATGCGGGAGTAATTTGCGTCGCCGGAGCCGGCAAATACGTGCCGGGGCCACACGAGCAGAATGACAAGCTTGTCGCGACGCTGGTGGCGTCGCAAGGTCAGCCGACGCTCCAATCGCTGCGGGAAGGGGCAAGGCCCTCTGCGTAGGCTGCGCACACAACCCAAGTGGGAGGTGAAAATCCGAAGGTGGTCAACATTGTCCTACGTCACCCCCGCAGTGGAAGCGCGATTGACAGATCATGTTTTGGAGATTGTAGGTCTGGCGTCGATTGGACAGACTTTGGACCGGGGCTTGGAATATCGTAGATCAACGACCCCTATTGCGACGATATCGTTCTGGAGTTTTCCAATTTTACCCTCCACTTCAAGGGTTGCGCATCGGACTGTCACTGTAAGGCCGGCATTGGAAGCCTCCCGAAACCGATCTGCAATTACGCCATCGTCAGCCCTTACATAGGCAACCAGCGATGAAAATCCATGCTCTCCAGGGTAGCACGTCGGACCCGAAGTTGACTCGACTCGCAAGTTTTTAACGATGATTGGCAGCATGACGCCATCGTAGCGATTCATTCTCAAACTGAACCACTACCGGAAATTTCAAAGCGCGCCGCGGTGCTTGTTTTAAGATTTATTTTTTATTTTTATTTTTCGAGTTTGTTTCGGATTTCGTGCTTCGGATTTCGGATTTTCCTCCCACCCTCATCAATGTCCGCCTGGTTCATTCGGACCGTTAACTTTTGGCGCGGCAGGCTGGAGCATCTTGGCCGCGCCGATATCCTGGAAGCTCTTGAGGTCTGTCCAGAACGTGCCGGGGCCGGCGACGATGAGGCGAAGATCGGTCGGCTGGAAGTTCTTGGCGAAGATGTACTGGTTGTACGCCTGCGGCGAGCCCAGGGCATCGACCATCAGCTTGGCGCCCTTCGCCTCGGCCTCGTTTTTCAGCCGATCCACGTCGGCGGCGGCCTTGCCGAGGATTTGCACGCGCTGGGCGTCGAGGTTCGCCACCTTCAGGTTTACCAGCGCGACTTGCAAATCGCGGTTGGCGTCAATCTCGGCGGCCTTCTTTTGCCCCTCGGCCATGAGGTTGGCGACCTTCACGCCGGTTTCCGCGGTCACCGTTTCGCGGGCCACGTCCACCAGCTTATCCGCCTGTTCGAGCTCGGCCTGCTTGGCGGCGGTTTCGGTTTTTTGCTTGTTGGTGAGATTGCGTTCCACTTCGATGTTGGCCCGCTGCATGGTGGCCAGCAGCCCGCCGGTCGTGTCGGCGCCGGCCTTGTCGCGTATCGCAATGTTTCGCACCAGCGCCAGCAGCACCGAAACATGCCGGGGCGAAACCTGCTTTTCCAACGCGGCGGATAAATCATCCTGAAACTGCGAGCGCGTCTGCCCCTGGATCAACTCGACGGCGGTGTACTTGGAGCCTTCGTTTTGGCAGGCGGCCTTCATGGCGGGGATGATCAGGTTCTGCTCGATGCGTTGCGTGCCGCCGATGTTGGCGACGATCTCGGGCGCGTCAATCGGCGAGCGCCCCCAGACCACGGTGAAGTCCGCCTCCACTTCGTAGCCGTCCTGGCTGTAGAAATGGACGGCGGATTGCTTGGTATGGTCCAGCATCACCTGGTCATATCCCACAGGCACCACCGTCACCTTCATCATGCGCGGATTGAGATAATAAATGCCCGGCTGCAGGACATCCCGCAGGATGCCGCGATGCGCCGGCCCGGCCACCAGCCGGCCCTCCTCTGGAGCGGCGGGCTGCGACGAAGGCGCGGTGGCCGGGCGGGTGGACAGCGCCAATACCGGCGAATGGGCCAGCGGCAGGCTGGTGATGCTGACGCCGGATGTGTCACCGATCAGCCGCGTGACCACGCCCACCGATCTCCACCAGGCTGCCGCCTTCGGCATACTGGACGTAAATGAGCGGCAGCTTCCTGGGATCGATCTTCCATTCCACGAATCCGTCGAGCTTGATGTCGAAGCTGTCGTTGGAGGGGAAATGGATCTCATCCTCGCCGGTCATTTCAAAACGCTGCGAGAGGATGTTGATGGAGCGGATTCGTTTCTCGAAGGGGTTGGCATAGACAAACCCTTCGGGCTCGGCGGTGCGTTGCACGCCGCGCTCGCCGTCGGCCACCAGATAATCATTGGGGTTCGCGGGCGCCTTTCCGGTCATCAGCGCCACCACGCCGCGATGTCCCGGATCGATCTGGATTGGATCGACCCATTTCACCTCATACGCATACGGATTGGCGTATTCGTAATACTTGCCCGGCGAAAGCAGGCGCGGCAAAGGCCCGCGCTGCCCGCGCGCCTCATCGGCCAGCACCTGCCCCTCATCCAGCTTCGCGCCGAACTTGCGGATCACCGCGCCCACCTTGTTGGCCGGAATGCTGGCGTTGGTGTCCCTGAGGTTGATGACGTACCGCTCGTAATCAAATGGGCTGAAAGAAAAATACGTGCCGGGCAGAAAGACCTGCTCGAGGATGCCGTTGCAGTCGCCAAATTCCTTTTGCCATTTGTCGTAGCCGGCAGGATCCTTGGCCGCATCCGGCGGGCGCGGAACGATGATCTGATCGCCGGCCACGCTGCGCGAGCCATCCTTCTTCATCAGCACCAGCACTTCATCAGGCCCCACGACCACTCGCCGGATGCACCAGAAATACGCGAGGTAAATCACGCCCAGGGCGAGCAGCGCGATGAGGATGTTCCGCAGGCTCCCGGGCCGCCCGCGACCGCCGGCTCCGACCGCTGGGCCATCAATGCCCGGAGGACCCGATCCGCGCGATTTGGGAAGAGAAAATGTGGCTGGCATGGAAAACTCCCGTTGTGAGGACGATGCGTCAGTGCTGAGTGCTGAGAGTTGAGTGCTGAGAACGGGGCAGAATGATGAGTGATGAGTGAACCGTGACAAATACCTCTGTCACGGTTCACTCATCACTCATCTCCACTCCCAGCACTCAGCACTCAATTCCAACTCTCACAGTTTCTTCCCGCACCGCCGACAAAAGCGCGCGGTCGGCGGATGCGTGGCGCCACATGTCGGGCAGACGATGGAGCCGAGCGGGCCTCCGGCCATGGTCCTAAAAACCACGACCACCACCAACGCCACGATCAAAAGAAAAATCGCATAATCAATCATCGGGCGCGCCTCGGTTCACTTCACTTGACGCCTGGCGGACTCACACGATGAATAGCATCTGCCCAACGCGGGATAAAGTCCATTATAAGTGTCGCATCATTTCAGAACCGGGTAGAATCCCAGGCGCAATGCAATTCACCGCGGCCCAAAGCGCCATTCTCCTGGATACGGCCCGCGACGCCATTCGGGCCGCGCTGGCCGGGCATGCGCCTTTGTCGCCGACCACGAAAGACCCGGCGTTGCTTCGGCTGGCGGGATGCTTCGTTTCACTGCACCGGCTTGCCGGCCACGGCCTGCGCGGCTGCGTGGGTCGGCTCGATGCGGTGGAGCCGGTGTTATATGCCGTCGCCTCGGGCGCGCCATCGGTCCTGCGCGATCCGCGCTTCCGCGACGAGCCGGTCACGCTCGGAGAATTGCCGGAGCTGGAATTGGAGTTGAGCATTCTTTCGCCATTGCAGCCGGCGGCGCGGGTGTTGGACTTCGAGCCGCTGGCCGATGGCATTGTACTTTCCTGCCAAGGCCGCACCGGCTGCTTCCTGCCGCAGGTCGCCCGCGAAACCGGCTGGTCGCGCGAGCAGCTTCTGAGCCGCCTGTGCACCGAAAAAATGGGCCTTCCGCCGGATGCCTGGCAGCAGGCCGGGGCAAACTTGAGCGTCTTCAAAACGCTCATCATCGGCCCCGAACCGTTCGAGGCTGCCTCGTAGGGTTCGCTTCAGCGAACGCGGCCACAATTGCGCTGCACCGCATTCTTTTCGCAGCCACGATGTTTCGCAACCGGCGGATGTTTGGCGGCGTTTCCAAATTGGCCGCTGGGTGGCGTTCTGGAAATCGCCCACGGCCACCGGAAAAAACCCGCCTCGCCTGCTATAGTCCCGCAATTGAGACCTCACCCAACGCGGATGGAACTGTGAACATCAAACTTAAACCAGCGACGTTTTTCTTGTCGGCGGCGTTACCCGTGGCGGCCGGACTTCTCGGCTGCGATCGGGAGAAGGGTATTCGCGCCTATAACGCGCCCAAGACCGAGGCGCCTGCTGTCGATAGTGCCGGCGCAACCGCCGGGCGGTCCAGCGAGCCGGCCGGCTCGGCCGCGGGTATGGGTTTTCCCGCCGATCTGCGGTGGACGCTGCCTGCCGGGTGGATGCAGGTGCCGTTGCCCGCCACGCGCAGCCCGATGTCGCCGGTGATTGCCAATATTCAGATTGCTCCTGATTCCCAGCTTTTGCTGACGATCAGCCGCATGCCCGCGGGGCAGTCGGTCTACGAAAACGTGAAGCGGTGGGCGGGGCAGTTGAAGATGCAGCCGCCATCGCAGGACAATCTGGACGGCGTGGTGAGCCGAATTGATGCGACGGGGGCGCCGGCGGACATCATCGATCTGAAAAACACTCAGGCCGGCCAGGAAATGCTGGGCGCGATTGTGCCGCACGATTCGGATACCTGGATATTCAAACTCGCCGGCCCGGCCGGAGCCGTCACCGAGCAAAAGAGCAGATTCAACGATTTCGTCCGGTCGATCCGTTTCGACTCGTCCAGCCCAGCGCCCGCGGTTTCAGGAACGAACCCGCCATTAGCGCCGGCCAGCGCGGCCGCTTCCGAAAATGGCGCCACGGCCGGCGGCCAGCAGGGAATCGCCGGCGCGCAATGGACATTGCCCGCCGATTGGACGGCCCAGGCCAGCGCCAGTCCCTTTGGCCTGCTGACTATCCACGCCGGCAACGGCAATGTTCAGATCAAGGTATCGAAGTTCGCCAGTTTGGGCGGCGGGGCAGGATTGAATGTAACCCGATGGCGCGGCGAAGTCGGACTCGAGCCGGTGGACGACGCCCACGCCGACCCCGGCCAAAAAACAGACATGGGCGGGCGCACATGGACCCTCCACGACTACACGGGCCCCGCCAACGGCGGCACGCGCGAGATCGTCGCCTCCACCGTCTCGCCGCAAGGCACCTGGTTTTTCAAAATGTTCGGACCGACCGATGCCGTCGCGGCGCAAAAGGCCCAGTTCGATAAATTCCTGGCGGGGATTCGGTTTGCCGGATGATTCGCGGAAGGAGTTGAACCACAAAGGCACAAAGACACAAAGAGCGGAGTTTTCCAGTCAGATAAACAACTTCGGCCAACGAGGCGAAAAACGCCAAGAGGCCAAGGGCGCCAAGACCGCCAAGAAGACAAAAGTTGAGTGTTTGTCGGTCGTTACGAACACAGTCACTGCGGAAGTAGGCCCCACAAATCAATTCTTATCTTCTTGGCGTCCTTGGCGCACTTGGCGCTATTCTTCCCGGCTTTCGCACCGTCGATCGGTCTGAACTTCTTCGTGTCTTGGTGCCTTTGTGTTTAATCTTCTCCCGCGCCGCATCGAACGCCGGGCGGGTCAGGGTAGTAGAAAGGATGCCGGCGTCTTGTGATGAGATGTCCGGCGCTTCCTGGCTTTGCGATTTTTCGGTGAAACGCTTTGAACCCACTTAAAAAGATCCTGTCCCCCTTTGCGTCGCTCAAGCTGACCGTTTGCCTGCTGGCGGTGTCGATGGTGCTGGTGTTGGCCGGCACGACGGCGCAGCGCGACATGGGCATTCAGGATGTGCTGCACAACTTTTTCCGCTGCTGGTGGGCAAAGATTGACTTTCACTATTTCCAGCCGACGCCGGCCAAGGGACATGGCTTGTGGCCCGGCCATTTCTGGCTGCCCGGCGGATTCACGCTCATCGGGCTGCTGCTGATTAACCTGCTCTCGGCGCACACCGTTCGCTTCAAGTTTAACCGCAAGCGCATCGGCATCATCCTGATCCACTTGGGGCTGGTGATGCTGCTAGGCGGGGAGATCATCACGGCGGCGTTTGCCGTCGAGAGCCAGATGCGCGTGGATGTGCATGGGGCATCGAACTTCTCCGAGGATATTCGCGGCGGGCATGCCGAGTTGGCGTTTACCGATCCCTCCGCCGGCAAGACCGATCGCGAAGTGGTGATCCCGCAGTCGATTCTGGAGCGGGCCGCCGCCACGGGCGAGTTGATCCACGATCCGCGGCTGCCGGTCGATGTGCGGGTGCGCAAGTGGTATTTGAACGCGCAAAAACGCGGGCCCATGGAAACCGATGGGAAAATCGATCGCCTGGCCACTGCTGGAAGCATGAGGAATCTGGGCTTATCCGCGCTTCCCAAGTCTTCGGGCACCGAGGCCGGCGATGATGAGCCGGCGGCTTTCGTCACGCTCAGCAAAGCCGGTAAGGAATTGGGAACCTGGCTGCTGACGACCACGACGGATACCCGCTTTTCCACCGGCCCGATGGAGCCATACGATGGCACGCAAAAAGCGGTGGTGGATGGCAAACCCTGGCGAATCGCCCTGCGATTCGAGCGGATGTATAAGCCGTACACGGTTTATCTCGACAAGTTCACACACGAGCACATCCTTGGAACCACCGAGGAAAAGAACTTCGCCAGCGACATTCGGCTGGTGGACCCGGGGCGACATGTCAATCGCACCGTTCGGATCTGGATGAACCATCCATTCCGCTACAACGGCGAAACGTTTTATCAGGCCAGCTGGGACCAGGCCGCCGATCGATACACGGTTCTGCAGGTGGTGAAGAATCCGGGCTGGACGGTTCCGTACATCGCGTGCGCGGTGGGCGCGCTGGGCCTGATCATTCATTTCGGCACGACGCTCATCGGATTCCTGCGCCGGCGCTACGCGGCAGCCGAGGGAACCGTGGGCGCGTTGGAAGCCGCCGCGCGCCGGCCGGTCACGAACGGCACTCGTGGCGGAAAAACTTCCGGGCGACTTCCCCCCGCCAGCCGACCCGAGCGTTATACGCTGCCCAGCGAGCATGCCTGGACGCGGTATGCGCTGCCGATGGTCGTGGTTGGATTTGCGATTATTGCAATTATTGCGCAACTGATTAAGGCCAATTCCCCCACGCAAGCGGGCCCCTACAACTGGGACGCCGCCGCTCGGCTGCCGATCTTTTACGAAGGCCATCCGCAGCCCCTCGACACGCTCGCCCGCAACAGCCTGCGCATTTTAAGCGGGCGGGAAGTGGCGCTCGACGCCAAGGATAAAACCCATCCGCCGGTGCAATGGTTGTTCGATGCGATGACCCGTAGCGGCGACTGGATGGATTACAAGTGCATCCGCATCGACCATCCCCAGGTCAAGGACCTGCTGGGCCTTCCCGAAAAGGAAAAACGCTTCTCCCTCAATGACTTGTTCGGCGGCGACAAGAACGGCAACCTCGCCAAGATGGAAGAGCAAACCAAGCTTGCGCAGGAAAAATCCAGCGACAGCCTCGAACTCTACGACCATCAGATTCTCGATCTGGCCAGTCATCTGCGCATTTTCGATCACCTGGCGCTGGTCGATCTGGTCCTTCGTCGCTACGACTACGAAACTGGCACGCAGCACATGGGCGAACTGGTCAGCGCCCTGTCCGCGAGCACCCCCGGCCTGGTGCAGAAAATGCAGGCGTCGGCGGACGATCCGGCGCAGGTCATGCGGATATTGCAGCAGGCACTGACGGACGTGGACTTCTCAAAGCTCTCCCACGAACAGCAGGAAACCGTGCTCGAATGGGTCGAGCAGCAGCGCATCGCGGCAACACTGCACAAGATTCCGCCCGAGGCGGATTTGTTCCTGGCCGCGCCGCTGAGTCCGTCGGAAACCTGGCGGCCGCTCACACAGGCCATCGCGCGCGACAACCCGCCGGAGTCAGCCCTCGCATTTCTGAAGATCGCGCAGGATTACCGCGCCGGCCGCGCCGATGATTTCAATTCCGACGTGGCGGCTTACGAAGCCCGCCTCGACAATCATGTGCCCAAATTGATGGGCAAGATCGACTACGAGGGATTCTTCAATCGCTTCGATCCGTTCATGCTCTGCATGGTGTTTTACGTGCTGGTGTTTATTCTGGCGTTTGTCTCAATGCTGGTGTGGGACAAGCCGTTGCGCCGCTCGGCATTTTGGCTGCTGATCCTCGCGCTGGCGATTCATACCTTCGGGCTGGTTTCGCGGATTTATTTGTCGGGCCGGCCGCCGGTGACGAATCTGTATTCGTCGGCGGTCTTCATCGCTTGGGGCATCGTGGTTTTCTCGGCGGTGTTGGAGGCGATTTATCGCAACGGCATCGGCCTGATCGCCGCGTCGGCGGCAGGTTTCACATCGTTATTGGTGGCGGCGGGTTTGGCCGTCAGCGATGGCGACACCATGAAGCAACTGCAAGCCGTCCTCGACACCAACTTCTGGCTCGCCACGCACGTCGTCTGCGTGACGCTCGGCTACACCGCCACGTTTTTGGCCGGCCTGCTGGCGATCATCGGCCTGCTGCGCGGCATCCTCAGTTCCTCTTTGACTCCCGCCGAATCAAAAGACCAAACGCGCATGGTCTACGGCATCCTCTGCTTCGCTCTGCTCTTCAGCTTCGTGGGCACGATATTGGGAGGCATCTGGGCCGACCAATCCTGGGGACGCTTCTGGGGCTGGGACCCGAAGGAAAACGGCGCGGTGCTGGTCGTTCTATGGAACGCCATGATCCTCCACGCCCGCTGGGGCGGCATGGTGCGCGATCGGGGCGTGATGGTACTGGCGGTCCTAGGCAATATCGTCACAAGCTGGTCCTGGTTCGGCACCAACATGCTGGGGATCGGCCTGCATTCCTACGGCTTCATGAACTCCGCGCAATTCTGGCTGACGGCGTTCATGTTCAGCCAATTGGCGATCGCTGCGATTGGGTTGATCCCGATGCGGCATTGGGCAAGCCGCACAGAGACGTCAGGGTAACAACGCTGACGGGTGCGTAGAGAGGCTTGTTGGCGAGTCTGCGAGTGCCGAGAACCATCAGGTATCACGGGCGTCTCGCCCGTGCCAGTTGCGTCAAGAGTTGAAGAGCCGTGGTTTCGTGACGCTCTGCGCCATCGGCACGGGCGAGACGCCCGTGATACGTCAACTGCTTTTGTTCCCACCATTTACACGCCTATCATCGTTCGAAACGCCTCATTTCGCGAGTCTATTGCCGCACCGCCTTTGGCTGCGTATTATTTCGTCATGCCCGCCGACACAACGCTTGTTATTCCCGCAGCCGAACGAACGACTGACCAGGAATTATACATTCTGACGGAGATCGGCCAGATTCTGGCCGCATCGCTGGATTTGCGCGCATCCTTCGGCCAAGTCATGCAAATCATCTCAGATAAGCTCTCCATGCGCCGGGGGTCGCTGGTATTGCTCGATGAATCGACCGGCCGGCTGCGCACGGAAGCGGCAATCGGACTGACCAATGAGGAAATCGAGCGAGGCAAATACGCGGTCGGCGAAGGAATCACCGGCAGCGTGGTCGGCACCGGGCTGGGACGCGTGATCCAGGACGTGCGAAATGAGCCGGATTTTCTAAACCGCACCGGCAGGTTCACGCCCGATACGCCCGAATCGCTCAGCTTTATCTGCGTGCCCATCAAGATCGAGGGGCGCACGGCGGGGGCACTGTCGGTGGATAAGCCGCTCACATCCGAGGACGAGCTGCGCAGCGACGCCAAGTTCCTGGACATCATCGCGGCGTTTCTGGCCCAGGCCATCCAACTCAATCGCACGGTCATGCGGCAGAAGGAAGAGCTGCTCGAGGAAAATGCCACCCTTCGGGCCCAGGTTCGCGACCGCTATAAATTCGAGAACATCATCGGCGACTCGCCGGCGATGCACGATGTATTTACGATGGTGGGCCAGGTCGCCAACAGTCGGGCGAGCGTGCTGATATTGGGCGAGAACGGCACCGGCAAGGAGATGATCGCCAAGGCCATCCATTACAATTCGCCGCGCCGCGACAAAGCCATCGTGCGCGTGAATTGCGGGGCGTTGGCCGGCACACTGTTCGAGTCGGAACTGTTCGGCCATGTCAAGGGGAGCTTCACCGGTGCGGTGCGCGATAAAATCGGCCGCTTCGAGGCAGCCAACGGCGGCACCATCTTCCTCGATGAGATCGGCACTCTTGAACCACAGTTGCAGGTCAAGCTGCTTCGCGTCCTCCAGGAGCGCGAGTTTGAGCGGGTCGGGGACACGCAAACCATGCAGGTGGACGTGCGCGTCATCGCGGCCACGAATATTGATCTGCAGGAGGAAGTGGCCCGCGGGCAGTTTCGGGAGGATTTGTATTATCGGCTTAACGTAGTGAGCGTGTATCTGCCGCCGCTGCGCAATCGGCGTGAAGACATCCCCCGGCTCATCGATTTCTTCCTCGATAAATATAATGCCATGAATGCGCGCAGCCTGCGGCGGATCAGCCGGGATATGCTCAACGTCCTGCTGCGCTATCCCTGGCCGGGAAACGTGCGCGAGCTGGAGAATGCGATCGAGCGCGCGGTGGTGCTCAGCCGCGACGAGGATTTCACCGAGGATTTGCTGCCGCTGAGCGTGCGGATGTTCGCCGCCCAGCGGCGCACGAATCAGACCAGCGAGACCATCGGCCAATTGTCCGGCAGGCTCGCCGACCAGGCGGTGGCCGATTACGAAATGCGCGAAGGGGAAATCTATCAACTCGTCATCGACCAGATCGAGCACGCCCTCATCGAAAAAGCCCTGGCCCGTTGCGGCGGCGTAAAAACCAAGGCCGCCGATTATCTGGGAATCAATCGAAATACGTTGAACAAAAAGGTGAAGGAATTGGGCATCGAAGCGGCGGAGTGATAATTCGGCACGAACACTAGAGACGCCCGTTTTGTAGGTCTTGTAGGGTTCGCTTCAGCGAACGCGGCCCGCGGGGCATGGAGCAGCGTTCCTGGCCCATCATGCCATCCCGCCGAAAAAATCCGCCGTCAATTCCGCAACCGTCTTCGGCACCCGCGCCATCAACTCCACCACGCCTCGCGCCTGCCGCTCTCGCTCGTCAGGCGATAGATATTCCAACGGCGAGCGCCCGCAACATCGCGCCAACAGGCATCCCAACGTGTGAGACGCCGCGCGCGGCTCCAGATCAACGGCCCACGGCACATCTCCCGCCGCTTCCCGATAGCTGGCCCAATATGAGTTCGCTGCTTGCGCGAATGCATCCCGATGCGCGATCAGATGATGGGCCTTGCTCAGCAGATGAGCCAGCGAGAAACCCAGATCAAAAGCGCCGTCGCCGAAGTGAATGACTTCGTGATCCAGAAGAATAAGCCGGCCGTCCCGTACGAGAATATTCTTGGGGCTGTAGTCGCCATGAACCAGCGTGTAGCGCGTGGCGCGGGTTTGCTCCACCAATTCGTGCAGGAAGCCTTTTGCCGCCGGCATCTGGGTCGCGGCATACAGGTAATATGGCTCAAGCCGCAGCGACTCGAAAAAAGAACGATCCTCGAATTCCGCCGCGAGCTCGCCTCGGCGCTGCCAGGCTCGGCGGTGGATCGTTCCCAGAAGCCGGCCAAACTGCGCGACGTGCCCGGCGTCCACGCGCCCCGAAAGCAACATCGTCTTCCAATTTTCATGCGGCGTCGGCACCGCCCGCATCGCCAGCAGATGCTCTGCCGGATCGAGGAAGACCAACGGCGTAATCGCGCCCTCCGGCGCCAGCTCGGCCAACCGTTGCATGCCCAGCGCTTCGCGCTCGATCCGCCGGGGGTCGCTGAGCCATTCCACCTGCACGCGCAGCCTGGCCAGCGCCTGCTTGAGCACCCACGCCTCGCCCGATTCGCGTTGCACCAACACCGTGCGATTGGAAACGCCGCCGGCGAGGTTGGTGAAGCGCGGGGATTCAGTTACGCCGACTCTGCGCGTCTGCCGCAGATAGGCGAGCAGGCCATCGAAGTCCTCGATATTGAGTGGGATGTCAGGCATTGGCTACCTTGCATTGCATAGGCTATTATTAGGCTATCATCGAGACGCCGTTCCTGTATCATGCGACCGGTATTGACTCCCGCGCCCGCGCGTCCAGAATGTCCTGCAGCGATGCCAAGTATTCATCCCACCGCGATCGTGGACCACCGGGCGGAGCTGGCCGACGACGTGCAGGTCGGGCCTTTTTGCATTATCGAGGCGAATGTCAGCATCGGCGCGGGCACCGTCCTCCATTCGCATAGTGTCATCGCTGGCCCGTTGGCCGTTGGCGCCGGCTGCAAGATCGGGCCTTCCGCGTACGTTGGGCTCGATCCCCAGCACCTGGAATTCCTCACCCGGCCCGACAAGCCGCTAACCTGGGCCGTGATCGGCAATGACGTGATCATCCGCGAAGGCGCCTCGATCCACCGCGCCACCAGGCCGGGCCTGGAGAATGCCACGCGCGTCGGCAACCGCTGCATGCTCATGGGCAGCGCGCATGTGGCACACGATTGCAAGGTCGCCGATGGCGTCATCATGGCCAACGCCGCCCTCCTCGGCGGCCACACCACCGTCGGCGAAAAAGCGTTCATCGGCGGGGGCTGCACGATCCATCAATTCTGCCGGATCGGCCGGCTCGCGATGGTGGGCGGCAACCAATCCGTCGGCCACGATGTGCCCCCCTTCGCCGCCGTTCTTTACAACGGCATCAAAGGCTATAACGCCATCGGCTGCAAGCGCGCCGGCATGAGCCGGCAAACCATCCATTCCATCCGCGCCGCCTGGCAACTGTTCCACACCCTGCGCACGCTGCCCGCCGTCATCGACGCGATGAAAGGCATCTCGCCTATGAGCGATGAAGTCCGGGAAATCATCGACTTCATGTCCACAACGAAACGCGGAATCCAGCCGAGCGTGAAGTTTCTGAATTATCTGAATATGAAAGGCGCGGACTTAATTTGAAAATCCATCGGAGCGCGAGGTCGGAGGAGGTTCGCCATCCTTGGATTGGCTTTCGGGGACGGCGCCGCATTCGGGGCACCGGCCCGGAGAAGCGCGAAGATCATATCCGCATTTGGGGCATTGCCCGAGCGAATGTCGCTGACGAAATACATGTGCTCGGTGATCGGTTCGGATGCGCCAGATAATGTAAATGCCAACAGGAATTAACGGAATCAGCTTCAACGGCCAAATCGTGTTTTCAGGCATCACGAATAGAACGACGCCCGCAAGCAAGAGCCCACTCCAAAAACACGCCAGAAGCGGCGTACTCATCTTGTCCGTTTGATCGGCTTGATCGGCGCGATCGTCCGACTGCTTCGGCGAAATTTGGGAACGAAGTTCTGAAATAGAGCCACGGATGCCGATACCGCTGACGACAAGTTCCAGGACATATACGAAGGTGATTAGTACACCATGGCCGGTAAGACCGGTGAGAAGGGAATAAGAACAGAATCCCGCCAACGACAGCCAGACCGCGCCCATCAAGAGCGAGAGTGTGATGTTGGCAAGTCGCTTGCCGCTCCTATCGCGCTGATGCGGCGTCTGCGTGTGCTCTGCTTTCACGATTCCGGCTCACTTTCGGCAACGCCGGCAAATTCGGGTCGAGAAATCCCAGCGCGTGCGGCGGCTTGATCACCCGCGTGCCGGCGGCCTTCTGTGCCGTTTCAATCTGCCGATGCAACTCACGCATCTGCGTCCAATGCACCCGCGGGCGGTAATGATGCTCGGCATGATACCCGTTGTTGAACCAGACGGTGTTGTAAAACCATTCGTAGCAACTCACGCCCCACGCGATCGGCACATCCGGGTTGCCGCCAAAATGCAGGAAATAGCCATTCAGATACGACAGGCAATGCCCCAGATACCAGAACGGCAGGAAGTAAACGATGAAATGCCAGTTGAGAATCCCCAGCGTCGTAAAAAATGCCACGAACAGCGCAATCTCCCCCACACCCCACCACGCCTGTGCCCGATCGCGGCGGGCGATGCTGTCAAACGCCTCGCGCGGATTATCCCGGAAGAACGACAGAAATACATAGCTCCAGGGATTCTCCGGCTCGCCGTCGTGGCCGTTCTTGTAGATCGAAAGCGGGTCGATCGTTTTGCCCTGCTCATCGGGCAGGTCGGCGTTGCCCATGTGATGCCGGCGATGAATATCTTCGTAAAGCACCTGCGAAAACCCGCATGCCAATGATTCGAGAATGCTGTACCCGCGATTGAGCGCCTTGGATCGGAAAAAGCGGTTATGCAGGAAACTGTGGGAAACGCCGTTGACGTTCCAGGCGATGCTCACCGAATAAATCAGCCCCAGTCCCAGCAAAGCCCACCATGCCAGATGCCTGAACGCCAGGAACAAAAGGATCACATAAGCCAGATGCGCCGCCCCCGCCAACGCCGGCACGGCGTCCCAGCGGGTATGGGCGAAAACAATCGAGTCGGTCTTGAGTCTCACGCCTGTTCCTCGCGAAGCGAGTACCATACGGGCGGACGCAGGCAAATCAAGCGTCCAAACGCGCCGATGTCCCGCAGTTCGGAAGCACGTTTGGCGTGCAGCCTTAAGGACAAATCCCACGCCGCGCCCCCGACGACTTGCATTGCGCACTTACTGTAATGAGAGCGGGACATTGCAAACGATCTGCTGCCTTAAGGAGATGTTGCAGCTATTTTTGTGCGAAGGGTGGGTGCTACCATGTTCAGTTTTCATGGCGGGCACATGGTTCACCAACCACGACCAATTGTGTCCCACTGGTCCTGAAAGCGCTCGTACGCCTTGGGCTGCAACCAGCAACTCGTCTTACCATTCTTCACTCCTACATGCACGAGCGGGCGCACGGCGGCTGTCGTTACAATAAAAAACTCAGGAACGTCCCGCACTCTACGAGCGATAATGAGGTAGTCGGCGATCAGGCCGCACAAGCCCGGATCGGTGCCCAGCGGCACCGGCGATGGGTCGCTCAACGCCTTGACCTGTACGGTGATAGTCCGCTTGCCGCACTGGCTGTAGCCGAGCACGTCAATTCCCTTTGCGTTGCGTGATGTCGGCATCACGTTCCAGCCCCGTTTGGAAAGCTCGTAGCATACGGCGTATAGGCCCATGTTTCCCACGAGTTGCGCGTGCTTTGGACGTTCAGTTTCAGGCATGCTGTTAGTCTACGCGCAGTCGTCAAAAGCCTCAAACTCTTCCGCCCACGACTGGCGCTTGCCATATTTATTCCCATACCCGCGTCAAAGGCACGAGACACATCTGCAACATTGGCGGGTTGCGGCTATAGTGCTCCTCCGACTCAAAAGGAGAATTGCTTATGCCAAACCCAATCCATCCCCCGGCGAGCGTTTCGCCCCAGGCGTCGCCGAATCTTACGCGGGAGCAGATTTTCACGCTGACTTCGTTGTCGAGTTGCGCGGGTTGAGCGGCCAAGCTTGGCCAAAAGGCCCTGTCGCAGGTTCTGCGCCAGCTTCCCGCGTTTGTCGATCGCAATGTTCTCGTCGGCTCCAACACAGCCGACGATGCGGGCGTTTATCGACTGAGCGCGACGCGGGCGCTGGTGCAGACGGTGGATTTTTTCACGCCGATTGTCGATGACCCGGCAACCTACGGCCAGATCGCGGCGGCCAACGCGTTGTCGGATGTGTATGCCATGGGCGGCAGGCCGCTCACCGCGCTTAACATCGTCGGGATGCCGGAGGGCAAGGTTCCGCCAAACGTGATCGCGGCGATTCTCAAGGGGGGCGCCGCCAAGGCCCGTGAAGCGCGCTGCGCCCTCATCGGTGGCCACACCATCCGCAACCCCGAGCCGATCTACGGCATGGCAGTCACCGGCCTGGTTCATCCCAACAAGATTCTGACCAACGCCAATGCCCGGCCCGGTGACTGGCTCATCCTCACCAAGCCGCTGGGCACCGGCATCGCCACCACCGGCATCAAGCGCGGCCTTGCATCGACCGCCTTGGCACACAAGGCCATTGCGATCATGCGCCAACTCAACGCCGCCGGCGCCGAGTTGGCCGAGAAAGGGCTGATTCGCGCCGCCACGGATATCACCGGGTTTGGCCTGCTGGGCCACCTGGCCTCCATGTGCCGCGCAAGCGGCGTAGGCGCGGAACTTATCGCTGCCGACATTCCCGCGATCAGCGGCGAGATTCTGAGCCTGATCGATCAGGACTGCATCCCCGGCGGAACACGCGGCAACCTCGCCGCCTGCGAAGATGCCGTCGTCTGGCATCAGATAACCATGCAACAACGCATCCTCCTGGCCGACGCCCAAACGAGTGGCGGATTGCTTTTATGTGTGCCGGGCAAAAAAATGAACGCGGTGCGGGCGATTCTGAAAAAGCATAAGACGCCCGTTGCCGCGGTCATCGGGAAGATCGTCAGGTCAGCCCAAGGATCGATCACGGTGCGATAGCCGTGGGCCGCCGTGCGCGCCGAGGCCAAAAGGAATTTACCGCTGGGGCGCAGCGGCGCGGAGATGTTGTGGAATCCTGTTAACGTATCACGGGCGTCTCGCCCGTGCCGACGGCGCGGTAGTCGAGTAATCACGATATTGCCAATCTCAACGAACCAGCTCGGGCGAGACGCCGGTGATATGACGAGGTTCCTCTGCGTCTCCGCGCCTCCGCGGTGAAATCTTCCCGCAGTGGTGCGCATTGCGATCAAATTTCCAAGCTCCCGCGCGCCTAGGATACACGAATGCCGCTCGATGGGTTTCACCCTACGGTTCAGCGATGGTTTGCACAGCGATTCGGCGAGCCCACCGAGCCGCAGCGCGAGGGGTGGCCGCACATCCGCGGCGGGCGGCATACGCTGATTTCCTCGCCCACCGGCACCGGCAAAACCATCGCCGCTTACCTCTGGGCCATCGACGGATTGGTGCGGCAGGGGGCTGCCCTGGCCGATGAAATGGCCGTCCTCTATATCTCTCCGCTGCGGGCCTTGAGCAACGATGTACAGAAAAACCTTCAGGAGCCGCTCCGCGAGTTGGCGGCGCTCGATCCGAGCCTGGCGAAAGTCCGCGTATCGGTTCGCACCGGCGATACGCGGGCCGGCGAGCGGGCCGCGATGCTGCGCAAGCCGCCCCACATCTTGGTCACAACCCCTGAATCGCTCTACATCCTCCTGACCAGCAACGGCGGCCGGCGGATGCTGCGAACCGTCAAAACCGTCATCATTGATGAAATACACGCCCTGGCCCGCGACAAGCGCGGCTCGCATCTGGCGCTCTCGCTGGAGCGCCTCGAAGCGCTCGCCGGCCCGATCCAGCGCATCGGGCTGTCGGCCACCCAAAAGCCGTTGAGCGAAATCGCGCAATTTCTCGTGGGAGCGGGGCGCGAATGCAACGTGGTGGATGTCGGGCATCGGCGGCAGATGGATGTGGCGATCGAGGTGCCGCCCTCGCCGTTGACGACCGTCTGCTCGCACGAGCAATGGGATGAGATTTACAAGCAGATCGCCGGGCTGATCGACACGCATCGCACGACGCTTATCTTCGTCAACACCCGCAAGATGGCCGAGCGGATCACGGCGCGCCTGACGGAGGTGATGGGGGCCGATCAGGTGACGTGCCATCACAGCAGCCTATCGCGCGAGCGGCGGCTGGACGCCGAGCAACGGCTCAAAGCCGGCAGTCTCCGCGCCTTGGTGGCGACGGCGTCGCTGGAACTGGGCATCGACATCGGCGAGGTCGATCTGGTCATTCAAGTTGGCGCGACGCGCTCGATCTCGACATTCCTGCAGCGGGTCGGACGTTCGGGCCATGCCATCCGGCGAATCCCCAAGGGCCGGCTCTTTCCGCTCACGGTGGACGAACTGGTCGAAGCGGCGGCCTTGCTGCGCGCCGCGGCGCGCGGGGAGCTCGATCGCACGCGCCAACCCGCCGCTCCGCTGGACATTCTCGCCCAGCAAGTCGTCGCCGCCTGCGTCGCGGCGGGCGAAGAAGGATGGCACGAGGATGCGCTGCTCGAAACCTTCAAACGTGCCAGGCCCTATCGCGACTTGAAACGAGAAGACTTTGAAGCAGTCCTCGCGCTGCACAGCGGCGGCCGTCATGCGCTGATTCATCGCGACGGCGTGGGCCGGCGCATCATGGCCCGCAAACGCGCCCGCATGACCGCCATCACCGGGGGCGGGGCGATCGCGGATGTCGCCGACTATCGCGTGCTGCTGGAACCCGAGGGCACCTTCGTCGGAACGCTCAACGAAGACTTCGCGGTCGAGGCCAACGTCGGAGACATTTTCCAGCTTGGCAATACATCGTGGCGCGTGCTGAAGGTGGGCAACGGCGCGGTGCGGGTGGCGGATGCGCAGGGCCAGCCGCCTTCAATCCCGTTCTGGCTCGGCGAAGGCCCCGCGCGGACCGCCGAGCTATCCGCCGCCATCGGCGACCTCCGCGAGGAATGTGCCGACCCCGAAGTACTTGAGCGCGAAATTGGATTATCCCACGAAGCCGCGCTACAGATCGCCGAGTATCTCATCGATGGCCGTCGCGTCCTTGGCACCGTCCCCACGCAAAACCGCGTCGTCCTGGAGCGATTCTTTGACGAAAGCGGCGGCATGCAGATGGTTCTGCACGCCCCGTTCGGCGGACGCATCAACCGCGCCTGGGGCCTGGCCCTGCGCAAGCGATTCTGCCGGGGCTTTGGCTTTGAGCTTCAGGCGGCGGCCAATGAAGAGGCCATCGTCATTTCACTTGGTCCCCAGCACAGTTTCCCGCTGGAAGACGTCTTCAATTACCTGCATCCCAATTCCGTGCAGAAGGTGCTCACGCAAGCCGTGCTTGACCAGCCCATGTTTGAATCGCGCTGGCGATGGAATGCAACGCGGTCACTGGTGTTGGAGCGATTTCAGAACGGCAAACCCGTGCCGCCGGCGATTTTGCGCATGCGCGCCGCCGATCTGCTGGCCGGAGCATTCCCGGCGGCGGTGGCGTGCCCGGAGAATCTGCCGCCCGGCGATCTGCCCATCCCCATGGAGCATCCGCTCGTCCGCCAGACCATCGACGATTGCCTGACCGAATCCACCGATCTCGCCGGGTTGATTCAAGTGCTGCAGCGCTTGCGCGACGGCTCCATCGAGCGCGTCGCGGTGGATACCGCCGAGCCGTCGGCGTTCGCGCGCGGAATCCTTTCATCGGAGTTGTACACGTTCCTGGATGATGCGCCGTTGGAGGAACGCCGCACGCAGGCGGTGCTCTCCCGACGCACGCTGGACAACAAATCAATGGACGGCATCGGCGCCCTTGATCCGGCGGCGGTTGATCGCGTGCGCGAGGAGGCGTGGCCCGAGCCCCAAACCCTCGAAGAAATGCACGATGCCTTGCTCTGGACGGGTTTCGTGACCGACGTCGAGGCCGCCAATTGGCTCGGCTGGCTGACTCAGTTGGCCGGCCAGGGCCGTGTGCGTCACAAGGAGGGCCGATGGTTCGCCGTCGATGCGACCACGGAACCGAAAAAGATTTTGCTGGGGCGGCTCGAAGCGCTGGGTCCCGTCTTCGAGGACGATCCGCGCATCGACATGGCCGGCGCGCCCAGCGCGCTGCTCGCGGAACTCGAGCATGAAGGCACGATTCTGCGCACGCGGCTGGAAGGCCGCAGCGCCTGGTGCGAGCGACGGCTGCTGGCCCGCATCCATCGCTACACGCTGGAAACGCTGCGCCGGCAGATCGAGCCGGTGAACGCGGCGGACTTCCTCCGCTTCCTGGCCTGCTGGCAGCACGTCGATCCCGACTACGCGCTCGAAGGGCCGCAAGGCGTCAGCCAGGTGCTCGGGCAACTCGCCGGCTTTGAGGCGCCGGCGTGGGCGTGGGAAAGCCAGATCCTGCCGCGCCGCGTGCGCGGCTACCGGCGCGAATGGATCGACGAAGTGACGCTGTCGGGCGAATTTGTCTGGGGCCGCTTCTGGGGCGGGGCCGCCAGCGCCATCCGCATCACCCCCGTCTGCTTTGTTCCGCGCGAACAGATCGACCCCTGGCTGACGATGACCGATCCGCCGGCGGCACAGGGATTAAGCGGCCCGGCCAGCGATCTTCTCAAGCCGCTTCTGGCACAGGGGGCGATGTTCCCACAGAATCTTCCCAAGGCCGCCAATCTAGTGCCCGCACATGTGGAAATGGCACTGGCGGAGTTGCTGGCCCGCGGCTACATCACCTGCGATTCTTTTGCCGCCCTGCGCCAGATGATCACCCCGCCCTCGCGCCGTCGCGCGGCGCTGCGGCCAGTGGGGCGATGGGGATGTTTGCGGACGATGTCGCCCGCCCCAATCGCCCAGGAAACCCACGAATTGATCGCCCGCCAACTCCTGGGCCGCACCGGCGTGGTCTTCCGCAAAACCATCACGCGCGAGAAGCTGCCGATCACCTGGTCGCAGTTGATTCGCGTCTACCGCCGCCTGGAGTTGCGCGGCGAAGTGCGCGGCGGGCGCTTCGTCGCCGGTTTCGCTGGCGAGCAGTTCGCTCTGCCCCAGGCGGTGGAATTACTGCGAAACCTCAAGCGCCAACCCGCCCGCGAAACCGCCCCTGTCCTGCCCGTCGATCCGCTCCACTTCCAAGGCATCCTCACCCCCGAAACGCCGGTCTCTCCCGGCGCGCAGGCGATAGCAATTGTCGGTTAAGCACCATGCGTGACCTCACCGCGAAAAGTTGATTTAGCGGCCGCCCGAAGGATTGCTTTAATTCTTGGATACATACCCACGCAAGCTCGCCGTCTGTAACGGATGAATGCCGGATTTCCGGCGTCGAATGGGCTGGTCGTATCACGGGCGTCTCGCCTCATCTTTCGTCACATTTTTTTGTGTCCGCCAGCGAGTATAACATATTGGTGGCATTATCGTTCGATTGATTCAAAGGAGTATTGGCATGGAAGCCAGAGCGAACAAGGTACGAAGGC
>DASRLH010000151.1:0-7385 GCA_035648595.1 Tepidisphaeraceae bacterium
GCGCTGTCCTTTCGGTGAGTGGTTTTTTATCCAAACTCACTTTATCGAAAAGGCCAGCGCCTTTGTATTCCTACATTTGGTTGTGGCCGAAGCGCAGCGAGGCCACGCTGAGTGTCTTCGTGCCTTCGTGGTTAATCTTCCTTGCTCGACGCCGCTCAGCGCTTGACTTTGCTCTGCGACAAATATTCCAGCAAATCCACGATGTCCTGGCTGGGGATGGCTTCCAGGCCTTCGGGCATGAGGCCCTTGTCGGTGGGTTTGAGGATCTGGATGTCCTCGCGCTGGATTTGGTGGAGCATGCCGGCGGCGTCCATGATCTCCACCGTCGTTTTACTCTCGGCGTAAATGCGGCCGGAGATCACGTCATCTTTTGTCTTGCACATCCACTGGCGATAGGTGCCTTCGACGGCGCGGTTGGGATCGAGAATTTGCAGGAGGATGTCGGGTTTAGGGCGGGCGCCCAGGCCGGTGAGTTCGGGGCCGACTTTGCCGCCGGTGGCGTCGATGGTGTGGCAGACCATGCAGTTTTTCTCGAAAATCAATCGCCCCTTGGCGGCGTTGCCTCCGGGCTGGCTGGCGAGCGGCATTAGCCTTTTCACGATCGCGGCGCGGTCGGCGCTGGGCGCGCCGCCAGTGAGTTTGTGGACTTTCCTGGCCCGGCTTGCGAGCGCGGCATCCGGGTTATCGGCAAGCTCCTGCCATTGCTGGGGGAGCAGATCCTTGGCATTGATCTTGCCGGCTTGAATGCCATCCAGCAGCGCGCCGGTCCATGCGGAGCGGCGCAACATCGACGCCAGCGCGGCCTTTTGGGCGGCCGGAGTCATGCCGGGCCATTGGGCGACGAGGAGTTTGCCGATATCCGGCGAATGACTGTCGGCCAGTGCGCCGAGAATGCCGGCCTGGGCGGCGGGCGTGGAGGTCGGCGTGATCTGCTTAAGCAGCAACGCGATGGTTTGCGGGCTGTCTTCCACGGAAATCAGGCGCCGGGCGGCATCCGCGCGGGCGGCGGCATCCAGCGCGGAATTGCCCGCCGCGGCGCGCAGGCTGGCGATGGCATCCGCCGACTGCTCGGGGAATAGATCGCGCCGGTTCCACCGCCCGGCCAACGCCAGCAGACGGTCCTTGGCGCCGGCGGGCAATGACTTCATCACGTCGCGGAGTGCGGCAACATCCGCGTCCGAAAGCTTAGGCGCCGCGTTGTCGGGCCAACCCGACGCCAGGCCGTTGACCACTAGCGCCGCCAGCGCGGGGTCCGTATTCTTGACGGCGGATAAGGTGGCAACCACCGATTCCACCGGCCCTCGCCGGGCGTATTGGCCGATCACCACACCGGCCACTTTCCCCTCTTTGCCGGGGAGGCCGATGGCGTGTTGCGGGGATAGTTCCACATCATCGAACCATGCTGTCCCGGTGGCATGGCCCCAGCCGCCGTACAGGCAGTTGATGCTGACTTGCGTCATCGCTCCGCTGTTGAAGTTCACCTCGACGGGCTTCCAATCGCCGGTGCCGGTGACGGCAGGCGTCTTGTATTCGGTGCCGTGTACATTCAACAACGCGCCAAGGCCCGTCGGCTTGGCAAGGTCTTGCGTTTTGATCCAAGCGGACAAGCGATAGTCGGTATTGGGCTGCACCGGCACATCGACGTACAGGCTTGTATCCGAGCCGGTCGCGGAGTTGATCTTCAGGCAATGGCTGCCGGTGTGGCCGAAGGAATCAATTGCATATTGCGCCCGGCCTGAATAGGTGCGCACCTTCCACGCCCTGGGCATGGGCGGCGTTCCCTGAACCTGCTCGAATGAGGGATTGGGAATGAGGTTTCGCGGCGACACGGAGGCGGCGGCGACCGCCCCGACGGCCCCACCGCTGCCTGCGGCGGCGCTATTGCCATTCCTGGAATGCGACGCGAAAAGCGCCTTGAGGAACCCGGCATCATGCCGGCACGCGGCAATGGCGGCGGCGTCGTCCAGCCAACGATCGTCAGGCCCGTGCCGGCTTGCAAGACTGGCATAAACTGCGGCGCCAGCCTTAGGTGATGCGGGCATTTGCGCCAATGCCAACAGCGCGGCTTTGCGAACCTGCGGATTGGGATCCACCAACAGTTTGCCATCGATAAGGGCGGCGACGGAAGATTCCTCGCGCGGCAACACGTCCACCGCGGCCTTGCGCACGCCCGGCGATGGGTGCTTGAGGGCGGCGGCCACTGCGTCAATCACTGCCGCGTGAGCCGCGTCAATCGCCCCCAGGCCGTGCAACGCCCAAAGCGCATTGATCGCGGGGGCATTGAGGCCGATGGGATCGAGCGATTGATCCTTCGCAATGGCGGTGAGCTCGGCAATCGCTTTCGTGTCATGATGCTCAACGATGAGCCGCTGCGCGTGCATTCGCCACAAAAGGTTGCCGCTCTTGAGGGCCGCAATCAGTTGCGTCTCATAATCGGGCGCCTTTGGATTGCTCAGATCGAACGCCGGGGACGGCTTTCCTGCTTTCCAGATAATGCGATAGACGCGCCCATGCCGCTTGTCGCGCAACGGAGTTTCATACGCCCCGCCCTTGCCGGCCACCCAGCCTTTGGGAATCGGGTTGTGCTGCACGATGAAGTTGTACCAGTCGATCATCCACAGCGCGCCATCGGGCCCGACAGTGGCGGCGATGGGAGCCGTCCACTCATCGTTGCTGGCCAGCAGATTGAAATCGTTGCGGGAGACGAACCCCCCGCCGCTGGGAGAAATCTCAAATTGCCCCAGCAGATGCCCGGTCGGCTCGGCGGTGAAGGCCACGCGGTTCCAGTAGAATTGCGGGAAGCTGCGGGCGGTGTAGATGTCGGCGCCCGCGCCGGCGGTGTAGCTGCCGAAGTAATCGACCTGCCGGACGTGCTCGGTGATCGGCCAGAAGCGGGCGGTGTCGGAGATCATCTCCAGGCGCGGCGCGTTCATCCCGCGCACCTGCTCGTAATAGCGATTGGGAATGGAAAGATACCAACTGGGATTGCCGTTGGCGGTTGAGCCGAAGACCTGATTGTCCTCGGTCAGGCCCAGGCCCCAGGTGTTGTTAGTGGTTGAGCCGAGGAACTCGAGTTTCGATCCATCCGGCTTAAAACGATAAACGCCCTGTCCGAAGGACACTTTCTGATCGCCGACGGTTCCGCGGAAGCCGCTATAGCCGCAGGTGCCGTAGATCCAGTTGTCGAAACCGTAATGCAAGTTGGACGGCCCGGCATGCGTGTCGCGCGTTCCAAAGCCGTGGAACAGCACCCGCTTTTCCCTGGCGTGATCGGGATCGGCCGGGTCGCGCGGGAAGAAGAGCATGTCCGGCGCCTGGGACACAATCAGCCCGCCATTGGCGAAAACCATGCTGGTGGGGATGGACAGGTGGTCGGCGAAGACGGTGAACTTATCCATCACGCCGTCGCCTTTGCTGCTTTCGCAGATGGTGATCTGGTCGTGGCCTTCGCCGGCGGGCTGCATGTTGTTGGGGTAGTCAAACGTCTCGGCGACCCAGAGCCTGCCGCGTTCGTCGAAGGCCATGCAGATCGGCTTCTTGACCTGCGGCTCGGCGCAGGCGAGTCTTACCTCGAACCCGGGCGGCACGACCATATGTTGCATTGATTGCTGGGGCGATACCGGCTCCTGCATCTGCGTGATCGGCTTGCCCGCGGTTCCCCAGGATTTTCCCGGCGCGTAGCTGGGCACGTTCGCCTCGACATAATCAAACGCCTTGAGCGGCGTCGTGGGCTTGAGCGCCCAATCGCCGGCGGACCAGCGGATGCCGCGCTCGAGCAACGCCTGGAAATTTTCGTTGCCCCATGTTCGCTGGTCGTGCCCCCAGGCGGTGTAGAACACGCGCCCCTTGCCTTGCGTGCGCGTCCAGGTGTACGGCTCCTTGTGATCGCCCTCGATCCGATACGAAAGCACCGTGCGGTTCTTCTCGTTGTGCATGTCATGCACGTAGGTTTCATCCCAGCTCTCGATGGGCTTGAGGCCCTTTTCGATGGGATGATCGGGCTGCACGATGGTTTCATGGAACACGCCGGTATGATGGCTTTTGAAGCGCCCGCCGATCAGCGCGGTGATCTTGGGCGAGTTGAGAAAGCAGTATGATCCGCAGTGGATCACCGCGAATCCGTGGCCGCCTTCGACATAATCCAGCAGCGCCTTTTCCTGCTCGCGCGAAATGGTTTCCCAGTTGGCGTAAAGCAGCAGCGTGTCGTAGCGGCCAAGAGTTTGCGGATTGAGGTCGGCGAGATTGTCGGTGTAGGTGATGTCGATATTTTGTCGGGCCAGCTCCGAGTAAACCTGCCGACAACGCACGAGCGGAACATGATGTCCGTTGTCGCCAAGGAATAGAACTTTCACATGCGGCAAGCCCTGCGCGCGCGCCTGCGACACGCCCTTCGCGCTGGGCGGGCGCCCCGCGATTGTGGCCAGCAGCAGGGCAAGTGGAAGGGCCAATGCAAGTCTAAGCAAGAATGGGGTGTTGGATCGCATGGTTGGCTTCAAAATGAGAATGCTTTAAGGACGCCATGAAATGGAGGCGTTTTGAATTTTCCGTTTTTCTTGTTTTTGAATTTGTTTCGGGTTTCGTGCTTCGGATTTCGGATTTTCACCCGTGGTTGGGTTGTGGGGCACCGCCTTAGCACATTTCCCTCGATCGGCCCTATAGCGCCTGGGCCCCGGCTTCCGCGACCGCCTGGTCCTGTTTGCCCATTCCCCCGCTGACGCCGATCGCGCCGACCACTTCGTTGCCGCGCTTCAGCGGGACGCCGCCGGCGAAGATCATTACCCTGCCGCCGTTGGAGGCATGAATCCCGAAGAATTCATCGCCGGACTGGCTGTACTTGCTCAGATCCTGCGTGGAGATGTCGAAGGCGCGGGAGGTCCATGCCTTCTTGATGGAAATGTCGATGCTTCCGAGCCACGCGCCCTCCATGCGCTCAAAGGCCAGAAGGTTTCCACCGCCGTCCACGATGGCAATGTTCATCGGTTGTTTAATGTCCCGCGACTTCTTCTGGGCGGCGGCGATCATCCGTCGGGCGTCTTCGAGTGTGAGCATGATAAATCTCCTTTGGCGATAGTGTAACGCAAATGTGATGAACCAGTCTAATCCTTCTGCTTCGTCCCCCCCAGTTCCCTGGCGATCTCGCTCTCCAGCTCATCGAGTTTCCCCAATTCCTGCTTTTCCTGGGCCAGCACGTCGGCCTGGATCATGCGGTCGATTTCGTCGTCGCTGACCAGTTCATTTTTCGCGGCGGGCGCGGCGCCGGCGATGGCGCTTTGCTCCATGGTGTCCAGGAACAACTCCATGCGCTCCTCCATGCTGCCGGACTGGGCGACGGCTTTTTCCCACTGTGCCTGGGTTTTGGTCAGGTCCATCTCTCCGAACACGCGGGCGATCTCGCCGGCCATCAGGTTCATCGCCTCCGCAAACTGCTGGTGGGCTTGCGCCTGGGCCCCAATGAGCATGGCGTTCTTCATCGCCAGAAGCTGGCGTTCGAGCAGCTTTTTGACAGTGGCGGTTTTCTTCAGCGCGCCGCGAATGAACTGATATTGCTGCTCGTCGCCGATCTTCCGCGCGTGCTGCGCGTTCTTGATGAAGTCCTCGGCGAATTTCTCCTGCTGGCGGACTGATTTTTCGATGGAGCGCATGCCCGAGCGGATTTTCATCTCCCGCTCGACCCGCCGTTCGTCTTTGCTTTTGAAAAGGCCCATGTTTTATTCCCGATTCGCCCGCCGGATTGGATCCATGTAAATCCTCAGTGGTTTGCAACGCCGCGGACAGCCCGTCAATGTATCACAGGCGTCTCGCCCGTGCATGGTGCATCCGCAAGAAAGACCCTTCGCTCATCGCTGATCACCAATAAATCCTGCGATCACCTTGCATGCGCGGGAATTCCTTCGGGAACATTCGCAATGGCGAACGATTCGCCCATACGAAGCCGCCAATCATAACACAAACCCGTTCGACGCCCGCGCCCTGATCGGTTAAAAACTCATCCGATGACTTCCGCGCAAATCTCCCTGCTCGCACTGGTTCCCGCCGCCTATCTGGCGGGGTCGGTGCCGTTCGGGTTGATGATCGGCTTGTCGCGTGGCGTCGATCCGCGCAAGGCCGGCAGCGGAAACATCGGGGCCAGCAACGTGGGCCGGCTGCTGGGCGCCAAATTCTTCGCAATGGTGTTTGTGCTGGACCTGTGCAAGGGGCTGCTGCCGACGCTGGCCGCGGGCGCGCTGCTTCGATTCAATGCGGCTGATGCGCTGTCGTACAGCCTTTGGATATCCGTCGGTTTCGCGGCGATTTTCGGCCACATGTTCAGCATCTTCCTGGCCTTCAAGGGCGGCAAGGGCGTCGCCACCAGCGCCGGCGTGGTGCTGGGCGTCTTCCCCTACTACACGCTGGCGGGCCTCATCGCCCTGCTCACATGGGCGATCATTTTCAAGCTCACCCGCTACATCAGCGCCGCCTCGATGATTGCCGCCGTCGTTTTCGCGCTGGCATACCTGGCGCTGGGTCTTTCGCTGGATTGGGACGTGTTCGGAAAACAACTGCCGCTGCTCCTGTTCGCGCTGCTCGTGGCCGCGATGATCCTCCTCAAGCACCGATCCAATTTCGCCCGCCTGCGCGCCGGATCGGAATATCGGTTTCGCGGCGAGACGGAAAAACAGATGGACGCATGAGCCCGCTCACGCTTTCCAGCGCCTCGCCGGCGGTTTCGAGAATCGACCCGCAAAAATACCCGGCGATCCGGTCGTAGCGCCGGGCGCCCAACAAGCGCGGATTCAGAAACGACGCGTCGAGCCGTTGGCGGCGTGAGGAAAATCGGATGATGCCTTCACCGCTCACTTGTTCCCTTGCTTGGCATTGGCGTTCCGCATTTCCTGTAGAAACGCCTCCGGCGGCATAATCAGCAACGACGGGAATCGCGCCCGGAAGTCCGCCGACCACGGCTTGGCAGGATTCCCAGTTCGTGTTCGCGGGCCTCGTGCTTCTCGCGCTCCAGCACCTCGCCGAGTTCCTCCTCGGTCATCCCAGTCTCTTTGAACCGTTGTGCCACATCGCCGCTGATCTCCTCAAGCGTCGCACGGTTGGCGTCGCGCTCCAGCAACCGCGCGGCGTACGCGGGCACGTCCATCCCGGCGTCGCGGGTTCGGGCACTCAGCTTCGATTCGACCTCCGGACTCAGTGCGATGGCAATTGTCATTCGTCGGCTCCCTTCGCTGCCACTCTATTCTATCATACCCCGCTGCAACATGGCCCTCCCGATTCCGCATCGCCCCGCGACCGCCCCCGCAAAAAGGCCCCCGCAAAAAGGGGCCCGCAAAAAGGGGTCAGAAGGGCTCTGTAGAAAACCTCATTAAATTAGCATAATGTTGTGCGTAATCACCCTCAGC
>DASRLH010000152.1:0-7320 GCA_035648595.1 Tepidisphaeraceae bacterium
GCGCTGTCCTTTCGGTGAGTGGTTTTTTATCCAAACTCACTTTATCGAAAAGGCCAGCGCCTTTGTATTCCTACATTTGGTTGTGGCCGAAGCGCAGCGAGGCCACGCTGAGTGTCTTCGTGCCTTCGTGGTTAATCTTCCGCGGTTTTCTGGCTAATCACTCTTGTTTCTTGCCAAAACCTTTTCCAGCCACGGCCCGACTTTCTCCGCCCAGAGTTTTCCGTGGGCGATCAGGCCTTTTTCGCTGAGGTGGATGTCGGCGCCTTTGTTGGCGCGGTTGTCGCCGGTGAGGGTGTCGGTATCGGGGCCTTCAAGGGCTATTGCCTGGGCCCACAGGCGTTTCTGGGCGTCGCGGGTGGTGTTGACCTTCGCTTCCTGGGGGCTGTGGTAGGACACTTGAGCCACGAACCATGGGAACTCCCAACCCGCCGACCGGTTGGAGGCGTGGATCACATTGGCAAGTTTATTGAAATACTCATCGCTCGCCATCGGGGTGTCCGATTCGCCCTGGTGCCAGAGGACGGCGCGGAAGCCCAAGTACCCAAGTTGGTCGATGCGCGTGAGCGTATGGCGGAAAAGCTCTCCGTCGGGTTGCCAGGCATTGACGCTGGTGCCGCCGTGGCCGGTGGAGGCGATGGCGATGGGGACATGGAAACGCCGCACCATTTCGTCGGCGAACGCGGGCCACGGGCTGCCGCCGGTCGAATGATCGTGTGTCCCCGGCTGCGGATCGTTGGCCGGCTGCCAGGAATCGCCGTCAAAGGATGCCGTCAGATCGCTGTGCGACGAAAGGCGCATTTCCCCATAGTTGGTCGAGTTGGATTGCCCCGCGATGACGAACACCTCGCCCACGCCCACGCGCTCGATTTTCGCCTGGGCGATGATTTTGTCGCCCGCTTTGGCTCGCACCTCCAACACATACCACCCACCGGCGGGCGCGGAGAGATCGGCGTTGAAGGATTGGGTCGTCGGCTCCAACTTCACGGGCTGCCAGGTGTCGGGAAGCTCGGTTCCCTCGGCGGATTTCCCCGCCAGATGCGCTTCGAGCACATCGGCCCTGGGCTCTTTGATCCCGATCCTGCCGCTGACGCGCACGACGCCGGCGGCCTTGGTATGCCGTTGAAAAACCTGCCGTTCGCGCGGCGAATCGAGCACCATATCCGGCTCCATCATCTTTCCCTGTTGTACCCGCGCCACGCGTGCAATCTGATCGGCCGACGCCAGCGAAAGATGCACCGTGAGCTTCCGCGTCTGCCCCGGCGCGATGTCGGCCTGAATCACATTGGTATTGCCATGCCAGGGCCCCCAGATGCGGGTCGCGCCGCTGACCTGCAAGACACGGTCGCCGTCGAACCAGGCGCTGTCGGCCCACGCCTGGCGAGCCGGCGTCTTGAGCATTTCGCCCTGGCCCCCGCCGACGACGTTCAATGCCGGGTCAAGCACGAAAACGTACTGGAGGCCGGCTGCCGTACTGTTGGTGATTTCAATCTGGATGGAATCGCCGGCAAATTCGTACTTCACCGTCGGCTTCCCATCCGCCGTCGCGACAACCGTGCTGTCGTTGGGCTGCTGAACCTTGCCAAGCGACAGGACGGCGTGCTGGTAGCAGTAGGCCCCGCGCGAAATGTCCATGCCGGGCTTGAGCAGATTGTGGCCCTTGACGACGAGGCTTGTCAGGCATCCATCCGCGGCGACGTCGGCTTCGTATGTCGCGGTTTTGATGTGCCGGGCCTCGCCGACGGTTTTGGTGATGGCGACTTGCGCACCAACCGCCAGGGGGAAAAAAGCGGTCGCGAGAAGGCACGCGAAAAACAGTCGAGAAGCGCGAGACGTCATAGGCTTGTCCTCGAAAAAATGGATGGCCGCACTATCGTCCCAGCGGGAGAATCCGTCAATCCGCGCCGGACGGCACTTGGCGAGCGGCTTCTGTTGGGCGGACCAAGGTCTTCTCCCTCCACTGAAGCGAACCCCAAGCGCAGAATTTCCCGAGGCAGACGCATCGCGGGCCGTCGCATTCGTAGGGTTCGCTTCAGCGAACGCGGGATTTACGGTAACCGAGTCGTATTCGCTGTTTCCACAGTTCCCCGAGCCGCGTTCGCTGAAGCGAACCCTACATAGAGCGTTTTTCATGTAGCTGGCGCGGCTTTGCATGGTCACTGAAGTGACCACGCCGGCGGCCGGTTATGGTCAAACGCCATAGCAACATGAAATTTGCTCTAGAATCTGCGTCGCCGGCGATTGGGCTCGTAGGGTAGTGCTTCACAGCCGCCGGCCCAGGTGGTTCCACTGCTTTTCCAATTCGAGTTTTTCGCCGTGGCGTTGGATCTGGCGGTAGACTTTCCAGTAGCCGTAGATTTCGTTCTTGACGAACGGATGATTAACGATGTCGTCGATGCTGCGCCCGCGAAACGCCAGCACGCGTTGCAGCGGGCGCTGCAGCGAAACGGATTCATTCCCCGGCTCGCGGCGCGGCTCCCGCCCAAAGCCTCCAAGCCCCAGTGCATTGATCTTTCCCATGGCAATCCCAAGAGTATCGCTGCCGACTTTTGCTTGCTGCATACAGCAAGCCACGGGCGGCCCGCCCGTGCCACAAATTCATGCCCCGCCCGCATGGCCCAACGCCCGGCATTCGACAGGATTTCGCTTGTCGGCAACGAGCGCCTGCGGTAGGCTATGATTGTAATCGAAATGATCGAACTTTGAATTCGTCCGGCATCACACACCTTAGGAGAATGCCCATGTTTGCCCGCAAGACGTGGATCGCGGCGGTTGTGGTTGGATCGGCGTTTGCCTTCTCACCGGCGCGCGGGTTGGCCGAGGACGTGGTGGCGCGATACGCGGGCACGGCCCAGGGCAATTCTCACGGGCACGCGGTCATGATGCTTCGCGTCACTACCATGGGCGGCAGCGTCGTCAGCGTGCCCATTCCAAACGGTGACGCCAAGAAAGCCACCCCCACTCCGTCCAAGGATGTCATGGACATGCTCAAGGCGATGAAGCGGGGCACGCTGGTGAAGATTTCGGTTGAGAAGGACGAGAAGCTGGGGATGCAGCTTCAATCCGTGGACGAATACAAGCCGCAGCCCGGCGAGGACACGCCCAATGGCTATGTCTTCTCCAAGACCATCGACAAGCCGGCCGGCAAGACCACCAACACGATCGTCGTGCTCACCAAGTTCGGACAGCCGTTCCCATTCACCGTGCCACTGAAGAAAGGCGACGGCGGCGTGATGGCGCCTGACCCGGAATTGATGGATACCATCACAAAGCTCCAGGCCGACTCTCCCGTCTGGGCCCAGCACAAGGGCAACCAACTGCTGGCCATCGAGCCGTACACCGAACCGCAACTCGGCAAGGTGACGAAGATGGGCGAGACCGAAGTCGATGGCCACAAGGTGCGCTCCGCTGAAGTCGATCAGGACGGCAAAGTGACAACGCTGCTCGTGCCCGGCAAGGCCCTGGGCAAGCGCTGGGTTCCTGATTCACTGGTCCTGGCGCAATTGGCGCATGTGCGTGCCGGCGCGATGGTGGCGTTCCGAACGCGCGAAGATGGCGACAAGGTGTGGCTGCGCGAGATCGGCCCGGCCCCCAAAGTCGCGCCCTCCGCGGATGCCACCGACACGCCGGCGCCTAAGAAAGCGAAGTGATGAAATCCGAATCGCCTCCCGCGCCGTCCAAGCCGCCCCGCCGCAAGCGGCCATTGTGGTATCGGCTCGCGCGCGTCGCGTTCGTGGGCGTGTTGATCTGGTTCTTAGGCGGCGGCATCGCGGCGGTGCTCAACACCCGCCGCCTCCTGGGCCCCTCCCCCCAGCCGCCTCCGGCCGTCGAGTGGGGAACGCTTGAACAAGTCCGCCTCACCACCTCCGATGGCCAGCAGATCGGCGGATGGCTGGACCGCGCCGGCAGCCGGCCTTCGGTCGTGCTGTTCCTGCATGGCGTCGGAGATACCCGCGACTACTGGCTGCCCGTGATGCGCGAGGTTGCCAAGCGCGGATACCCCTCATTGGCCATCAGCTTTCGCGCCCATGGCGATTCCACGGGGCGCATCGAAGACTTCGGCTACAGCTCCAGCAAGGATGTGCTCGCGGCGGTCGATTACCTTCGCGCGCAGTTCCCGGAGCGCCCGATCGTTCTGGTAGGCAACTCGATGGGATCGGCCGCCGCGATCTTCGCCGCCCCGTTGCTGGATCATCAGATCGCCGGCTATTTGCTCGAATCCCCCTATCGTGATCTTGCGACCGCGGTGAAAAACCGCACCGACTTCGCCCCCTGGCCGTTCAATCGGCTGGCGTACGCGGGGATGACGCTCTGGGGCCGCGCGCTGCTGCCCGAAAGCGCGGATCTGATCAGCCCGATCGACCACATCGCCGCCATCCCCTCGGATGTGCCGATCACCTTCATCGCCGCCCGAGGCGACCGGGCCTGCCAGCTTTGGGAAGTGCGGGACCTGTACAACAAGGTGCGATCCCACGCGCAGCTCGTCATCATCGACAGCCCCCGCCACGCCGCCGCCTCCCGCACGCATGTCAAGGAGTACAACGCCGCGCTGTTCGATCTGCTGGGGAAGGCCGATGCGCAGGAAGGAATCGTCACTGGCCACTTGGGAAAACAACCACGGAGACACTGAGGCACGGAGGCGCATTCGACTTCTTGTGCATCTTCTGATTGGCGTAAGACTCCTGAAAAGTGCATCGCGCTTTGTATGTGGAACGAACGGCTCTAACGTATCACGGGCGTCTCGCCCGTGCCGATGGCGAAGCAGTAGAGGAATTGCGGTACTTTCAATCTCACGCACCAGGCACGGGCGAGACGCCCGTGATACAACCAGCCCATTCGACGCTGAGGTTCGGCATTCATCAATGATAGACGGCTCAAGGGTAATGTGAGATGACGAATGGCGTCAATTGAGTACCACAATGCCGGGGGCTTGCGCACAGTCGTCAGCAAGCTCCCTTCTGAGCCGACCATCGTGTTTGACGGCGATTGCGGCTTCTGCCGGCGATGGGTGCAACGGTGGAAGGGCATCACCGGCGAGCAGATTCAATACGTTCCAATCAATACCGCAACGGTCCAATTCCCCGATGTGCCAGTCGAGCAATTTAAACGCGCCACCCATCTCATCGAGCCCACCGGCGCCGTGACCCGAGGGGCGCGGGCCGTCTTTGGCGCCTTTGCGCTGGCGGGCCGCAAACGGCATTGGCTCTGGCTGTACGAGCGTTCGCCGATCTTCGCGCGAACCTCCGAACTGGCGTATCGCGTGGTCTCAAGCCATCGGGGTCTTTTCAACTGGCTCGACCTTTCGCTCCTGGGCCGCAACACATTGCCGATCACGCATTTCGTCATGCGGCGATGGTTTTTGCGGATTCTTGCAATTATTTATGGCATCGCGTTCGTTTCGCTGTGGGTGCAGATTCACGGCCTGATCGGCAGCCGGGGAATCCTGCCGATCCATCCGCTGCTGCAGGCAATGGCCCGGCAGCCGGGCTGGGACAAATATCTCCAGGCCCCGACGATGCTGTGGATCAATTCCTCGGACGCCGCGCTCACCGCGTTGTGCGCCGTCGGTGTCGCTCTTTCGGTGTTGTTGTTCGTGCGCATCGTGCCGGCGTTGTCGGCGTTCCTGCTGTGGCTTTGCTATCTGTCGCTGGTGGTCGGCGGGCAGGATTTCCTGGGGTTTCAGTGGGATGCCCTGCTGCTGGAGGCGGGATTTCTGGCGATCTTTTTCTCGCCCTTGCAATGGCTACCCAATAAAGCCCGCGAGCCGGCGCCGGCGCGCGTGGTGGTGTGGCTCTATCGCTGGCTGCTGTTTCGGCTGATATTCCTGTCCGGGCTGGTCAAACTCCTGAGTTCCGACACCGCCTGGCGCGATCTATCGGCGATGAAATATCACTACTGGACCCAGCCCCTGCCCACCTGGCTGTCCTGGTACGCCAATCGGCTGCCCGAGGGCTTGATTCATCTATCCACCCTCGGCGTGTTTTACGTCGAGCTGGTGGTGCCGGTCTTCATGCTGGGCCCCAGGCGGCTTCGCCTCTGGGCATTCCGGTTCACGGTCGGTTTCCAATGCCTTATCCTCGCGACGGGGAATTTCGGATTTTTCAACCTGCTCACGATCGCGCTGTGCCTGACGCTGCTGGATGACACGTTCTGGCCCTTGCGTCTCGGGTGTCCACGCCTAAATGGGTATGCGCGAGTACGCGCCCACGCGGTGAGGTCACTGCGCTATGGGCAGCGGCTAAAAGACGACGAGCGACGCGTGATCGCGCGCGGGCATTTAGATAAGGGCATCGACGCGGGCGCGCCGATTCTGAGTGGCATGGGCAGCTTGCCCATGGCGTGCGGTACGCCGCACGCATCGTCGGTACTCGGGCGATTGAATTTTAAGTTTGCGTTGCATGGGTTGTGGCGGGTTCTTCGCGTCCGCGGTGTCGATCCAGCGCGTCCGGCGCTTGCCGAGTACAGCAAGCCCACGGGCGGGCCGCCCGTGCCACTGGATACGGACATACCCCCCGCCACCGCTGCGCCACAAGTCGGTTTGCCGTCGCCCCGAAAATGGTCCCCCTGGATCACCCTCCCTCTGGCCGCGTTCCTGATCTCCGCGACGAGCGGCGCCGCGTTTCATCGGCTGGCCCGCTCCTACCGCGCCCTGCATCCCGGCTGGCGCCCGGCGTGGGCCGCTTGGGCCGAGCAACTGGCGGTCGGCGTCGGCCCGCTCAATTCAACCAATGCCTATGGATTGTTCGAGGTGATGACCCGCGACCGCCCGGAGATTATCATTGAGGGCAGCGACGACGGCCTGCGCTGGAAGCCATACGCCTTCAAATGGAAACCCGGCGATGTCAGCCAAGCGCCGGCGTTTTGCATCGGGCACATGCCCCGGCTCGATTGGCAGATGTGGTTTGCCGCCTTGCAGATGCGGGATGATGGGCCGCCGCATTGGTTCGTGCGGTTTCTGCAGCGACTCCTCGAAGGCTCGCCGCCGGTGGCCGGGCTGATGGAAAAAAGCCCGTTCGGCAAGCCGCCGCGCTATGTGCGGGCCACGATCTATTTCTATCGCTTCGCCACGCCCGAGCAGCGCCGCCAAACCGGGGCCTGGTGGCAGCGACGTGAAAGCGACATTCGTATTCCGCCGCTCATGCTGGGGAAGGATGGACGTTTGATGATTGCGCCGGCGCGCCAGCCGCGGCCCAACAGCCCGCCCGGATTTCCCGATTCCGCGTAGGGTTCGCTTCAGCGAACGCGGGTCTTCGCATTCCGACGAATTACAAAATCATGGCATGCTTGCCCCCTCTCACCGGTACTCCGGGGGAGGGTTGGGGT
>DASRLH010000153.1:0-2597 GCA_035648595.1 Tepidisphaeraceae bacterium
AGATGGCGAGGCAGAACATGGGCGAGCCGCCCATGCCACAAAGAATCGCGGGGCGCGGCCTGCCGCGACGGAATGCCTGACGATCCATCAAAGGCTGGCGCGGCTCGGCCTGCCGATGGATCGCGTGACCCTCCTCGGCAAAACCGGCTCGCGGCAGGAGTATCTCGAACGCTTCGCCGGCATTGACATTGCGTTGGACACCTTCCCCTTCTGCGGCATCACCACAACCTGCGACGGCCTGTGGATGGGCGTGCCGGCGGTGAGCCTGGCGGGCGACACCAGCGTATCGCGGGCAGGCAGGAGCATCCTCCACGCGGCGAACCTGCCGGAATTGGCCGCCGGCACGGAGGATGAATTCGTGCAAATCGCAGCCGATCTGGCCCGCGACGAAGCGCGCCTCCGCGAGTTGCGCATGACGATGCGAACGCGCCTGGTTGCTTCGCCGCTTCTGGATCATCGCGGGTTGGCCGGCAATCTTGAGTCGGCGTACCGGGGAATGTGGGGGGCGTGGTCCAAGCGAGCGGGCGGCGAAGCCCCTGTATTCTCCGGGCGCCCATGAGCCGCTCATCGAAAAGAACGACTCAAGCCGCAGGGCAAACGCCGCGCGGCGGTTCTGAAGTGTCTGTTCCCCAGGAAAAATGTTCCCGCGCCAAGTTCAGTCTGCCTCCGCCAACAGCTTTCGCGGATTCTCACTGGTGAGTTGCCATACTTTTTCCTCCCCGACCGCTTCGATCGCGCGCCTCAGCCCTTTCAGGCGGATGGGCAGGGAGGCCAGGTTGTGGAGGTCGGAGCCGAGGAGGAAATAACGGTCCTCGGCCAGGTACTTCTCGGCCAGTCGGCGGGTGGCGCTGTCCGGCGGGTCGCCGAGACATTGCAGGTTTCCCTGGAGCAGAATCCCCATTTCGGAAAATTGCCCGGCCAAGCCGGGGTTGTCCTGCACCGCGCGCATGCGCTCGGGGTGGGCGAGAATTACTTTGAGCCCCATGCTTTGCAGATGGCGGATGGATGCGTCGAAGTAGGGGGGCAGCGTCTGCGCCCACAGGTCGATGATGGCGTATTGGCCGGCCATGGCGTAGGTGACGACGTCTTGCCGCGCCAAGTGCGGGGTTTGGTCGGTCATGTTTAATTCGCCGCCGGGGAAGAGGCGCAGCGAGATGTTGGCATCATGCAATTCCCGCTGCAATCGCGCGACGCGATCGGGAATGAGTTCGGCGGTGTTTCCCGGCAGGCTGGGCCAGATGTGCGGTGTGCAGAAGCTGTGCGTGTAACCGGCTTGCACCATGAGCCGTGCGCAGGCCAATGATTCTTCCAGGGATTGACAGCCATCGTCCACGTTGGGGAGCAGGTGGGAATGAACGTCGATCCGCCCCGTTTCGCTAATCAGACCGCTAATCACTGTCATGTGCCGTCACCCGCTTGTGCATGCAAATCGTGTAATCGCCGCGCAGATAATCGTCGCTGCATCTTACGTCATCGCAAATTGATTTTGCGAATGCGAGTACCTGCGAAGGTTCGCGCCAGAAAAGATATTCGCGGCCGGCCAGGTAAGTTGAGCAAAGGAAGTTAAAGACCACCGCTTCGCCCGCCGCCTCATACGCCCGGCGGAGGGTCGCGTAAAAAGCCTCGTCCGATAGAGTATTCAGCGACCCGCTGAACACTACCACATCGGCCCGCGCGAAAAGTCGGGCCGGTTCGCGGACGAAATCGGCGCTGATGATGGTGCAGCCCGGCAGGTGCCGGGCGATTGCGGCCGACGCCAACTCCTCAACCGCTTCCAACCCTATGTAACCGGCCGGCGCCGCCCCTTGCTCGATTAGATAAGCCAGATAATCCGCCCGCCCGCAGCCGGCGTCGAGGATGATCTTGCCAGCCGGCTCAACCATTCCACGGATCGCCTCGAAGCGTGCCCGCTGCGTGCGCGGGCTGGCCCACAGCAGTGAGCCGAACCCCGCGCCGAACTTCCGGGCGGCATCCAGATAGGGCATCAGGTAGGGTTCACCAGCCATCGCGCGCGAATCTCCAGGCAATCTTCCTCCCCGATCACAAACTCCCGGCAGACATTAGGCCGGTCGGCATGATGAATGCACTTGCGCGTCTGCTCGTCGAACCAGATGCACGGATTCCCCAGCGCCAGAAGCTGTGCCTCCCGTTTGCGCGCCTCGATCACCTCGCGTTGAAGTGCTTCGGGAATGAAATCGATCTCGTCCAGGAACGGCGGGAGGATTTGTTCCCGGCAGCAGACGCCGCAACCTTCGCAGTTCGTCACGAAACGCGGTGTTGCGGGCGCAGGGTCGCAGATCGGCAGGGAGAATCGGCTGATGCTGTGCTCGCGCGCGGGCATCGGCGTCATTATGCCATGCATGAGTGGTGCCGTCGCGTGCTTGCGTGTCCGAAATTTCGTTCCGCTAACTCGCCCGGCGATTGAATTGCGACAATGCTCAAGGGATGAAAACGTTCATCGTATCACGGGCGTCTCGCCTCATCTTTCGTCACATTTTTTCCAGTCCAGCCGCCCGCGCGCCCATGACCATCAGGTGAAGGTCATTCCATCCGCGCCAGAGGGTGAGCCAGCCGGGTGGGCCGTCGGACTTGCGGTT
>DASRLH010000154.1:0-10732 GCA_035648595.1 Tepidisphaeraceae bacterium
CGCCCTCACCGGAGGGCGACGCCGCCGCATGCGCGCATGGAACCGCCGTCGCTGCGATCCCCTGCCTATTGTCCACGCTCTCCCTTGGCTCATTGGAACCCATTCGCGTAAACTTGCCATATCCCGGACGCCTGTGGCGTCTCGCCCATGCCGCGAAAGGTGACCGCTCCCCCGTTGACATTCGATAGTGTTCGCGGGGGCGGGTTGACAGCTTGGGGGTTTGGAAATACAAATGGAGGTTTGCTGCCGTTGCGCCTCCCGTTTTCGTTACGGGAACGGCGTGGCGAAGCACTCCCCAGGCCACGATACCGGATCGATTTCTTATGAGCGAAATGACCGTTGCTTCGATTAACGAACGGGCTTCCGAAGAGTATTTCCGCCGCGGGCTGGAAGCCGATCAGCAGGGCAATCACGAGAAGGCCGCCGAGTATTTCGAGCGTGCGCTTGGCGAAAACCCCGACCACGAGCGGGCGTGTTTCAGCCTGGCGGTCTTATACGACCGGCGTGGCGAGGATGCCCGCGCGATCGAGCTATACGAGCGGGTGACCACCAGCCCGCCGGTGCATCTTAATGCACTGATGAACCTGGCGGTGCTGTACGAGGACAACAACCATTACGATGAGGCGCATCGCTGCCTGGACGCGGTCTTGCGCACCAGCCCCAATCACGAACGCGCCCGGCTCTACAAGAAGGACGTGGACTCGGCCCGCTCGATGTACTACGACGAGGATTTTGACCATCGCGGCGACCGCAAGAACATCGTGCTCGATATCCCGATCAGCGATTTCGAGTTGTCCGTCCGCAGCCGCAACTGCCTCAAGAAGATGAATCTTCGCAGCATCGGCGACCTTCTGCGAACCACCGAGCCCGAGTTATTGGGATACAAAAACTTCGGTGAAACAAGCCTGAACGAGATCAAGGCGCTGCTGGCGAGCAAGGGGCTGCGGCTGGGTCAACAGGCAGACGAATCGAAGACTGCCGCCGACGTCCGCCGAACCCCCGCTGCCGACGCCGTCCCCCCGGAGATGCTGGGAAAAACCGTGGCGGACCTTGAGTTATCCGTCCGCAGCCGCAAGGCGCTGCAACGGCTCAACATCAACACCGTCGGCGAACTCACCTCCCGCACCGAGGACGAACTCCTGGGCTGCAAGAATTTCGGCCACACCAGCCTCAGCGAAATCAAGCAGCAACTGGTCACGCTGGGGATGACGCTGCGAAAGCTCGACGCATAGCGCCTAAATACGCGAAGGTAAGACAACCACGGAGACACAGAGGCACGGAGGGCCGCTCGTGCAATGGCATTACTGAATGACAGCGTCCATAATTGGACGATTTTGAGCCTGCGTAAGCGTAATCGGAAAAACTTGATTTGGAAACGCCCACGGGACCGTCGAATGCGCCTCCGTGCTTCGGTGTCTCCGTGGTGAGTCTTTCTTTGCAAGTGTAGCGTTAAGAACCGAATCGCCGCCCCGCGCGGTTGGCGAAGACATTTTTCCAAGGCAGGGACGCCATGGAAGCGATTGCCCAGGGAATGGTGCGACGGACGGGGCGTTGGCCCATTGTGCCCATCTCTCTTCAACCACTCTTACACCACGCATGTTCCTCAGCCACGCGGCTGGCGATTCTGCTGTCGCTTCTGCCATTGGGCTGCAACCATGCGCAGAGCATTCCCGAAAGCGCGCCGGGCGCCCCGATGGTGCGCGTGCTGGTACTTGAGAACCGGCCGCGCGTCAATCTCACCGCCAGCGAGGCGCCGTCGGTGCATGTGGGAACGGGCGCCGCGCAGCCCTTGGATATTTCCCCCGGCGCGGCAATCCCCGTTTCCCTCACCGCCTTGGGCTGGAAATTGGGCGCCGCCAGGCTCGGTTTCGGCCAGTTAACCGTGGAACCGGCTTCCGATGGAACGGTGAGGGTGGATGGACACGCCTACCGGGGCCGGTACCGCTTCATCCCCAGGGGCGGCGGAACATTCGATGTGGTCAATGACGTCGATGTGGACGGCTATCTCATGGGCGTTTTGCCCAAGGAGATGTATGCCAGTTGGCACAAGGAATCCTACCGTGCGCTGGCGGTCGTCGCGCGAACGTACGCGGTTTATGTTTCGCGAACCAACGCGGCGGCCAGCGGATACGATCTCTTCGCCGACACGCGCAGCATGATGTATGGAGGAATGGATGCCGAGTCGGCCAAGAGCCGCGCCGCGGTCGAAGCGACGCGCGGAATCGTGCTGGCGTATGGCGCGCCCGGCCAGGAGAAAATCTTCAAGGCCTACTACAGTTCCTGTTGCGGCGGAGTGACGCAAGACGCCAGCGACGCCTTCGGTGAGCCGCCTATCGAGCCGCTCTCCGAGCAAAACATCGGCCCGCGCTGCACCGAATCGCCCTACTTCAACTGGCCGACCGTTACAATTTCGCGCACCGAACTCACCCGGCGCATTCGCCTGTGGGGCGCCCACAACAACGCGCCCGAGGCGAACATCGGCCCGGTCTTGCGCATCGACATTCTTTCATCCAACCATTTTGGCCGCCCGGCTAGTTTCATCATCACCGACACGCGCGGCTACCAGTACCGCCTGAACTGCGAAGACACGCGCCTGGCCATCAACACCGACGCCAACGGCGGCGCCACGCTTCCCAGCAGCTTTTGCCGGCCCGTCAACAGCGCAACCGACATCCGCTTCACCCAGGGCCACGGCTATGGCCACGGCGTGGGCCTTTGCCAATGGTGTACCCAACACGAAGCAATTGCGGGCGTGCCTTATCGGCAAATCGTGTTGAGCGCGTTTCCGAAGGCAGTGCTTCTCAAGGCGTATTGAACAACCGCCACTTATATTCAGTCCCGCCGGTGTTCATCATGGTCCGAGCCACGATCGTAGTGATCGTGGTCGCGCCAACGATCACCATCACCGCGTCCGCTGTCGCCGCCATGATCGTGATAAAGGCAACCGCCAAGAAGGGGCAGCCACAGGGCCATGGCGCAGAGGGTTAGAATCGTTCGCCGCATCAGAGTACCTCATTAGATGGTGAATTGCATTATCTTGTTGGCCGCCAAGCGATACGGACCGCGAGCCGTTTTACGAACCGCTCCCGGCCTTGGCGCAATCTTCATCGTGCCGTCGTAAGCAAGACACGAGCCACGGGCGGTAGAGGGTCTGGTCAATTTCACGTTACGGTCATGTTAATTAAATGGCGTTTGGGGGCAATTCCACATTGGCATGCGTAACATTGGCATGCAAGGTAAATCCGATCAGCAGACCCATCTATTCTCGCGTGAAGAGCACGGGCGAGTCGCCCGCGCCACTGCTTTGTCAACGCACCCAATATTGACGCTGTGGATGGCGATTCTCACATGCGCAATACTCGCAAGCACAACGCTCGCACGGCCCCCTGCCACACAACCCGCAAAACCTGCCTGGCGCAATTTGTTCGACGGCAAATCCCTCAAGGGATGGGAAGCCTCCGATTTTGCCGGGCACGCTGATCCGCTCGTGGAAAATGGAACGATCGTTCTGCCGTTTGGCGAAGCCCTCACCGGCGTCACCTACACCGGCGAATTGCCCAAGGTCAACTACGAGGTGGAATTGGACGCCAAGCGGGTGGACGGGGCCGATTTTTTCTGCGGGCTCACCTTCCCCGTGAATGACACATTCGCATCGCTGATCGTCGGCGGCTGGGGCGGCGCGGTGTGCGGCATTTCAAGCCTCGATGGGCAAGACGCCGCTCGAAACGAGACCAAGAGCGCCCGCCGCTTTGTTGCCAATAAATGGTATCACATCCGGTTGCGCGTGCTGCCCGACAAATTGCAGGCGTGGATCGACAAGGAAAAAATCATTGACGCATCGACCAGGGGACGAAAGATCACCACGCGTCCGGAGATCAACGCGGGAAAACCGCTGGGCATCGCGTCATATCAAACGACCGCCGCGCTGCGGAACATCCGAATTCGCGCGTTGCCCGCTGAGGCGGACGCAGCGAAACCGGCCCGAAAATCGTAGCCCGCGCGGGAAGGGCCGGGCGGACGGTCGGGGCAAGCCGCATTATCCCTACGAGTAAAAGTGAAAATCCGAAATCCGAAGCACGAAATCCGAAACGAATTCAAAGGGGAAAAAGGCGGAAAATTCAAAACGCGCGTCCGTTGATTTTCCACCATCACGCTCCATGCAAAAAGTGCGCGATGTCGCCATCGTGCATGACATAGCTTTTGCCTTCGGCGCGTAGCTTGCCGGCGGCGCGGATCGCCTGCTCGGTTTTGAACTGCCGAAGATCATCCAGGGTATAGATTTCCGCGCGAATGAACGCCCGCTCGAAATCCGTATGAATCACGCCGGCGGCCTGCGGAGCCGTCGCGCCGACGGAAATCTCCCACGCCCGAATTTCCTTGGGCCCGGCGGTGAAGAAGCTGTGCAAGCCCAAAAGCTTGTACGCCTCGCGCGCCAGCGTAGCCAGGGCCGGCTCGGCCAGGCCCATGCTTTCGAGCATTTCGTTGCGATCCGATTCGCCCAGCTCGGCCAGTTCCGCTTCCAGTTTGCCGCAGACGGCAACGACCGCGCCGCCTTCCTGTTTGGCGCGATCGCGCACGATTTGCACCATTGGCCCCTGGCCTTGTAGATCCGATTCGTCCACGTTCGCCACATACAGCACTTTCTTGGCGGTGATCAGGCCCAGCCCTTTGACGATTTTGCGTTCATCGGGCGTGAATTCGAGCTCCCGCACCGGCTTGCCATCGTTGAGTTGCGTCTTGGCCCGGCGAAGTACCTCGGCGCGGGCGATGGCTTCCTTGTCGCCGCCGCGGGCAAGCCGCTCGGACTTGTCCAGCGAGCTGGAGACGGTTTCCAGATCGGCCAGCGCCAATTCGGTGTCGATCGTTTCGATGTCGCGGAGCGGATCGACCGAGCCTTCGACGTGCAGGATTTCGCTGCCGCCAAAGCAGCGCACGATGTGAAGGATGGCGTCCACCTCGCGGATGTGCGAAAGGAACTTGTTGCCCAGCCCTTCGCCGGTGCTGGCCCCGCGCACGATGCCGGCGATATCCACCACGCGCAGGGCCGCGGGGATGATCTTCTCGGTCTTCATGAACTGGTTGATGACCCCCAGCCGCCCATCCGGCACGGCCACCACGCCGACGTTTGGCTCGATGGTGGCAAACGGATAATTGGCGGCCAGCGCGCCCGCCGCCGTGAGGGCGTTGAAGAGCGTGCTTTTGCCGACGTTGGGCAGCCCGACGATACCTACTGCAAGTGACATAGGGCGGGTACTATACGGGAACGCGGCGCGGGAAGGGAGAGGCCCTTCGTATGAATTGCGAAGCGACCCTCACCGTGACACGGGCGTCTCGCCCGTGCCTACAGCGTGGAACTTGGAAAACGTCGGTTTCCTGATTCCAGAGCGTTATGCACGGGCGGGACGCCCGTGTCACAAAACCGGCATGCGTGTCGGATTCATCAATGTTGACGGGAAGGAACGCGCTTATGACCCCAATCGGACTTCAACAGTTCTGCACCGCTTGTATCCTGATGCTACTGACCGGCTGCACGCACCTCCAGCCGACGCCGATCAACCCGCGCACGCTCGCAACTTCCCCCGACCCCATCTATCCGGCGACACAGCCCACCCCCGGCGATCATTTCCGCACGGCATTGGTGATTGTCCTCGAAAACCAGGATTACGATGACGCGATCGCCAATCCGCTGCTCAAGAAATGGGCCGACCGCGGCGCGCTGCTGGGGGACTTTCAGGCGCTGTATCACCCCTCATATCACAATTATCTGGCGCTGATCGCCGGCCAGGGATTTGCCGCGCCCGGCGGAAAGGGCGATCAGCAAATCGACGTGCCGGCTTCAATCCCCACCATCGGCGACGAGTTGAATAGCTGGCGCAACTACGCCGAGAATTATCCGCCAAAAAACTGCCGTCACCGCGAAGGCATTCTCTGCCTGGATGCCGGCGGCGGGCGATATGCGCGCCGTCATGTGCCGTTCATCAGCTTTATCCGCGACCGCTCGGCTCATCCTGATTGGATCGTCGGCGTCGATCCCAAAGACCCGGACAACGCATTCTTCCGCGACGCCCAGGCCGATGCCCTGCCGCAGTACGCGTTCTACAGCCCCAACCTCGACGACGACGGCCATGACCCCGTTATCGATCCCGTGGTGGGCCTAAAGAAAGGCGCCGTCTGGCTCGACGGCTTTCTCACCCGCTTCTCGCAAACCCCCGCCGCCCGAAACACGCTGGTAATCGTTACATATGATGAATCAAGGGGCCACAACGATCCCAATCACATCTACGCCGTCCTCATTGGCCCCATGATCCGCCCCGGCACGGTCCTGGCCGGCCCGGAGCATCGATATAACCATTTCAATATCTTGCGAACGATCGAAGACAATTTTCACGTTGCCCCGCTCGCCGCGGCGGATCGGGCGGCCAAGCCGATTGAGGGGGTATGGATGGAGGCGAACGGGATGACTAATTGATCGAGGGCAGAGTATAATCCATCGCCATGATTGATTGGAAACAATATATCGAACGCGATCCAGATGTGATGCTGGGCAAGCCGGTATTCAGGGGAACGCGGATTACCGTGGAGTTTGTGCTCGAACGGCTTGCACAGGGAGCCTCACCGAAGGAACTGGTGGATAATTACGAAGGGCTTCTTCCCGAGCATATTCCGGCGGCGCTGGCGTATGCGGCCGCCGTGATTGGCCAGGAAGAATTGGTAAGTCTGGCATGAAATTCCTCGCCGGCAAGTAAGGCATCAGACGAACGCAGCGCTGGCGTGCGAGATTTTTGGCGAAGCCCCGAGGCTTGCGGTGGGGCAGACATTCTTGTCTGCCTCGAATCGGTGAATGGAGGACATTCTTGTCCTCCCGAACCGATTCGACCAGGTTACTGCGGGCCGATTCGAATCCGCTCGGCGGGGCAGGAATGCCCCGCACTCACGGATTCGGGCAGACAGGAATGTCTGCCCCACCCAGGCCAATCGAATGGACGGTCACGCTTTTTCCAAAATGTGCGGGCCCCGGACTTGCGCGCGGACACTCGACTCTTTCAACGCCACCCAAAAGTAATCCTCGCGCGTCTCGACGCTTCCCCTCTTCCGCGATACCCTTTCCTCCACGAACGGCTTGCCCGGTTGGCGTTCGACCCTCATCCCCGCGCAGTTTGTTTTGAGGGTAAGTGAGTCCCAAAAACCGGCGGAGGCATTCCCATGTCCGATCCATCATCCAGCGACATTGAGTCCACGCTCCAGGAGTCGCGGGTTTTTCCGCCGCCATCGGAGTTCTCAAAAGCGGCACACGTTAAGTCGCTGGACGAATATCGCCGGCTCTATCGGGAATCGGTGGACGATCCGGCGGGCTTCTGGGCCAAGCAAGCCGACGCGCTGCATTGGTTCAGGAAGTGGGACACGGTGTTGGAATGGAATTCACCGCACGCAAATTGGTTTGTCGGCGGGAAACTGAATGCCGCCTACAACTGTCTGGAAGCGCAGATCGCCAAAGGTCGCGGCGACAAGGCCGCCATCCTTTGGGAAGGGGAGCCCGAGAGCGGAACCGCCGGCAGCGGGGGATCGGTTCACCGCATCAGCTACCATCAACTTAAAGATCAAGTCTGCCGGTTCTCCAATGCGCTCAAGAACCTGGGCGTAAAGAAGGGGGATCGGGTTACGATTTATATGCCGATGGTCCCGGAGGCGGCAGTGGCGATGCTGGCGTGCGCGCGGATCGGCGCGCCGCATTCGGTGATCTTCGGCGGGTTTTCCAGCCAGGCGATTGCCGACCGCGTGGAAGATGCGCAAAGCGACATCATCATCACCGCCGATGGCGGGTTCCGCCGGGGGAAAATCGTGCCGCTTAAGGAAAATGTCGATGAGGCGCTCACGAAAACCGGCCGCGTGCGGAAGGTCATCGTTCTACAGCGCGTGGGCGCGACGCCGGATCGGCAGTTCAACATCGATTGGGTGGAAGGGCGGGATGTGTGGTGGCATGAGATCGTGCAGGACCAAAGCACCGATTGCCCCGCCGAGCCGATGGATGCCGAGGATACGCTTTTCGTCCTCTACACCAGCGGTTCCACCGGCAAGCCCAAGGGCATCCAACACACCACCGGCGGCTTCCTGCTCGGCGTGAACGTCACCACCAAATACGTTTTCGATCTGAAGGAAAATGACGTCTACTGGTGCTCGGCGGACATCGGCTGGATCACGGGCCACAGCTACGTCCTCTACGGCTTGCTCAGCAACGGCGCTACCACGCTCATGTACGAGGGCGCGCCCAACTTCCCGGATTTCTCACGCTTCTGGGCGATGATCGAGCGCCATCGCGTCACGCTTTTTTACACCGCGCCCACCGCCATCCGCGCGTTCATGCGCGCGGGCCGTGAGCTGGTCGAGAAGCACGACCTGCGCAGCCTGCGATTGCTGGGCACCGTCGGCGAGCCGATCAATCCCGAGGCCTGGATGTGGTATCACGAAGTGGTCGGCGGCGGGCGATGCCCCATCGTCGATACCTGGTGGCAAACCGAAACCGGCATGATCATGATCACGCCATTGCCCGGCGCCACGCCCACCAAGCCCGGCACCGCCACCCTGCCGTTCTTCGGCGTCGATGCCGCCATCGTCGATCGCACCGGCAAGGAAATGGAACCCAACAAGGGCGGCCTGCTGGTCATCCGCAAACCCTGGCCCGCCATGCTGCGCGGCATCTTCAACGATCCCGACCGCTACGTCCGCCAATACTGGACCGATGTGCCCGGCATGTATTTCACCGGCGACGGCGCTCGCCGCGATGCCGATGGATATTTTTGGATCATGGGCCGCGTGGACGACGTCATCAACGTCTCGGGCCACCGGCTGGGCACCATGGAAATCGAAAGCGCGCTGGTCGCCCACGATGCCGTCGCCGAGGCGGCGGTGGTGGGCATGCCGCACGAAATGAAAGGCCAGGGCATCGCCGCCTTCGTCACCCTCGAAGCCAACCGCGCGCCCAGCGAGGCTCTAAAGAAAGAACTCATCGCCTGGGTCGCCACCCAAATCGGCTCGTTAGCAAAGCCCGACCAAATCCGCTTCACCGACTCCCTCCCCAAAACCCGCAGCGGCAAAATCATGCGCAGGCTCCTAAAGGAACTGGCCACCAGCGGGGATGTAAAGGGGGATACAACCACGCTGGAGGATCTGAGCGTGATTGCGAAGTTGAAGGAGCAGGAGCAGGAGCAGGAGGAATGATGGGTCAGTCGGTCGATTGCGCTACTAAGATTTAAGACAGACTGGGAACAGAACGCATGTCACACACAATGACCATTCAGCAGGCCGCACAAAGGCTCGGTGAACTCATAAGCGCGCTGGGCCCCGATGACGAAATCATTTTAACCCTGAACGATCATCCCGTTGCCCGCATCGTCGCTAATCGACCCCACGGGAAGCGCAAGCGGGGTACCTGCAAGGGAATGTTGGTTATCCATGAAGAAGATGACGAACATCTTAAAGATTTCCACGACTACATGCCATGAAATTTCTTTTGGATACGCACGCGTTTCTGTGGTACGTTTTGGATGATCCCAAGCTCAGCCCTGCGGCAACGGCAGTGATCGAGGATGACACTGCGGAGATATTGGTCAGCCCTGCGAGCTTGGGAAATTGCGATCAAAATAAGCCTGCGCAGGTACTCGCTCAGTGTGCCTTTTGAAACGTTCTGGCGACGAGGGATCGAACAAAACGATTTCAGGGTTGTCCTCATTGAGATTCGTCACGCAGCGATGCTCGTTGCGTTGCCGTTTCATCACAAAGACCCGTTCGACCGAATGCTGGCAGCCCAGGCCCTGGTCGAAGCGATTCCTATCGTCAGCTGTGACGCAACTCTGGATCCCTATTTGGTCCGCCGACTTTGGTAGATTGAGGCAATGATTCGAACGTAAGGGGCCGGTGCGGCACAGCGATCGGCCCATATGTGCAGCTCCCAATCTTGTCTCTGCCGCGGAATGGGACGACTCGTTAAAGGGCTCCCGGCGTGAATGGAAGCCGCCTCGGTCACCGGTGAAGCCCCGGCCGTTGCATCGTGCTTGCAACCCCCTTTTGTGATATAATCTTGCCGGAGGCCCATCATGCCAAATCGAGCGCGCCTGTGCGATAACTGCGGGGGCAAGCTGCAAGTGGCTCATGCGTGGAAGAAGCTGGTGGTGTGCGGCGACTGCCACGCCCAGCTTTCCGCGCCTCCCCCTGCGGTTGCTGCCCCTATCGCCGTGCCGGCGAAAAGCAAGTTCCCGACATCGCTGCTGGCTTTCGCGGCTGCCGGCATAGTTACGGCGGTTGTGATCGCGGTGATCCTTTCGGGGGGGCAGCCGGCGAATACGAATATTGGCGCGGTGCCGCGGGTGGTGAAGCTGCCGGCGGGTCCAACGCCCGCGCCGCGGCCGGCCATGCAGTCGCGGGTTGAGCGTTCCGCCCGCCCCGAGCAAGCCGCTGCGCCGGCGCCGCAACCCGAGCCTGCGATCATCCCAACGGCTGGCGTTCTCGCGGGCGTCGCATCGCTGGCCCGCAATGGCGAGGACCCCGAGCCGCTGGCGGAGTTGCATGTTCAATTAATCCGCCGCAAGGTTGGGCGCCAGGCGGTGCGCACCGCGCTGGAGACGCAAGCGACGGCATGGACCGAACTGGCCCGCGCCTACCCCAGCGCCGACGAAGAGTTGGTCCCGAATCAGGCCGCCAGCGTGGACACCCCCGCGACGCCCGCCACCGCCTCCGA
>DASRLH010000155.1:0-7173 GCA_035648595.1 Tepidisphaeraceae bacterium
ACCGGGCCATTGGAAGGCACAAATAACAAGATCAAAACCATGCAACGACAAGCATACGGCTTCCGAGACCCCGACTTCTTCAAACTTAAAATCTTCGCTTTACACGAAACTACCTACGCATTAGTCGGATGAACCAGAAAAATTTCAACTCCTTTTGCGCCGTCCTGGTATGGACTGTCCCGCCGTCATCGCCTTTAAGCGGGATTGCCGCTGCGGTCTTTTGGTCCTCCTGAAGCGTCACGTTCTTGCGTGTGGCATAGTCCGCATAGCTGTAGGTTCCAGGCGACCAGCCCCAATTCCGCAAGACGTTTCCGTCCACGCCCCAGGAGTATTTGGCGCCCTTCGTGAGCGCTGGCGGCGCGACGATATCCGCCTTGAGATCCACCATCTGGCCCACAATCCATTCTTGCGTCGCATCGTTAACGTTGACATTCTCCGCTCCAGCGTTTGGATCGTTCGCGAGTGTAAGCGTCACTCCGACAAGAGATGGCTTATTCGATCCGGCCGGCGTCGTCGGCACCGGCAGCGTCCCCGGCGGCAGTTGCGGCGAGCTGGTCACTGTGCCCGTCAGCGTGAATTGCAACACGTTCGCCGTGGTGTTCCCGTTGATCGCGCCGACCCAATATTCCACGCTGCTCTGCGTGGCGTCTTCGGGGAGATTGAAGCTGGATGTACTGTCGCCCAGCGCCGGCGTGCTTCCCGACACCGGCGAATTGCTCGACCATAGGTAAGCATCGGTCGCATCCTTCGTCCCGATGGTCAGGTTCAGCGCCACGCCTGCCGGATGGGGGAAGTAGAACCAGACCGGCTGGAGGTTCTGCGTGCCATCCGAACTTGCGATGAGAATGTCGTTGGATTCGCCCTGGTCGATGACCGCGCCCCATACGTCCAGCGTGAATGTTACAACTGCGGCCGCCGTGCCGCCTTTGTCGTACAGAAGGATTGTCGGTGAGTAGGCGCCGGGAGCGATGGGGCTGGAGAGATTGAAGCTCAGCGATCCGCTGGCGCTGCCGCTTGCCGTGCCGGCGTGGGGGCCGGTGCCGTCGTGCAGGTCGATGAACGCCGCCCATTGGTCGGAGGTCGCCCCGCCGGTGAAGCTGGCGTTGATCGTCACGCCCTGCCCCGAAGCCACCGCCTGCTCGGGGGGCGCGGCAATCGTCGGCGTGGAATCCGCTGTGCCTACATACTTATTCTGCACCGAGCCGTAGCTGGGCGTCACGGTCACCAGGCGCACGCCCTCCTCAAGGTACTGATGATACTGCGTCGGCACCGACATTCCATCGCTGCTCCCCTGGCAGGTGGTGTCGGCGGTGCCGTCGCCCCATTGGACATCGTACGTCACCGGATCATGAACCCCGCCATCAAGGGCGGGGCTGATATTGAGGGCATAGGTGCCATCTTCGAATACGCCGTTGTTGTCCTGGCCGGGATTGAAGTTCGGATCGGAGTTGATTACCTGCACGGACTTTGAAGCCTTCGTCAGGTCATCGTCCGTCAGCGCCTGCGCGCCCACGATGTAGGTCGCGTGGCCGTGGGCGTATTGATGGGTGAAGGTTTGCGTGTCGGTGGAAGGTCCGGCCGTATCCATCGGCGGATTGCTCACCGGCATATCCGTCGTCTGCCCATCGCCCCAGGTGATCAGCCATTCCTTCACATGATCTCCGCCGGGATCGGTGTAGGTGGCGTTGAGCGTGTAGGTGGTATTCTCGTCGACGCTGTCGGAGCCGGAGACGGCGAGATTGGCGGCTGTTTCAATCACAATCGCGGTTTGATTGGAAGTTAAGCCGGTGAACCCGTCGCTGTTGGCGACGACGGGAAAGGACCCCGGCTCGCTGTAGATATGCCCGACCGAACCCGGATCGCCGGTGACGTGCTGGTTGCTCCCGTCGCCCCAGGTGATGTCCCAACCCGTCACCGGATCAGGTATGGATGGATCGTGATTCGCGGTCAACATCAGGGTGTAGGTCGATCCCTCGGCGACCGACGACGGGCCGCTGTCGGCCAGCGTCGGATCGGTGATCGCATCCGCCGGCTTGGAGGATGCCGAGGTAACCACCGCGTTGGTCGCCTGGATTTCGTAATAATAATGCGTGCCCGGCAGGAGGCTGGTATCGCTAAAGTAGCTGGCGTTCACGCCGGTCGTCGAGCCGACCTGCGCGAAGGTCACATCATCCGTGGATCGCAGCACGTTGTAGCCGGTCGCGGTGGTCGCGGAGGCGTCGCTCCACGACACGTCGATCTCCGAACTGTTAAACACGCTTGCGGTCAAACTAAACGGCACCAGCAACGGAGTCTGCGCCGGCACCGAATTGGAGGCGGCGGACGATCCCCCCGGATTCATCGCGGCGACCTGGTAGGTATGCGCCGTCCCATCCGCCGCCGACGTGTCGGCGTACGTCGTGGTTCCCGCGCTGACGACATCGATGGTGTCAAAGTTCACGCCATCCTCGGATCGCAGAATCGCCGTCTGCGGAGAACCGGCGCTGTTGTTCGTCCATAACAAATCCACTTCGTTCGCGCCCGCGACGGTCGCCGCGAGTCCCGAAGGCGCCAGCGCCAGCGTCCATGTATCCGCCGGATCGGTATATCCCGAAGCCGTCGGCGACTCCATCGCCCTCGCGCGATACCAGTAATGCGCCCCCTCCACGAGCGCGGCGTCCGTGTCATTATAGCTCGTGCTGCCCGCCGCCAGCGTGCTGGTGAGCGGCGTGAAATTCGTCCCATCCGTCGAGCGATCCACTTCGAGCAACGCGCCCGGCTGCGCGGAGATATTCCCGAACGCCAGATCAATTTCGCCAGTCGAAACGGCGGTCGCGGTCAGCGTCTGGATCGGCAGCGTGGTGCAGTACGCCGGGCCGATGTAATACGATGGCCCGCCCGGCTCGATCGCGCGAACCTGATACCAGTACCGCGAACCTTCCGCCAACCCGGTGTCCTTGTAGCTTGTCGCGCTGCCGGCGAGCGTCGTTAGAAGTGTGAAGTTGGTGCCGTCGGCGGAGCGATCGACTTCGATGCCGGTCGCCTGCGTGGCGATGTTGGTCCAGCCGAGGTGGATTTGCGGAAAGGGCGTCGTGCGTGTGCGTCGGGCAAATTAGCAAAGACATCTGAATCAACCTTTCCTCACCGCATTATTGAAGTTGTCCGCTTATTTCGCTTTCGACGGTTTGGCCGACTCGGTATTCCCCGGCGTCCAGTCAAAAAAAATTTTGAACTCAGGGCTGCGATTCTCGAAATAGCCGGAGAAGAACTGGTCCAGTCTCCATACGGGCGGCCGGGCTTTCTCCGGCGCGACCTGGCTCAAGACATAATGAACCCAAACCGCCTGCTTAACGGTGAGGTTGCCGACGTTCAAGGCCCCGAGCAACTCGTTGATGTCCGTCGCCCTCCCTTCGTACGCCAGCAGCGTCGCGCCGAGTGCCCACTCCACGTACTCCTTAGATTTCAATAATCGCTCCGCTTCTTCGTGCGGCACCGGCCGCTTGTCATTCGGCGGCGCAAGCCGGCGGAGTTCGGCCAGCATGCGCACCATTGGCTGAACATCATTAGGGTCCACCGGGCGCGGCATCTTCAGCCCAAACGGGGCATATCCCGCGTTGCCACATTCAAATCCGCCCGAATCATTCTTCGACCCAACCTGAATCAGGACTACGCGGCCCGGTGGAAGGTCGGGCATTGATGTGACGTTTGTAAACTGGTCAGCCGGATTGCCAACGACGGTGATATTCCCCTTGAGATCGCCGCGGTAGTCAGCAATTACGGTCACTTCGAACCCGACGCGGTAACGCGCCGACGGCTTATTCATCGCATGAATCACTTTCGCGAGTAAAATGTTCCCCACGATCTTATAAGCGCCGTTGGTTTGCGCGGCTGCCGTTGTTGGAACTCCGGCATCCACCACCAAAGTCGTCGCCGCGCATAAGGCTATAACGAAGAATACTGCCCGATATCCACATCGCATAAGTCCTCCGATCAGAGCCCTGGCAACCAATTTATTAGTAGTTTCGTCTTTTCCTCCGCTACGGTGTTCGCAGCAGGCAAATCGGGAAGGAGAAGCAGCGTGCCGGACACCCCCTCCCCAACGCTGAAGCCCCGCGCCCATCCAGTTATTCTTGAGTCCACTAGCAAACCCACCTGCATCGGCTCCTCGCTTGATGAGTTTGAACTTCTCTGGCTATTTCGATTTCGACGGTTTGGCCCTCTCCGGGCTCCCCGGCGTCCAATCGTCCAATATCTTAAACTCGGGGCTACGACTCTCGAAATAGCCGGAATAGGTCTGGTCCAGATCCCAAGCCGGCGGGCGTGTTTTCTCCGGGGCGATCTGCCTCAATATATAGTGAACCCAGATTGCCTGCTTAACGGTAAGGTTGCCCACGTTTAACGCACCCATCAACGCGTTGATGTCCTTGGGCGTCCCTTCATATGCCAGCAGCGTGGCTCCAAGCGCCCATTGAAGGTAGTCCTTGGAGTTCAGCAATCGCTCCACTTCCTCGCGCGGAATCGGCCCCTTCCCATTCGGCGGTGCGAGACGCCGCAGTTCCGTAATTGCCTGCTTGATAGGTTCGATTTCTTTGGGAGCGACTTCTCGTGGTGTCTGAAGGCCAAACGGTGCGAATCTCCAATCGGCACAGCCAAATTCGCCTGCATGCGCGAGCGGAAATATAGAGACTAAAACCATGCGGTCCACGGGAAGGTCAGGCATTGAGTTATTGTTCGTGAACTGATCCGCCGGATTACCCATGACGGTGATCCGTCCCTTGGCCTCTCCACGATAATCACAAAGCGTTTCCACTTCAAAGCCTATTCTGTACCCTGGCAATGGCCGTTCTTTTGCGCGAATCACCTTGCCGAGCACGATGTTGCCAACGAGTCGATCGAAATAATGTTGCGACACCGGCGCAGTCGCGGGACGAGGACTCTCATCCGAAGGCCGCGCGCCGCATAATGTGGAAACGGAAATGAGCAATGCGAATAAATTTCGCATGTGTCCTCCAATCAAAGGCCCGGCAACCAATCTAAGACCGAGCTCGCTATATCTTGGGCTACCGTATTTACCGCAGGCAAGCCCGGAAGAAGCAACAATACGCCGTCCACGCCCTGCCCCGTGTTGAATGCCGCACCAGCCGCCCAGATGGCCGAAAGCTTTGGTCCCGCAGAAACGGGAACGTACGCCTTCCGGTTCACGGTGCCGCTGTAGTCAGCGTCCCACTGCGTTGCCGCCTTGAGGTAATAAAAAGCGGACGCATTTCCCTCCGAGTCGAGCGTGTGAACGCCTACTGACATGGCAAAATGATATTGAACCGCTGCTGCGGTCAAAAACGCCCCTTTGCCATCAAATTCGAAAATATGGACCTTCGGCCGATCGCTTTCATTCAATGTCCGAGTCAAATCGTTTGTCGATGGCTCGAAGATCCCGAGCAACCCTTGTCCATTTATCGCGCCAACATTTGAGGGGCTGTCATACCAGGGGAACTGACTTTTCTGCGCCCCATCGACCGCGGTTACGGCGTCAATAAACGACCCTCCCTGCAGGGGCGAGTGAATGAAACTTGCGCCGTAGGTGGCGCTCAGCGAATTCACGTTCGCCGTCTGAATGAAGCCGGCCTGCATATACTGAAGCCCGCGTTGCGCCGTCGGATCGACGGGATCGGCGGGCCCCTGGAAGGTAACTTGGCTGCTAAAGGTTATGGGGCTCCTTGGCCCTTTTACCTGATATGCTGGCGTCCCGACCACAACAGCCGCGCCGTTCGGACTTGTTATAGCGCCTGGCGTGGCGTTAACAGATACAACATACACGTACCGGGTCGCCTCAAACCCGGGGGCGGGCGCGTAGATCACTTTGGCAATGGCAGGGCCCCCGCTAAACGCTATCGATTGCGTGGCGTCCTGGCCACCGGCTACTGTGTTTCCCGTCCCATCGTTGTAAGACCAACCGAGAAACGGTCCAGTGGCTAGCCCGCCCGGCACATCGACAGTATACTCATACCTTCCGAACCCCGGCACATATTGCGCGCCCTCCAGCGTGAAAACCGTTTCTTTGACCTCGTCGGAAAGAGCAGCGGGCGCGGCCACATTTCCAGGCGGCTCCCAAAGTAACTGAATTGAATCGCCCGCCTTCGCCGCACTCTCTCCAAATCCTTCGAGGCTTAGGGTGGTGTTCACTGATGCGTCGAATTTCGTGATACCGCTTATAACGAGCGAGTAGTTGGTGCCGTCCTCGGAGGGCTGCCAAATCCGCAGGTGGGTGCTGTCAAATGTAATCGTGTACGTTCCGCCCAAATCCACCGCGTTCAATTCGGCAGTCCCGAGGTCGTGCTCACCCTTCACGAGCATGCCCATCGCGGTGTCAGGCTTGGGTTGCCTCGGCAACTTCGCGCCAAAGGCGCTCTTGAGCGGCAGTACCATTTGGTTATTGTCATTATCATCGTTCAGCACCACATACCCGCCGCTGGTATTCTTCTCGCTTATGTCGAGTGCGTGTTCAGTCCCGATGGTAGTGATAATATCGATTGAAGGTTGCACCGAATCCACATTCGCCGAATCACTCGCGCTCTGCGTCGCCGGCGAAGTGCCGGTCGTCGCTGTCGCGGTGATTGTCTGCGCGCCGGCCAACACCGCTTCAATAAACCCGTTCAATGTTATCCACCCTCCCACCGCCGCGCCGAACGGCAGCGTGCCCGCAGCAATCGCCGTGTTACCCGCGATATAGTCGCTAAGCGACTTGGCCGCGCTCGCATCTTTCAACCATAGCCGCAGCGCGCCCGGCGGCGTGCCGCTGGCGCTGGGGTCGGCGGCGCTGTAGTCGAACTCGATCGTCGTCTTTGACAGGTCCGTCGTCGCCGGGATGCGGAACTGGAAGGGGGCGAACTGGGAGCCGGCGACGCCGGCGGCCCAGTCGGCGTAGTCTGGAGAGCCGTTGCCGTTCAGATCGTTGCCATCGGCGATCAGAATCTTGCCGGGCGTGCTGGTGGAGTAGGGAACCGTTTGCAGGCGGTCTTCCAGCGGCGAGCCATCCGGGATGTTGAAGCCGTCGTCGTTGTCCGAGTCCACCAGCAAATCCACTTGCATCGGCGTGGTCACATCTGTCGTGATGATCGTGGAGTGGTTGTAGCCGCCTTCAAAGGTTTGTGCCTCCACGTAGTATGTCATCCCGGGAACCAGGCCCACGAAGGGAAG
>DASRLH010000156.1:0-6122 GCA_035648595.1 Tepidisphaeraceae bacterium
AATCAGGGCGGGGGCGTGGCCAGCCAAATGATGCGTGAGACGCTACGGCTGGCCCGCGAGCGGGAAGCGGTGGTCAGCGCACTGATGCCGTTCCGGGCCAGTTTTTACGAGCATTTTGGATATGGCATTGTCGAGCGGCGATGCACCTGGACCGTGCCCCTGGCGAATTTTCCCGCCGGGGATGTGGAGGGGATGCGGTTTTTTGAGGCGAATGATCTGCCGGCGTTGGCCGCCTGTCATCAGCGATGCGCCGCGAATGGGCAATGTGAGGTCGAACGATCACCGGCGGCCTGGGACGTGTTTCTCAGGAAGGTCGAGGATGGCTTGCTGGTGATGGATTGTGCCGCCGATGGGATGATTCGCGGCTACCTGGCTTTTCAAACCCTGCAGCAAAACGGGAAGGACACGATCTACGTTTCGGAAAACGTGTATGAGGACATGGCGGCCCTTCGCCGGCAGTTATATTTTCTTGCCAGCCAGCGGGACCAGTATTCGGTTGCGTCGATCACGTTGCCGGCGGATGTGCCGTTGAATTGGCTATTGCGCGAGGTGCAGATTCCGCATCGGCTGGTGAACCATCCAACGCCGGAAGTCAGGCCCTTCACGCTCATGCAGCTTCGCGTGCTGGACCACGCCCGGCTGATCGAGGCGATGCATCTGCCTGCCGGCCGCGCGGGGAAGGTGGTTGTAGGCGTGCGGGAAAGCGAGGGAAGAGAAACCCGCTTCGCGATCGACTTTCACGAGGGGAAGGCAAGCGTGTCGCGCTCGGCGGCGGCGGCGGAGTTTGAATGTGCCGATCACATTTGGGCGGCGGTGGTCTGCGGCAACCTGCCGGCCACGCAAGCTTTGAAACTGGGATTGGCGTCGGCGTCCGGTTGTCAGGCTGCCAGGCAATTGGATGTCTTCGCGGAAGGCCCGCTGCCGTTCAATCGCGAATATTGGTAGGAGTGACGGCCTGGAACGCTCGGGAAGAAATCTCACCACGGAGGCACGGAAACACGGAGGCGCGTTCGACGATTGGGTGCATGATTCCGATCCATGCAAAGCAGTTCTGGGATTTCGTTCCATTGTTTGATTGGTTCGGAAAGCCGGTGGCACAGGCGGCTCGCCCCTGTTCTTGATTTCGAAGAACACGGGCGAGCCGCCCGTGCCACGAAGAATCAGCCAATCGCTGAAACCGCTTTCTGAAAAAGGCGCAAGAAGTCGAATGCGCCTCAGTGCCTCCGTGTCTCCGTGGTTATCTTTTCTTCTTCTCGCGGCGCATCCCCGCCATTTGCCCTTCGTCGGCGGGCGCGTAATCTACCTGCAACCATGGCCAAGAATATCAAGCCCCGTTCGCAGGATTATGCGCAGTGGTATCTCGACGTGATCAAAGCCGCCAAACTCGCGGATTATGCGCCCGTGCGCGGGTGCATGGTCATCCGGCCCGAAGGGTATGCGATCTGGGAAGCCATTCAACGGCAGCTGGACCGCCGCTTCAAGGAAACCGGCCACGTCAACGCCTACTTCCCGCTGCTCATCCCGCAGAGTTTTCTGGCCAAAGAGGCTCGGCATGTCGAGGGGTTCGCGCTGGAATGCGCGGTGGTCACGCACTCGAAACTGGAGAAAGGCGAGAAGGGCCTGAAGCCGGCGGGCGAGCTGGAGGAGCCGCTGATTATCCGGCCCACCAGCGAAACGATCATCGGCCACATGTATTCGCAATGGGTGCAGAGCTATCGCGATTTGCCGTTGCTGATCAACCAGTGGTGCAACGTGATGCGCTGGGAATTGCGCACCCGGCTGTTCCTGCGCACCGCCGAGTTCCTCTGGCAGGAAGGCCATACCGCCCATGAAACGGCGGCGGAGGGGCGCGTCGAGACGCTGAAAATGCTGGATGTGTACGCGGATTTCGCCGAGAACGTGCTGGCGATCCCGGTTATCAAGGGCGCCAAGACCGACAGCGAGAAATTCCCCGGCGCCGTCATCACCTATTGCATCGAGGCGCTCATGCAGGACAACAAGGCCCTGCAGTGCGGCACCAGCCATGACCTGGGACAGAATTTCTCGAGGGCCTTTGAGATCAAGTTCCTGGGCCGCGACCAGCAGCAGGCGTACGCGTGGACGACCAGTTGGGGCGTGAGCACCCGGCTGATCGGCGCGCTGATCATGGCGCACAGCGATGATGAGGGATTGGTTCTTCCGCCGCGCGTGGCGCCGGATGTGGTTGCGATCGTGCCGATTTACAAAAATCCCGAGGACGAGGCAAAGGTGCGCGGGTTCGTGGACAAACTAATCGGCGTCCTGACTGGCGGCCGCGCTTCCAATCGCATCTCCCGGCACGGCATCGAATCATGGCTCTACGATGCCGCCAGCGAGCAGCGGATCGTCGCGGATTTCCGCGATGCGCGGCCGGGCGACAAGCAATATCACTGGGAGCAGCGCGGCGTGCCGTTCCGAATCGAGGTCGGCCCGCGCGACGTGGAAGGCGGCGCGTTCGTCCTTAAGAGCCGTATCGGCGGGCCGGGCGGGAAGGAAATCATCAAGCTTGAAGACGTGAGCCCCGACTGGCTCGCCAACCGGCTTGATGCCGCCCATGCCGCGCTATTTGAGAAGGCCCGCGCGTTGCGCGAGGCCAACACGCGCGATGCGAGCACGTTCGATGAGCTCAAGCAAATCATTTCCGAGCACGGCGGCTTTGTCCGCTGTTTCTTCAAGCCGGATCGGGCCGCCGAGGCCCGGATCAAGGAGCAGACCAAGGCGACCGTGCGCTGCATCCCATTCGATCAGCCGGGCAAGACAGGCAAGTGCATTTACAGCGGCGAGGAAACGGACGTGCAGGTGGTGTTTGCGCAGGCGTATTAGACGGTGGGTGCGAAAGCGCTATGCGTAGAGCCGATAACCCAAGTGGCAGGTGAAAATCCGAAATCCGAAGCACGAAATCCGAAACAAATTCAAAAGCAGGAAAAGCGGAAAATTCAAAGGATGACGTCGCAAAAGTCGTCCCGCCCGCGCAGGGTGCTGTGAAATTGGGAATACCGTGATTCTATGACCACTGCGCCGTCCGCACGGGCGGGACGCCCGCGGTGCATTGACGGATTCCTTTCCCACCAATCCACTCAGCAATGGCTGAACGCTTGCACACCTTTAAGGCGTTGGAATCGTTGAATTTGCCTTTGCGACTTTGCGCCTTTGCGCCTTTGCGCACTCTGCGCTAAACCTTATGGGACGCGACCGAGGGTGCTTCTGGACCGATCGTGGCCGCGGTGTCCGCGGCGGTTTGCCAACTCCCCCCACATATCGTATTTCCACATTCAGGACCGGTAAGTCGTTCAACCCGGAAGATCACTATGGAAATGATGGATGATTTCGCAACGGGGCCGCGCAGACCCAACACCGTGGTCGTTCTGGTGCTGATGGTGCTGGCGGCACTGACGTTCAGCTATCTGGCGGCGTACGCGCTGCCAAACACGCTGGAGGCGTACGACATGATCGGATCGCTGCCGGTCAGCGGGGACCCGCGCCCGCATTGGATGGCGCTCACCTTCGCCGGGCTGCTGGGGGTCATGGTCCTTGCCGCCGGCATGGCACGTGTATTCAGCAGCCTGCAACTCCGCGGCATCGATCGGACGGGCGAGGAGTAAAAACGCGCCGCCACGTTTGCAACTCACTTTTTTCCCAGCGCGCGCTGCTCGCGAAAAAAACCTTTCAACAGCTCCGCGCATTCGTCGGCCAACACTCCCTGGGCGACTTCCACGCGGTGGTTCAAGCGCGCATCTTCGCAAATCTGGAACAGCGTGCGGACCGCGCCGGCCTTGGGGTCGGCGCACCCATACACCAGCCGGGGAATGCGCGCGTTCACCAACGCCCCGGCACACATCGGGCACGGTTCGAGCGTCACATAGATCGTGCAATCGAGAAGGCGCCAGTCGCCCAGGGAACGCCCCGCCTCGCGCAACGCGATGATCTCGGCATGGGCGGTGGGGTCGCGGTCGGTCTGACGGCGGTTGCATCCCTGGCCGATCACCTGGCCGTTCACATCATTCACGATCACGCAGCCGATGGGCACTTCGCCCAACGCGCCTCCGACGCGGGCTTGCGCCAGCGCCTCGTGCATCCAATGTTGGGAATCGGTCATGCTCTCAAGTCACCGGAATCACCCGCGTGACTTCCGGCACCTTGTCGCGAATGTTGCGCTCGATCCCCATTTGAAGCGTCATGTGGCTGCTGGGGCACCCCAGGCAGGCGCCATGGAAGCGGATTTGGACGACCCCATCGTCGGCCACATCCACCAGTTCAATGTCGCCGCCGTCGGCCTGCACCGCGGGCCGAATGAGGTTGATGACGCCCAGCACGCGCTCGTGCATCGTCTCGGTATGGCCGGTGGCTGTCGTCATGCAATCGCCTCGCTCGCCGTGCAAGCCAGGGATGATACCGCAAAATCGCCCGGCGGACAATCTTGCCCCGTCGAGCGGATTCGAATCGGCCCGCGGTGAGCAGAGTCGAATCGTTCGGGAGGACAAAAATGTCCTCCACTCACCGATTCGCCGTCAGACAGGAATGTCTGCCCCGCTGTCCGCCAATGCCCCGCCCGGAAAATTGCGAACGCCCGACGACGCAATTCACATCCCGCTCTTCTTATCATGCTCGGCGATCGCGCGCTCCCGGCGGGCCAGGTGCCAGTCGGAGGCGGTCATCATCTGGGCCAGTTGCTTAAATGATACGCGCGGCTGCCAGCCCAACTCGTTTCGCGCCTTGCTGCCATCGCCCAGCAGCAGATCCACCTCGGCGGGGCGGAAGTAGCGCGGATCGACCTCGACGTGTTCCTTCCAATCCAGGCTCAAGTGCCCGAACACCTCATCCAGGAATTCGCGCACCGAATGCGTTTCGCCGGTCGCGATCACATAATCGTCGGGCTTGGCGGCTTGCAGCATCAGCCACATTGCCTCCACGTAATCGCCCGCAAAGCCCCAGTCTCTTTTTGCGTCGAGGTTTCCCAGATAAAGCTTTTTCTGCATGCCCTCCTTGATGCGCGTGGCGGCGCGAGTGATCTTACGCGTGACAAATGTTTCGCCCCGGCGCGGGCTTTCGTGGTTGAAGAGAATGCCGTTGACGGCGAAGGCCCCATACGCCTCGCGGTAATTCACCGTTTGCCAGTAGCTATACACCTTTGCACAGGCGTACGGGCTGCGTGGATGAAAAGGCGTGCGCTCGGTTTGCGGCGTCTCCATCACTTTCCCGTACATCTCGCTGCTGCTCGCCTGGTAAAAGCGGATCGGCAAGCCGATGTCGCGGATCGCTTCCAACAGGTTGATCGTTCCCAGCGCATCGGTCTGCACCGTATACACCGGCTGGTCGAAGCTGACGCGCACATGGCTCTGCGCGCCCAGGTTATACACCTCATCGGGCCGCACGCGCGTAAGCACCTCGCGCAGGCCGGTGCCGTCCACCAGATCGCCGTAATGCAGGAAGATGCGCGCGGTTGGGCTGTGGGGATCGACGTACAAATGCTCGATGCGCGAGGTATTGAACGAGCTGCTTCGGCGGACCAGGCCGTGCACTTCGTAGTCCTTGGCGAGCAGAAACTCGGCCAGGTATGAGCCATCCTGTCCGGTGATGCCGGTGACCAGGGCGCGCTTGCGTTGGGGAGTGCTGGCGGTTTGTCCGCTGGATTGATTCATATCGTCGCCTGCTCGTCCGGCTGGGTTAGAATAACTTTGTTAGCGCTAGAGGGGCCAAGTTTATCGCCGGGGGGCGTGGGCCACAACGGGGCGCTGGGTCTGCGCGCTATGCGGGTGTGGGACAGGTTCGGTGGCGCCGGTCGCGTCCTGGGCGTTAAGAGGAAGAAAAGCGGCGAGGACGCCGCTTCTACGATTCGCCCGAAAGCGGCTTGACCGCTAAATAGGCGTGCGCGAACAAGCGCCGTTGAAATCCAGCAGCCATGATCTGCGTCGGGACATTGCAATTCAGCGAACTCACGCCATTCATGGATTCAAATCGTTTAACGTGACACGGGCGTCCCGCCACAGGCGTCCGGGATTTTGCTTGGCGTGACAATAGCAATAATCTGCATTGCGCCAGCCGTTGGTTTGTGTCATGCTGCCCGCGTGGCATTCGAGCCTGCTCAATCCTCGGTTCCCGGCTCG
>DASRLH010000157.1:0-5296 GCA_035648595.1 Tepidisphaeraceae bacterium
AGCCCAGGCCGGTCGTACCGCCGATGATGACGATCGATTGGCCGGGCAAAGCGCCTGCTTCCATGCGAGCAATTTAGAATCGCCGTTGCACGAAATCCAGTCATTCATGCGCCGGAGTGGATACTGGCTACAGAATATTGATCGCCCTCCCCAGCAAAATCGCGATAACCGTCAGTGAAATACTCGCCTGCGTCATGACCAGCACCTTTGCCCAACGCGATAAAATCGGCGCATCCGTCGGCGACAAGGCGGTGCTGGTATTGAACGCGAGGAACAGGTAGTCGATGAAGCGCGGCGACCAGGGTTTGCCGCTGAGAAGCGGGCTGCTTTGCGCGAATTGCATTTGGGGGAAGAGGAACGCGCCGGATTCGTGGTGCGGGCGGCCCGAGCGCAGGCGCGGGCCGCCGGCGTCCAGACGCCAATACCAGACCGCGAAGACCAGCACATTCGTCCACCAAAGAGCGGCGGCGGAACGCAGCATCGTCACGGCCGGTTCCTTGTGCGACGGCAAAGCGCGAACCAGCAACGCCAATGACCAAACCATGAATAACGTGATCGCCCCCGAGAGCAGCACACCCAGGAGATGATTGGCCCGGCCCCAGCCCATATGATGGGTAATGATGCCGGGCACAAGCAGGGCCAGCACGATCGCTGGGGCCAGCCAGCGCGGGCCCACGGCAAGAGAATCGGGGAGGGCCATATAGAGGCCGCCTATGGCCAAAACTGCGACGATCGCGGGCCAGCGCGGCTCGTGACGAACTGAAGCGGAGAATGCGTTCATATCCCCGATCTTAACCCCGCCGTGGCTTACCGCCGACATAACTCGGAAAATAGAACGCGGATGGGGTCGGCGGCGTATGATTAGCGTTCCAGGACCATGGCTTGGCGGGATAGGCGAAAACGAGGAAAATTGATGCAATTGCCCTGGAAATCTCATCGCAGCAACACTACGCGCAAGCCCGGATTGGGCCGCCGAACGGCGGTTGGCCGGACTACGACTGGGGGCGAGCGAGTCTTTGAACGGCTCGAAGCGCGCACGATGCTGAGCGTCTCGACACTTCCTGTAACCAATCGGATGGGACCGGTGTATCATGCGGCCCTGCACGTTTTTCGACCGCTGGCAGCGCCGTCGGCTATGCCATCGCAAACTGTGCCGGTATTGCCGGTGTTGCCGGGTCCGGCAAGCGCGGTTGCCGCGCCGGTCATGGGACCGCTGGCGGCCTCGGTGCCGGTGGTCCGTTCATCGGGCACTTCGACCTGGGAGGCGCACCCGAATATCATGGCCGCGCAGGGCCCCGGCGGATTTCGACCGGCGGCCGATTCCTCCCCCATCGGCTTAACGCCCGCACAGGTGCGCGGAGCTTACGGAGTCGATTCGATTAACTTTAGCGGGATCGTGGGCGATGGCACGGGCCAGACCATCGCGATTGTGGACGCCTATGACGATCCGACGGCGCTGGCCGACCTCAATGCATTTTCGCGTCGCTACAACCTGCCGTCTTTGAATGCCGGCCTTGGAACGCCTTCGTTCCTGAAGCGCGATCAGAACGGGGGAACATCATTGCCCTCCACTGACCCAGCCGGGCCAGGCGGCGTGGATTGGGAAATTGAAGAATCGTTGGATATCGAATGGGCACACGCGATGGCGCCGCGGGCCAACATCAGTCTGTATGAAGCGAATACGCCCTTTGACGATCTTTTCACCGCGGTCGCGTCGGCAGCGAAGGCCCCGAACGTGGTGGCGGTCTCGATGAGTTGGGGCGGCGACGAAAGCAGCGCCGGCGATCTCTCCGCTTATGATCCGTACTTCACCAGTCCTGCCAGCCACGGCGTGACGTTCCTGAACGCCGCCGGCGACACCGGTGCTTACGATTCGAGCGGCACGACCATCGGCCCGGACTATCCGGCAACTTCGCCGCGCGTATTGACTGTCGGCGGCACACGCCTGTCCACCAATGGCAATAACTACGCCGGCGAAACCGGATGGGGCACCGGTTCAAGCAGTGGAACCTCCAGCGAGGGTGGGGGCGGCGGCGGAATCAGCCAAGTCGAGGCACAGCCGTCGTGGCAAAAAGGCATCGTCAGCCAAAGCACTTCATTTCGCACTTACCCCGATGTCTCAATGGATGCCGATCCTGTATCGGCTGTGTCCGTCTACGATTCATACGACTTTGGCGCATCTACTCCCTGGGATGCGTTTGGGGGCACCAGCCTGGCCGCGCCGCTTTGGTCGGGACTGATCGCGGTGGCCGACCAGGGACGCGCCCTCAATGGCCTCAAATCGCTGGACGGCGCCTCGCAGACACTGCCAAAAATTTACCAGCTGCCGGCCTCCGATTTCCACGACATCACCACCGGCAACAACGGGTATGCCGCAGGCCCTGGCTACGACCTGGTCACCGGACGCGGAACGCCAATCGCCAACAAACTCGTGCCCGATCTGGCGGGGCTTGCACAAACTCCGATCGACAACCTGTACTTGAAGAAGGATGCGGATGGAGCGCTGGATGAATGGGTGAATTCACCCACCCCCGGCGCCGGAACGCCGACGGAGACGCTCGCGCTGGCCGATATCAGCGGCATCACGATCAACGGGGCGGCCGGCGGCGACACGGTGGCCTTGGACTACTCGGCCGGTAACTTTGCCAGCGGCTTAAAGTCCGGCATCACCTACAAGGGATCGCCCACTGACAACAACCAAATCGAGGTGATTGGCACGGCCGACGACGACACGTTGGCCGCCACCTCCTCGAGCCTTACATTTTCGGGAGGGCTGGCCAGCTTGCCGATGAGTATATTCAATGTCACGACGATCTCGTTCCCCGGCGGGTCGGGGGGCAGCGATACGTTCAACGTCGTCGGCAACCCTCCGGGCGGTTATCATATAAATGCCGATACCGCGTCGGGCGCGGCGAATGTGGCCGTGCATATCGCCAACGCCGGCACCCTGGCCACCTTCGACTCGACACAGCATCTGGCTTCCTTGACGATTGACGACGGCTCTGCCGCGACAATGGGCGCCAGCGCTTCGGCCGGCGGGAATGTGCTCGTTACGGATTCGCTGTCCATCGCCTCAACAGGAAAACTGGACCTCACCAACAACGGGATGATCGTCAACTACGCCAACGGCGTCAGCCCGATTTCCTCCATCGCATCGCTGATCCAAAGCGCATATAGCGCCGGCACATGGACCGGAGCGGGCATCACCAGCACCCTGGCCGACGGCACGCAACACGCCCTGGGTTACGCCGAGGCAAGCGACATCGCGGGCGCCGCCGGCGGCACGTTCATGGGCCAGGCGGTCGGCGCGTCGGCAGTCCTCATCCACTACACCCGTTACGGCGACGCCAATCTCGACGGACAAGTGAACTTCGCCGACTTCGTCGCCCTGTCGAATCACTTCGGCGCTACCGTCGCCAGCGGATGGGACGCCGGAGATTTCAACTACGACGGCACGGTCTCGTTCGCCGACTTTGTGCTGCTGAGTAATAACTTTGGTGCGACCGCGTGAGGGGCACATTGCGGACGAGGGCCCAGCGAACGTGTCACTTCAACAAGGCTACAAAGCCAGCTTGTTCGAAATGATGATCGGCCGTGAGGGCTTCGGCGATGCCTGATCTTGTCATGACCACGAAGCACCCATTCCGTTGTTAACATGCGAACGGGGTTGGCGGACGTGAACGCCACTGCTTTGGCGTGCGTCTGATCGGAGGGACTGAGCAGCGCCAGAAAATAAAATGTATCAGCGAAGACGGTTCTCATCGCCTGGGCGTCCCATGGATATAGTGATCGTGTTGCTCTGCCATGTCGGCCGGAAGATCAGGGACTGTTCCTGCGTGCTTCAGCAGCCGCTCCGATAGGGTTGGCTTCTTCTGCTCCGCAGTTCTGACGATGACCTCAACGCGAGTTCCTTCAGGCCATGGCGCAGGTTGATCGAGCACTACGATCCCGCCGTTCAGTGTTCCTTGAAGAGTCATAAAGCCTTTCCTACTCCGAACCATCTTATCACGTCAGAACGCTTTAGGCGATCCGCCCGAAGTTGGCAGTCGAGTAGAGCAAAGATCGGCTTGGTAGACATAATCCGATATAATGCCAATATGACCGACCCCCTGCCCGTTCGTCCCCGCCGCCTGCGGCAGCAGCCGCAGTTGCGAAATATGCTCCGCCGGGTCTCGCTTCGGCGCGGGGATGTGATCGTGCCGGTGTTTGTGCGCGAAGGAACGGGGGTGCGGCACGAAGTGGCGTCGATGCCGGGCGTGTTTCAGATGTCGGTGGACGTGGCGGCGGAGTTTCTGGCGCGGCGGGCGGATGAGGGGCTTGGAGCATACCTCGTGTTTGGCGTGATCGACCGGGGGCACAAGGACGCCGGCGGGTCGGTCGCGCTTCAGGAAGACAATGTCGTCTGCCGATTGCTTCGCCGCGTGCGCGAGCAGAAGATCCCGATGGCGGGGATTACAGATTTATGCTTCTGTGAATACACCAGCCACGGCCATTGCGGCCCGCTCACGGCGGACGGCGCGACCGTGCAAAATGACGCAACGGTCGAACTTCTCATTCGGCAGGCGGTGAACCACGCAAAATCCGGGGCCGCCGTCATCGCGCCCAGCGGGATGATGGACGGCACCGTGGGCGCGCTTCGCGGCGGGCTCGATGACGCCGGGTTCACGGACGTTTCCATCCTCTCTTACGCGGTGAAATACGCCAGCGCGTTTTACGGCCCGTTCCGGGATGCCGCGGATTCCTCGCCCACATCCGGCGACCGCCGGGGCTATCAAATGGACCCGGCCCGCGGCGTGGACGAAGCGCTGCTCGAAGCGCAACTGGACGTCGAGCAGGGCGCGGACCTGGTGATGGTCAAGCCCGCCGGGCCTTATCTGGATGTGTTGGCGGCAGTGCGGGCGGCGGTGCCGGTGCCGGTGGTGGCGTATCAGGTGAGCGGCGAATATGCCATGCTCCAGGCCGCCGCCGCCAACGGCTGGCTGGATCGCGATCGGGCCGTATTGGAATCGCTCATCGCCATCAAACGCGCCGGCGCGGACCTGATCATTACCTATTTTGCGGAGCTGCTGGCGACGCTGCTGAAGCAATAGCTTTTGTCCTCGTTGCGTTTTGACACTTCAGTACTTGCACCGATCGTGGGAATAAGGCGTTGCCGTATCACGGGCGTCTCGCCTCATCTTTCGTCACATTTTTTTGCGTCCGCCAGCGAGTATAACATATTGGTGGCATTATCGTTCGATTGATTCAAAGGAGTATTGGCATGGAAGCCAGGGCGAACAAGGTACGAAGGCGTTCG
>DASRLH010000158.1:0-11339 GCA_035648595.1 Tepidisphaeraceae bacterium
CACTCCGCTTTGATGCTGCGCGCTATTCGCCCCCTTCCAAGGCGCTGGCGCCTGGGGCCCGTGCAACCACCTCGCGCCTGAACCCCATACTCGTGCCCAGCATATAATAAAGCAACCGGCGAGCCGAACGGCATTATCAAAATGTCATCTTTTGTAACATCGACGGGTTGCCTCTGAACGGCTTTACGGCGAGAGGTTGTGAGCCGCGATTGAGATATGGGTCACTGGGCTAAATTCTGCGTTTGCGCGCCGCCGCGCTTTGAAGATTTCGCGCGGTTGGTGTACCTTGGTGGCTCGCGGCGGGAAGCCGCGGTTGGATTTGGTTTTTTCGCAAGGATGCGACCGCATGGACGCGAAGCACTCCCTGGGCGAGCCCCGTGTTTTGATTTCCCGATCCGCGTTGCTTCACAACGCCGGCGTGGTCCGTCGCGCGCTCGACGACGCCGTGCGCATCTGCGCGATTGTGAAAGCCGATGCGTACGGGCATGGGGCGGGGATTGTCGCCGACACGCTGTGCAATTTTTCCGCGGATGGATCGCTGCGCCCGCCGGTGGATGCGCTGGCGGTGGCGAGCATCGACGAGGCGGATAATCTTCCCGATGTCACGCTGCCGATCATCGTCTTCCGGCCGCTGGAGAACATTTTCATTGGCCGGCAACGCGCCCGGCTGGAAGCCGCCATCCGCAACAACTGGACGCTGACCGTCTGCACGGCATCCGCTGCCGAGGATTTATCGCGCGTGGCATCGGCATGCGGTCGGCGGGCGGCGGTGCAACTCATGCTCGACACCGGCATGACCCGCTCGGGCCTGCCGTTGGATCATCTCGACGACCTGCTCACCCGAATCGCCGCCCGCCCCGCCCTTCGCCTGGCGGGCGTTTGTACGCACTTTGCAAATGCCGAGACGCCCGGCGATCCTTTCACCGCCGAACAGATCGCGCGTTTCGAAGCAGCGACTCTGGAAATTGATGCTCGTTTCCGCGGCCGCGTCGCTCGCCATGCCGCCAATTCCGCCGGCGTCTTTCTTCATCCCGACTCGCATTTCGACATGGTTCGCCCCGGCCTGGCGCTGTACGGCATTGACCCCACCGGCGGTCCCTCCATCGACCGCCCGCTTCGCCCCGCGCTCAAATGGACCGCGCCGCTGATCGGCATCAAGTCTGTTCGCAAAGGCACAGGCGTCGGATATGGCCAAACCTGGCACGCCCCGCGCGATACGCGCATCGGATTGATCCCGATCGGATATGCCGATGGGTATCCGCGCGGCATTTCCAATCAGGCCGCCGTTTTGATCCATGGGAAAACGGCGCCGGTTGTGGGCCGGGTGAGCATGGATTTGACAACGATCGATCTTGGCGAATGCCCGGGCGCGCAGATCGGCGACGAAGTCACCCTGTTGGACAGCGACCCGCTGTCGCCGGTGAGCGTGTACAAGCTCGCCGAGTGGTCGCAGACGATTCCGTACGAAGTCTTTTGCCGAATCGGCGCGCGCGTGCAGCGCGTGGTGGTCGAGCCCGAAGGGGCTGACTTCGACCCGGCCTTGGCGGATCGACGAATCCATTAGAGACTTGGCCGCCAATACGCACCCCTGCACAAGCGGCGTCCACGCCGCTTTATCTCACCGAGGCGCCAGCGCCGACGAAAAGCGACGAGGACATCGCTTCTACTGGCAGCCGCGTGGATCCATTGGTGCCCCCCTGCCGGCTATTCTGAATCCCATGATGCGCGGCCTGAAGTTTAGTGTGCGGGGCTCTCTGGTAGGGTTCGCTTCAGCGAACGCAGCGGCTCCCAATCCCCACAGTCCTTCGTGAAGTCGTAACACCGTCGCGCCCAAGCAGCGTTCGCTGAAGCGAACCCTACGAATATTTCCCAGGCACGCGCGGCTGATCCCGGCGATTATGGGACTCTCTTTCAACATCTGCTCACAAAACCCGCCGCGCTCGCCTTGGCTGATTCTCCCCTGTGCGAAGAAATTGAAATCCGTATAGTGGCGGGCCATCGGGATGCCGATGGAAGATGGGCGGTGTGCGCAAAGGAGTTAAAGGAGTCGCAAGTTGGGTTCCCAGTCGAAAATCGCCAAGTTCAGGCAGATTCGCAAGATCAACCGCGATCATGCCCACGTCTATCGCAGCGCCGTCGACCGCGCCAAAACGTTTGTTCTGCGCTATGCCACCACACACAAGCAGGTGGCGACGGCGCTGGGTTGGCTTAAGACGATCTCGCTGCGCGTTGCCGGCGTGCCGACGAAGGTGGTCGTGCGCGTGTCGGGCTCCGACTTCCTGGTGGCGCGGGAGATTTTCGAGTTGGGTGAATACGAGGCGGCCAAAAAATGGACGCTTCCCAAGGACGCCCGCGTTTTCGATCTTGGAGGAAATATCGGACTGGCATCGGTTTTCTTCGCCACGCTGGCGCCGCAAGGCCGGTTTTTGGTGGTCGAGCCCGACGAAGACAATTGCCGGATGATCGAGCGCAACTGCCGGGAACTTGGCGACCGGCTGCAGATCATCAAAGGCTTCGTCGCCGCCAAGGACGGCGTTGCCGGCCTCGACCGCTCCTGGCGCGCCTGGGCTTTTCACAAGGTAGACACGATTGACGATCAGCACGAAGCCGTCACCTGTTACAGCATGCAAAGCCTGCTCAACAAGAGCGGCTTTGACAGCATCGACGTGCTCAAATGCGACGTCGAGGGCAGCGAAAAAGAAATTTTCACCGACTGCAAACAATGGATCAGCCGCGTGAATTACCTGATTGTGGAAGTGCATCACCCGTACAAGGTGCACGACCTCTACGACGACCTGCGCGCCGCCGGGTGGGATTTCGACATCGCCGAGGAACGCCAGGACGACACGCACGGGCTGGCGTTTCTTCAGCACAAGCCGAGCTAATCACGGAAGCAGTTTGCGCTCGCTAAACAAAGACGAGAAAATCTGGCGGAGCATAGATGCCCCGGCGACGAAGCGCTGGCGGCGCGTGGTCCCGGCATAACTCCCGTAGGCGACGCATTCGCGCTGCCTCTCGTAAGAGGTAAACCGGTTCCGGCGCTTGCGTGATGGCGATCGCCCAATCAGGCCCAGTTTCCCCACGCCGATCCGCGAACATTTCCACCAGCGCCGCGGCAACTGCCAGCACCATCGGGTCATTGCTCCGTGGGCGCGGAACACATGCGAAGTTCGGATTCTCGGCAAGCCAGTCCTGCGCCAGCCCGCGCAGCGCGAGCGCCTCGCCTCCCAACGCGGCTTGCGCAAGTTGCTCAAGTGTCGCCATGTGTTGACTCCCATAGGTCGGCAAACGCGTACCTGGCCTTCAATTCACGTCCGGGTAGCAGAAGCGGTTCGACGCGCCTCCAAATATCTTCATTGCTCCCGGTCAATTCGCGAAGCAGCCGTCTCGCGTCGCCAATGTCGACATCGTCCCGCCACGCACATAATTTCATCGCCAGCAATTGCTCAACTGCCGGTACCCACACACGAATACCCGGGGAGGAAAGCACTTCCTTGCAATCACTGCCAGAGACGACGAATCCCTTTACGGCATCGTTGAGCCAATCATCAGGCCACGACAACTCGAAGGCGATCTGCTTCGCCCATTCATAAACGCGGGCCCTGTCATCGGGCGCAAGAATTACAACATCGAGATCCTTGGTTGATTGACGGGCGTTGAAGGACAGCACCATGGCGCCGCCGCCGAGAAGCAGCAATTCCACGTTCGCGCCTGCCAACCTGGCCACCTCGCCGAGCCGGCACAGTGCGAGTATCGCTTCATCCTTGCTGATTGTTGACATGCGGTTCTTCAGTTCGCGCGGAGCCCGTCTTCCATTGTCGCACATAGCGCCGGACAGAGTGCGTTCCCCATTCATACTGCCGACCATGTAATTATACCACTTTCGCGAAAACATCCGTGCCCAGGACCGGTAAACACATGAGCGGGCGTGTGCGTCCCGTGCGCCCTCGGGCGGCGGACGTTGCAATTCGAACGGGCTTGTTTATTGTGTAATCGAACAGGAGCAAACACCATGAACTCTAGCGAAAACACCAATATTTCCCGGCGTGAGTTGGGCAAACGGGTCGGGACGATCGCGGCGGTTTCGGCGCTGGCGGGAATCGCCGTTCCCAGCGTGCATGCCGCCGAGAATTCCACCATCCAGATCGCCCTCGTCGGTTGCGGAGGACGCGGAACCGGCGCCGCTATTGACGCGCTTCATGCCAAGGGCGTCCATGCCAAGCTCGTCGCAATGGCCGACGCCTACAAGGACCGGCTCGACAGTTCATACAAAACCCTCAGCGGGCGCGAGGACCTTGCCGACAAGGTCAACGTGCCGGCCGAGCGCAGGTTCATCGGGTTTGATGCCTACAAGCAGGCGATGGACTGCCTCAAGCCCGGCGATGTGGTCATCTTCGCCACGCCGCTGGCGTTTCGCTGGGTGCACTTCACGTACGCCATCGAGAAGGGCCTCAACGTCTTCATGGAGAAGCCGCTCTCCGCCGACGGCGCCGCCAGCCGGCGCATGCTCAAGCTCGCCGAGGAAGCATCGGCCAAGAATCTCAAAGTCGGCGTCGGCCTCATGTCGCGCCACGCCCGCTATCTGCAGGAACTGCAAAAGAGAATCAGCGACGGCCAGATCGGCGACATCATCCTCATGCGCGGCTACCGCATGAGCGGTCCGATCGCCTCCTTCCGCTCGACGCCCAAACCCGCGGGCATGAGCGACGTCGAATACCAGATCCGCCGATTCCACAGCTTCCTGTGGGCCAGCGGCGGGTGCTACAACGACTACTTCATCCACATCATCGATCATCTCTGCTGGATGAAAAACGCCTGGCCCACCCACGCCCAAGGCGTCGGCGGACGCCACTATCGTTTTGCCGACGACGGCACCCCGTTCGTCGATCAAAACTTCGATTCCTATGGCATCGAATACACCTTTACCGATGGCACCAAGCTGATGTTCGACGGCCGCTGCATGGACGGCACCGCGACTCCCTACCATAGCTTCATCCACGGCACCAAGGGCTGCGCCATCGCCTCCAAGCGCAACGATTGCGACGGCCCCTCCAGCATCTACAAAGGCACCGCCCCCCTGCCGGAAAACCGGCTCTGGCAATCCACCGATCATTCCGGCCCCTACCAGAACGAGTGGAACGATCTGATGTACGCCATCGTTAACAACAAGCCGTACAACGAAGTGAAGCGCGGCGTCGAGGCCAGCGTAACGGGCAGCATGGGACGAATGGCCGCCCATACCGGCCAGATCATCACCTTCGAGCAGATGCTCAACTCCACCCACGAGTTCGCCCCCGGCATCGACAAGCTCACCAACGATTCCCCCGGCCCCCTGCCTTCCGATGCCAAGGGCATGTACCCGGTGCCGGAGCCGGGGAAGAAGAGGACGGAGTATTGAGGCCGCAGAGGACCATCCGCAATCGGCATGCACCCATGCCATCGAGAATTGCCCATGTTTGATCGTATTACATTCGATCCGAAAATACTCGGCGGCCGGGCTTGCATTCGCGGCATGCGGATTCCGGTGTCCGTTATTGTCAGCCAACTGGCGCACGGCGAGGATTGGGACCGGGTGCTTGCAGATTACCCAGACCTGTGCCGCGAAGACCTTCAAGAGGCACTGGGGTATGCCGCCTGGCTTACGCACGAGCAAGTCGTGCCCGCGTAATATCGAGGGGGCCGGATGCGCTTTCTTTGCGACATGGGCGTTTCGCGGGGCGTCCTCGAATGGCTGCTGAGCGGCGCGCACGACGCCGTCCATTTGCGCGACCAAGGCCTGCACCGGCTGCCCAACGGGAACATTTTTCAAAAGGCGATCTCGGAACAAAGGATTGTGCTCACCTTCGACTTGGATTTCGGTGAAATCGTCGCGGCATGTGAAGGCTGGGCCGTCAGCGTCATACTGTTTCGCCTGCATAATACCAGGACCGATCATGTGATTGCTCGGCTGTCCAAGGTACTTGCCGAGTCAAGCGCCGACCTTGAAGCAGGCGCTTTGATCGTTGTCGAGGAGGCCCGCCACCGTGTGCGGAAGCTTCCAATCGGCTCATAGACGTCGCTTGTTACCGCACGGCGATGGCCATCAAAACGCAGCCCTCACTGGGGCTGATCCTGTCCACGCTGAGACGGCGGCGGTCCAAGAACGCCACCGATCCGCGGTGAGATTGGGCGCGCTCACGGGAGAAAATTCGTTTTAGCCGCCGAGACTACCATTGATTCCACCGAATAACAGAGCAGGGCGAAAAACAACGCTTTCTCCACTGCAATTTGGAGACGGTGCGGCTATAAGACGGCTGGGAAACCAGCTATGCGCGATTCAGATACGCCCATTCCGCTCCCACCTTGGAAGATTGCTGGCACTGCTCTAAAACGGCCGGCGCTGCTGGCGTTGGTTTTAGCGGCGTTTATATTGTCGTCCAGCGCCACTCTTTCGCGCGCCCTGATGCTTCTCGCGCCGGTGCCATTGGTGCTTGCAGCATATTTTTGGTACGTCGTAACAATGGTGCGCGTGTTGCGCAGGGTGGAGGATGCGGCCAAGCGAAAACTACTTCTGCTAAAGCGATGGTACGGAATCGATCGCGAATTCCGTGAGGCATGTGCCGCTGATTATTCCCCGCTTGATCTGTCGATCTACCACGATCGAGCGAACGAACTTATCGCGGCGGGTTTCCGTCCGGTACGAGCCGTGGTCGATACGACGGCTGAGAAATTATTCGGTTGGCGTACGGTGATTTGGCTGTTCGCTTCGCTCGATGCGACGACCCTCGCCTGCGTTTGGCAGCACAAGAGCTTGGAAATCGCCGCCGGGACGCACCCAAACCCGCGATGGGTCCAGGAATTCACCACCGAATTCACCGACGGCATTTTCATTGGCACATCGAACGAACCACCCACCGCGGACTCATCGTCGTCGGCGGTCCAGCGCGGCCAACTCGGCCCTGAAACGTCCCTGTCCGAATTGCTCATAGAGCATGAAAACGCAAAACGAAACGCGCTCAGAGTCACGCCTGAAATATCCTGCGTTGAAATCCGAACTTTGGAAGAGGCCCTCGCATCCATACATCGTGAGCATGCCCTACAGCGCGCATTTCGCCGCCCGCTGGGCTATCTCGATCCCGAGGAGATTTGGCGCCTTTATAGGCGATGCGGCGCCGACGAAAAGACAGCGCAGATGTATGCCGATGTTGCCGATGATGTGCGCACCAGGGAACTGGAGGCCGCCGGCGAGCCCGCGGCAGTATGGGATCGGCATCAGCATGAACTAATGCCGATCTGAAATGATGATTCCAGTCACATCTTAGTGCTTCAGCACCGTCCACCACGCCATCGCCAGAATCCCCAGGATGCCGGCAATGGTGAACAGCGTAAAGAGAATGGCTCCGCCGCACCCAATCTCCAGGCCGCTAAATGTGCCCGATCCGATGCCGCCCGATCCGCCGTTCCACATGAGTGTATGTTATTGCCGTTTCCTGGCGTTTTCAAAGCGAGACCGGCAATAACCCATCGCGTGCGCATTCGCGAATATGCTTGCGGAAATTCGCGTGGCCGGAAATAGTGGCACGGGCGGCTCGCCCGTGGAGTCGCGGTACGCCGCGATGTTCGACCGGTACTCCGGCCGAAGGCGCAAGGCTGCACTATTCCGCCAGCTTCTTCATCGCGCGGCCATGTTCCCGATCGACCTTCGCGACCGCCTTTTTGAAACGGGTCTCCCGCTGTGCCTCCGTGAGCGGCTCGACAATGAGCCGGCGGCCTTGCACCGAAACTTTCAGCGGGGTTTCCGCGTCAATTTCCAGCAGTTCGCGAAGCGAGCGATCTATCACCAGCGCCAAAGAGTTTCCCTGGCGAGTCAGTGTCCGAATCATTTTCGCCCACCTTTAAGAATTCATGGTTTTCTGTACCCGCGATTCAACAACGTAATACAATCGTAATACGGAGGCCCGTGAAATCAAGCTCGATACACGCCGGTTTCGCAAGCGCCGCAGGCTGCACTCGGACGCCGCGTCTATACGGCGCATTTCGGCGTTTCCCACTTTTCCCCGCCGGTTGATACACTCTTTGCCGTGCCGGCCCGCATTCATTCGTTTATGCTCCTGGGCATCAAGGCGCATCTCTGCGAGGTCGAGGTCGATGCGTCCCGGCATGGGCTGGAGAAGACGACGGTTGTGGGTCGGGCGCAGGTTGGCCTTTTGGTATACCTATCATGATGTCGAGCAAAATGGATCCGAAGAAGAAGGCCGTCCTCCGCCGCATTAAGCATCTGGAAGAGGCGATTGCCATAGGCCGTGCGTACCTGGAAAGCGGCACGTATGCACATTGGTTCGGGTTTCGACCTCTGTTTATCCCAAAGATGCGAGGTGGCAAGCGGTTGCCGCCCCACACGGATTGGGTGAGGAATGTATATATCCCAGGGATGGAAAGGGCATTGGGCCAGGCAGAGAAAGCTCTTGAAAGGCTGGACGCAAGCGCCCGTCACGTCTGTTCGCGATGTGCAGGCGAGTAGCGATATGAGAAAAATCGCCAACTTTCAAAACGGTGGCGAATCCGTCCGGGAGGTGATTGACGACTCGCAACTTCGTTGTCAGCACGACTGGATCTCCTGTACCCTTAAAGGCGGATGCGTGAGGGCAGGCGTTGTGGGGGCAGTTTGACAAAAGACCGTTTGCACCAACCTTTTGACGGTTAGGCTTGCCTGGCATTCAGCCTCGGTCATCTCGATCAACCTTATTCGTGAAATCTCTTTCCCGGTGAGTCGTCCAGCGTTTCCCACTTTTCCCCGTCGGCTGGTACACCCTTTCCGTGCTCGCCCGCATTCATTCCTTCATGCTCCTGGGCATCGACGCGCATCTTTGCGAGGTCGAGGTCGATGCGTCCCGGCATGGGCTGGAGAAGACCACCGTTGTCGGCCTGGCGCAGGTCGCCGTCAAGGAATCGGTCGAGCGGGTTCGGCGGAGCATCATCAACAGCGGGTTTCCGTTTAATGTCAATACGTTGCTCATCAACCTCGCCCGCGGATATGAAGAAGGATGCGACGGCTCTTGATCTGCCGATCGCGCTGGGAGTGTTGCGGGCGACGGGGGCGATTAATACGGAGACGCATCGGGATTTTCTGATCGCGGGGGAATTGGCGTTTGGATGGGCGGGTGCGGAAGATCAAGGGGGGATTGTCGCTGGCGCTGCGTGCCAGCCTGCAACGATGTAAGCCGGTGCCGCCAGGGTTAGTAGTTCTGTTTTGCGTGGCTCACTGCCCCTCGGTTCCTATGGTGCAGTAACAAGGACTGCGAATTATGCAGCTTCTGGAATCGTCAAATTATCACGAACAGAAGCCTAAGCGAAATCCTATCCGCGTTCCCCAAGCCCGTGTCCTTCGCGCCCTTCTACCGAAAAATAGAAACGAAGATGGGCCGGTATTAACCAAAGCCGAACTGGCCCAGTATATTGGCTTCTCCGACATCAGCGGCACGATCAACCGAGCTCTTTACGGAATCTCCGGGGGATCATCAAGCGGCAATCCGAACAGAGGCCTTCTTGATCGCGGTCTCGTTCACCGCGCTGAAGCGGGCAGCGGTGAAGGATTCCAGATTACGCCCCAGGGACTCAAGGCAATCCAGGAATACGGGGAACTGCCGAACCTACGAAATCGAGAGATTTGTATCAACCATCGCTATTTGTTCGAGGGCTCCGGCGATGCCAAGGCCATCGAGAAAGATTTGCATCAAATCGAGCAAAGAGCAGACCTTACTCCAACGACCAAGAAAGTGTTAACCGATGCCCGACTCGGGCAAGGAAAATTTCGATCACGGGTGCTTGAGATGTGGAAAGCTAAGTGCGCAGTGACAGGCTCCAAAACGTACTCCGCGATCAGAGCATCACACATCATACCATGGCGGAAATCGAGCGACGAACAGCGGCTCGATCCGAATAACGGTCTTCCGCTCATTGCGACACTTGACGCATTATTTGACGCTGGCCTTATTTCCTTTGATCCATGCAGTAAGCTCCTGGTCTCGCCGCGACTGCGCGTGGCAGAACGAAAACTTTGCGGCGTCACGGGCCGATCGCTGGTCGGCGAGCCGAATGCGCAAATGAAAATCTATCTTAGCGCTCACCGCCTGACACACGGGTTCAAGTGACCCCCGCCGGTCAGAAGCTGTTTCGGCGTGAGCGGCGTCTGCGACGCTCACTTTCCGTCAAGGATAGCCGTTCTCCTACCGCCACTTCTGGATGGACACCTGGAGTTGTGCCCGCTCCAGGCCGCCGAACGCCGCGTCGAGAGCCCGGATGGCGACTTGGGCCTGTGCCACAAAGCCCCGGGCATTCGCGCTGCTCTCGACGTCGAGGCGGTCCAGTTGATAATCCGCGCGGTTGCGGCTGGTGTGAAGGTCGTTGAGTTCCGAGGCGGCAGCCACGACGCCGGCATTGCCGCTGTTAGCCAGGGAACGTTGCACTTCCCCGTGAGCCGCCGCACCTTTCCCAACCCGGAATCCCATTGTTCGCAGGTGTTCAGCCCCGACATTGAAGGCCGCGTAATAGGCCCGGCTGATCGCGGTGCGGCACTCGGCCGGCGTGCCCGCCGTCGCCCGCTGGGTTAATCGTATCGCCAAGGCGGTGAATTCACGCGGGTCCATGCGTTACACGATGTTATAAACAAGCCTGATCCGTTCCCGAAGCGAAGCCGGCGTGTTTCGCACCCACTGATTCGTAAACTCCCGTTTCCGCGCCACCACATCCTCGACGCTTAGTGCGACGGAAACATCGATCACCAGATAGTCCGCGTCGGCTTCCGGGTCATTTTCCACGGTTACGTCCAAACCGAGAATTGGCGAGAAATTGTTCTCGGCAAGACGGATCGCCGCCTGAAGCGATGAGAGTAGCTCGTGGCGGGCGCAATAATCTGAGACAGGCTCGGAAAGAACCCGGGCTGGGGGGAGGGTGGATAAGGGCATGAGCATTCTCCAGGGACAATGACGGCTGCCATCGGAAAGAATCATATGCCGTATTGATGTTACTGACGATCGACGCACATGGCGTGCACTTTTGCGCTTCCGCCGCGCGAGCCAATACACTCCACTTCCATGCTCGCCCGCATCCACAGTTTCGTCCTCGTCGGCATGGACGCCCTGCCTCTTGAACTGTAGGCGAATCAGAGCATCAATCAAAATGCGGGAGCGGTCGATGATAGCCGGCGAGAATGCCGCTTGACCAGGGCTATCGCATTTAGGCCGATAGGGCCTGAATCAGGCTTTCCCGGCTCCATCCGCACATTTGCTGCTTGAGTCGAATGCCGACGTTGAGATTCTTTCCATTTGGTTTCTTGGGTTGCCAGCGTTTGAGCTTGTTCA
>DASRLH010000159.1:0-16147 GCA_035648595.1 Tepidisphaeraceae bacterium
TGAACAAGCTCAAACGCTGGCAACCCAAGAAACCAAATGGAAAGAATCTCAACGTCGGCATTCGACTCAAGCAGCAAATGTGCGGATGGAGCCGGGAAAGCCTGATTCAGGCCCTATCGGCCTAAATGCGATAGCCCTGGGTGAAGATCGTCAAACGTGGAGTGTCATTCACACTATTTCTTAAACGCGGTTAGTTTCTCTCCCGATCGCACGATCGCCATCCCATCGACAACCGCCGCCGACGCATGGCTTGGCCGCGCGCCCAGGGAGGATTGCGATAGGATTTTGAATGAATCGGCGGATAGCACCCAGAGATCCCCGCCTTCGTTCATGCAGTAGATTTTGTCGTCGGCGCCGGTGGGCGAGGCGCGGAAGACGGGGTTGCCGCCGAGTTTTCCCTTCCACTTTTCCTTGCCGGTTTTGGGGTCGAGGCAGTAAAGCGTTTTGCGGTCGCCGTTGAGGACGTAGAGGCTGTTTTTGTAGAGCAGGGGAACGCAGACGTCGCTGGAGATGCCGGTGGATCGGGGCTCGCTTTTCCAGGCGAGGCTCGATTGGGTGACGTCGCCGGCGCCGCCGTCCCTGAAGGCCATCACCGCGCCGCCCTTGGGGGCGCAGGCGAAAACCAGGCCGTCGGCGTTGTCGGGACAGACGGAGGGGACAAGACGCCATTGGGCCTCCTTGCCCGGATTCCAGCCGCCGGCCCGCCAGAGTTCCTTGCCGGTGTCGGCGTCGTGGGCGGTGACGACATCGCCGCCCACCAGAATGATCTCGCTTCGGCCATCGTGTTCCAGAGGCACGGGCGTGGCGTACGACTCCTTGGATTCCTCGCGCGCCTCATTGGGCCGAACTTGCCGCCACAATATGTGGCCGGTCCTGGGGTCGAGCGCCAGCAGATAGGAATCCGCCCGCTTGTCGGAGGTTGGCGGCCCGTGCGGCGGCACATCGCGCTGCAGCACCTGCACGTACAACTTCCCCTTGTAAAGCAGCGGCGACGAGGAATAGATCCACTGGATGTTGAACGTGCCGTAATCTTTTTGGAGGTTGCGCTGCCAGAGCGGCTTGCCCTCCAGATCAAACGCGGCGATATCGCCGGTGGCGAACGTGAAGAAGACGCAGTTCGCGTCGGCAACCGCCGAGGGGGAGGCGGCATTGTTGCGATCGTTGCGCATCATGCTCCCGGCCACTTCCTTCTGCCAGAGAACATGCCCATCCGTGCGCGAGATACACATGCCCAGTAATTTTGCGCTCTTGTTGTCGTAGCAACTGAGCAGTACCCGGTCGCCGACAATCACCGGCGTGCCGTTGCCCAGGCCCGGCAACTGCGTCTCCCAGGCCTGCGTGCTCTTGTCGAGTTTTGTAGGAAGGTTGCTGGCGTCGCTGGCGCCGTCGAATTGCGGCCCGCGCCATTGGGGCCAGTCATGTCCGGCCAAGACCGGCACGGCGGTGAATGCAAATGAGGCTGTTACGATGAGCCATCGAGAAATACGATTCATTGTTCCCTCGCGAATCAAGCGCGATGCTTCCAAACCTTCCACTGCATACGCCCCAACACCTGGAATGATGCAGCCACACAGTGGGGAAAAGCAATACTTGCTGGTTTGCGAAATCGAGGGAAGAACGCCATTGCTGTATCACGGGCGTCTCGCCCGTGCGGATGGCGGAGGAGTTGAGGAAATACGGTTCTTCAACTTTTAGGGCATCAGGCACGGGCGAGACGCCCGTGATACGGCGAAGTCATTGGGTTCCCGAATTCGGCATGCGGCAATTTCGGGAAGTTTTGGGAAGTCGTTCAGAACGGCGATTTCCCGCCGTTCTTCCACCAGTCGGCGGGGTCGGGGCGTCGGCGGGACTTGGGCTTTTTGTCTTTGACGTTGCCCTCGTCTTCGTCATCGGCGCCGGCTGACGGGCCATCCTCATCGGGCGCATCGCCCGCATCGCCCGCATCGCCCGCATCGGTATTCGTGTCGCGCACGACCGATGCCAGGGCGACGGCGAAGATCGGGCTGATTGCCTTCACGAGGGCTTCATCGTCCGCCGTGAACGGCGTGCGGCTGTCGCGGAAGAACAAGAGGCCCGCCAGCGATTCGCCCAGATACGTGCAATTCACGGCCAGCACGTCCTGCCCTTTGAGCAACGCCAGTTCCTGGGGCGTGAATTGCGACGCCTGCTCGTTGGCCAGCGCGTGTGAAACGCCATCACGAACCGCCAGCGGCAGCAGCACGCGTTTCACCGCGTCGGTCAAGATCTGATCGCCGGCCAGCGTGTATTTCATGTAGGCGCCGAGCTGGAACTCGCTGTCTTCTCCCGCCAGATAAACCGCGACATTGCAGTAGCCGACTTGGCGGAGCAGCCAATCCATGGCATGGCAGAGCAGTTGTTCCAGGTCCTTGGCGCCTTCGATGAACTTGCGGAAGCCTTCCTGGGTTCGCACGCCGTCGAGCTGCCGGGATAGTTCGCCGTATGCGCTGACCAGGTCATTGCACAGGAGATCGACCTTCTGGCCGATGGTTCGGCGGGCCTCGTTGAGGCGCTTGACCGCCACTTTCAGGCGGTCGAAGCGTTTCTCCTGCTTGTCGAGCCTGGCTTGTCGGTCGAGGGCCCGTTGGAGCCGCTCGACCAGTTGATTGTGAGTGAATGGCTTGGGAACGAAATCCACCGCCCCCTCGCGCATCGCGGCAATCGCCACGTCCATGGTCGGCGCGCCGGTGATGACGATCGCGCTGGCGCTGGGTTGATGGCGTTGCAGGGTAGTCAGAAGCGAGGTGCCGTCGCCGTCGGGGAGATGAATGTCGGTCACGAGCAGTTGCACGGATTGGGTGGCGAGGATGCGCCGGGCCTGGGCGATGTTGGAGGCCGACAGCACCCGGCAGCTCATGCCGTCACGCACCACGTCCTCAATCACTTCCCGCAGAGCCGGCTCATCATCCACCACGAGTACGCGCGGCGGCAAAGCGGGGGGTGTTTGGACAGGGGCCATCTTATTGGTTCCTAGGGTGCGGGGTACGGCCGTGGGCAAAAAATCCGAAATCCGAAGCACGAAATCCGAAACAAATTCAAAAGAAGAAAATGGCAATCTCAAAACGGGATCGTTGATTTCTTGTGGCACGGGCGGCTCACCCGTGCCGATGGCTGTGGAATAGGGAAAATCGATGTCTCCTGAGTTCCATGGAACACGCACGGGCGGGACGCCCGTGTCACGATTGAGGTTACCTCCTCCATTCGTGTTAATTCGTGCCTATTCGTGGTTTCTTCTCCGCGCGCCCAAGCCCTCAAAAAGGACGGCTTGTCATCCCGCCGACGTTTTCCGCGTTTCAACCAGAGGCGTGGCGAGACTGCCCTTGCCGGCCGGCGGCGCCGGCAGGGTGTTGGCGGCGCTGAGGGCCGGCAGCAGCAGGAGCGTTCGCGTGCCCTGGCCGGGGCGGCTTTCCAGGCGGATCGATCCTCCGCTGGCTTCCATCCAGCGCATCGCCTTGGCCAGGCCCATGCCGCGCCGTCGTCCGGCGGTCTTGGCGCTGAAGAACGGGTCGAACGCGCGCTTCGCGGTGTTCTCATCCATTCCGCAGCCGTTGTCGGTGACCGTCACCACCACCTGCGCCGAATACGGATCATGTGCAATATGCACCTGCACCTGCCCGGTGGTTGGGTCGGTGGCGTGGATCGCATTGGCCAGCACTTCGGTCAGCGCTGCCGATACTTGTGCCGCGTCAACTTTCACCAGCGGCACATCGCCCATGGTCACTTCAATGTTTCTATCGGCAGGATCGTTGTTGCTCTTGGCCTCATGAAGCGCGCGATCGACAACATCGGCAACTTCGGCCTCCTTGATGTCGGGCGCTTCGGGCCTGGCGAAATCCATCAGCTCCGTGATGATCTCGCTGAGCCGATGCGACTGCTCATGAATCAAATGTGCGGCGGCCCTGGCTTTGGGATCGGTCAGTTGCTGTGCCAATAACTGCGAGCGGCCGCTGATCACCGCCAGCGGATTGTTCATTTCATGCGCGGCGCCCGCGGCCATTTCGCCGACAGTAATCATCGTGCGGCCGCGAAGAATTTCATCCTGAGCATTTTGAAGCTGTAAATTCGCCTGGGCCAGTTGCTCGGAAAGGAGGCGCGCTTCCTCGCGGATTTGTGCCATTCTCAGGGCCAGGGACCATCCATTGGCGATGGTGGCCAGTTCCTGTACCTGAGGGCTGAGGCGCTGCGCTTCGCCGGCGGGGCCGCCCCAGACCACGCCGCCGATGCACTGGCCGTCGGCCTCCAGGCAGATCCAGAAGCGTTTGTCATTGGGAAGGCGCGGCGAGACCATGCCCACCAGCCATTCCAGTTCCTCCCCCGCCGACAGCACCGGCCCTTCGCCAAGCCGGGGGAGCGAGGGACGAACGAGTTGGCCCGCGTCGATCGGCGGCGAGGCATCCACGGGGCTTGGTGAAACCGTTGAATCGGCCTCAAAGTCTTCCAACGATTCGGCGCCATCCCCCTCGAACGCGCCGCGTACCGCCAAGGCCCCCGCCGCGCTTCGCGCCCGGGTCATTTCTGCTGATTTTGTCGGCAGATCGATCAGTGAATTCTCGAAAACCTGGCCTTCCTCATCACACAAAAGCGCCTCGGCATAGCTCTGGCCCGGCGGCAGCGAGAAGGCGGCCACGCACGAAACGCCCAGCACCCCCACCGCCGTCTGCGCGACGGCCTGCAACACGGTTTGTGTAGGCGCATCGGGCCATAGTTCGCTTTGGAAGCGGCTGAGGGCATCAAAGAATTGCGCCCGCATCGCCAGCCGTCGATTCTTGGCGGCCAACTGCCCGCTGACGCGTCCCAATTCCTTATTCGCCTGCGACAACGCCTGCTGATAAAGCTCGGCGGTGCTGGCGTTGCCCAGTCCCAGCGAAGCGGCGCGCGGCTCGATGCGCGCGACCAGCTTTTGCATGGCGGCATCCACCCGCGGCGCGGTCAGGCCGGCGGCTTCAATCAGCGATTGCCGCGACAGCGTGAAGGTGTAGTTGCCGCTATAGCCCAGGTGTTGCTCGCGGACGATCTGGTCCGCCAGCGTGATGACGTTGACCATTCGCGGGTTTTTCACCGTCGCCGGCAACGCGCGGGGGTCTTGTCCATGCAGCCAGACGCATTCGCGGATGACCGCGGGAAGCTGCCATTTCTCGGCCAGACGCTTGCCGACGACCATGTGATCCAGCCCGATGACCTGCTTCTCGACCTCGGCGATGTTACCTCGGAGAAGGTCGGCGGCCTCGACGACCCGGCTGAAACTTTTAGGCAACGCCGCGTCCAGCGCGACCTTGCCAAGATCATGCAGCAGCCCGCAGACAAACGCCTCGGCGGGCGCGAGTTCGGGGCTGTGCGCGGCTTCCGCGAGCAGCTCGGCACAGCAGGCCACCGCCACGCAATGCTTCCAGAACTCGTTGCGGTCGAAGCTTCCCGCCACCGCTTGCGGCGAACGCGGACCAAAACTCTGAAACACGCTCACGGCGAGCACCGCGCTGCGCACGGCATCAAATCCCAGAAGCACAACCGCGCGTTCGATGGAACTGACTTCCCCCCGCACGCCTACTTCCGCGCGATGAACTAATTGCAGGATGCGCGAGGTGAGGGCCGGGTCGGTCGAAATGAGATCCACGACCTGGCGAGCGGAAGAAAGTTCGTCGCCTGTCGCCTCCAGCACCCGCATCGCCACCGCCGGCAGCGTTGGAAGCTCCTCGAGCTGCTGGAGAATCAGATCGACTCTTTTTTCACGAAGGTCGGGCATGGAATGGGTCAGTTGTCAGTTGTGGGTTGTCGGTTGTCAGGGGCTGGCCGGTTGCAACCGCAACTGGCGACTGACGACCGACAACCTATAACATCGGCTGTCGGGATGATCGAGAGAGAATACTGCCACGAATGAGCACGAATGGGCACGAATAATTTGTCTTCATTCGTGTGCCTTCGTGTTTCACTCTTGCGTTGTCTGGGCTAGACCGATAAGAGTTGGCCGATCCGTTCAATCAGCTTTTCGATATTGAACGGCTTTTTGACAAATTCATCGGCACCGCTCTTGAGCAGGTCGTTGATTTCGTCCTGATTCACCACGCCGGACACGATGATGATCTTCATGTGCTCGAAATTGGTGTTTTTGCGGATGGTTTGGCAGACGACGTTGCCGTTGATGTCCGGGAGCATGTAGTCGAGGATCACCAGATCGGGCATGAATTCCTGGGTCAGCACGCCCGCATCATACCCGGTGCCCGCGGTCTTGACCTCGAAGCGGCCGTCGCGCTCCAGGACATCGACGAACAGCTCCACGATTTCCGGATCATCATCGACCACCAAAACCTTGGATTTGCCGTTATCCAGCGCGTCCGGCGGAATACTATTGTCGCGCATGAAGGCCACGAGCGCCTCGCGCGGGATGCGACGGAACCGGCTTCCCGGAACGCGGAAGCCCTTGAGCCGGCCGCTGTCGAAGCAGCGAATGATCGTCTGCTGCGAGACCTTGCAAATGTCAGCCGCTTCCCCAGTCGTGAAAACCGTCTTCATTGGCGCTCCATCCCAATACGTTATTCCCCATTTGCGAAAAGGGGTTTCCTTATGTTTTCGGATCGAGCCCGCCCGATCCCTGGCTTCCGCCGGCAATTCTTCCCTATCTTTCCCAAATAACCATCGGTAGCCAAGCTAAGTAACTTGAGAGGTCTGGGCCGGCTTGTCAATGGGAGTTATCGGACGTGCCGCATTCAATGGGGCGCATGAGTCACGGAGGCATCGGCAAACCCGAGCATAATTTTCTGCCACGCATGGGGTTATGATTTGATCAACGCCCCTGATCGCCCACGGTGAGCACAATGGTTTGCATCCGGCCCACTCTTGGGGTACATCAAGGGAGCAGAGGTTTTGACCTTGTATTTCAAGGAAATAGCCGCGTCTCGCACGATCCTCGGAGCCAATTCTGGAGTCAGCTATGAAGAACGCCGTCGCCATGCTCTTTTTGATCGCGCTGCTTGGCATTGGCGCCGGGTGCAACAAGGACGATGCGTCCAATAATAAGGCCGCCGCCGGGAATCAGCCGGTATCGGTGATTAACTTCGATAAGATATTCAAGCAGATGGGGTGGTCGGATGAAATCAACAAGGATATGAAGCAGGCGGACGTTCAACTGGGTGAACAATATCAGACGATCACTCATGCAATCGAGGACGCCTACACACAACAGAAGCGGGCCATCGTCAAATCCGCCAACGTAACGGCCGAAAAAGCCGACGCCATGATGGCCGCCAAGGATCGCGCTGAACTTGAAAAACTTGGGATGAACAGCACGCAACTGGATCAACTCATGGCAGCCGGCATGGGCATGCAGCGCGAGAAGGTTGAGCTCGGCCAAAAACTGGGTCAAAGCAGGGCTCTGTTCCAGCAGAACGTGATTGTCAACTATCGCCAATCGCTCGATCCGGCGCTTCGCCGGGTGGCGTTGGCCAATAATCGATCGATCGTGATGGATCACAGCCAGTTGGCATGGTTCGACCCCTCGGCCGAAATCACCGACAAGGTCGTGGACGAACTCGGGAAGACACCCCCGGCCAAGCCGGCGATTCCTGAATTGCAGCGGGTCATATGGCACCCCACTCCCGCAACCGGCTCGTCGGCGCCAACGACGATTCCGACCTTGAAATAAGCAAATCCACGATTGAGTCCCTCGCGGGCGCCGAGAGCGCGCCGCAGCCAATCTCATGCGCCGCCTCTTCACGATCCTGCGGCATCCTCCAATCGCCGGCATTGCGAATAATTTCACAATGTTGCGTTCCCCGCGCCAATTGTGTTAGACTCCCGGCGTCGTCCATTTCTAGTCCGATCCTGTGGCGTGCCGCATTGGCATGCCGGCCATATCGAAAGGAGCAGATCGTGCCTACCGCACTGGAGATGCTTTCGGAAAAGGGAACGCAGGTGTACGCCATCTCACCCGACGCGACGGTCCTTGAGGCCACGCGCCGAATGAATCAGCACCACGTCGGCGCGCTGGTGGTGATGGAGGCCGATCGCACCGTGGGAATCTTCACGGAACGCGATGTGTTACAGCGCGTGATCGGCGAGCAAGCCAACCCCGCCGACATTCTCGTCGGCCAGGTCATGACCCGCGACGTAACCTGCTGCGCGCCGGAAACCAGCCTCGAAGAGATGAGCGAAATGATGTGCAGTCGCCGCATCCGCCATATCCCCATCTGCATGGAGGACTGCACGCTCATGGGCCTCATCTCCATCGGCGACGTCAATGCCCATCATGCGATGAATCAGTCCATGCAGATTCATTATCTGAATGAATACATCTATGGACGAACGTGAGGAAAATCCGAAATCCGAATATCGAAATCCGAATTCCGAATGTCGAAATCCGAATGAAGATCGGAGACGGCGGCTGGGAGATCCGAGGCGGCATTCAAGCGCAGCCCGTTGTCTTTCGTGGCACGGGCGGCTCGCCCGTGGTTTTCGTTTGCCGAACACGCGCGGGCCACCGGTGCCAAAGTTTTACTGACGCGCTGATCAAAAAGAATCCCGGCTCGCGTTCTTGCTTTAACGTCGGTCTTCATTTCGGATTTCGAGTTTCGGATTTCGGATTTCCCGTCCCGGATTTCGGATTTTGCTCGGACATTGTGTTGCTTAGGGCGGCGACGAGCCGCGCGCGCGCTTCGTGGAGGGGCAATTGGAGCTTAAGCCCCGCCGCCCGGGCATGCCCGCCGCCGCCGAATTGCTCGGCGAAGCGCGCCACGTCCACCTGCCCCTTGCTCCGCAGGCTCACGCGCACCGGCCCGGCGTCGCCGGGCTCGGTTAGAAGGATCGAGACCTCCACCGTGCGGATTTGCAACGGGATGTTGATCAGGCTCTCCGTATCCGGCACGCTGGCGCGCGTGTGCACAAAATCCTGGTGAGTGACCCGCATCACCGCGAGGCGATTGTCGAGCAGCAGTTCCAGCGATTGCTGCGCGCGGGCCTGTAGCGCGATGCGCTCGGGCCGTTCGTTCTGGTAGAGCAATTGATAAAGCCGGTCGGTATCCGCCCCGGCCTCAATGAGGCGGGCGGCAAGGCGCAATGTGAACGGCCGCGTATTGGAGAACTGAAACCATCCGGTGTCGCTGGCGATGGCCACGAACAGCGCGCTGCCCATGGCGGCATCCAGCTTCACCTCCCACTGATCGAGCAATTCCGCCACGATTTCCCCCGCCGCCGCCGCCTCGGTCACCACCAACTTGGCGTCGGCCCAATTCTCCTGAGTCAGATGGTGATCGACGACCACCTTGGGAACATTCCAGGCCGATATCCGTTCCTTAAGCCCCGGCAATTGCGACCAGGTGCCGGTATCGACAACGACAAAGGCGTCGAAATTATCCAGCGAAAGCGACGCCGGCCAACCCACCTCGGCATCATGATGGACGATCCCATTGTCATGGAAGAGAAAGGCATATTTGGTGGGCAGATGGCTGAGCAGAAGAACCTCGCCAATCACGCCGCGCTGGCGCATGCCCGCGACGAGCGCCGCCGTGCTGCCCAGGGCGTCGCCGTCGGGGCGAACGTGCGTCGTCACGAGCACCCGCCGGGCGCGGGACAGGTGGCTGAGGATCTGCTGGTATGAATCGGGCATCGTGAGAGGATGATAGTCGATGTGAGATATCGATGCGCAATCGCGCGATGGCGAACGCATTTTGGCGCGACACACCGGCAGTGCTTCAGGCACCCGAAACGCTCCGGGGCTCGCGGGAAACAGGCCGTCACCGTATCACGGGCGTCTCGCCCGTGCCGATGGCGCGGTGGTCGAGAAATCACGGCATGCCGCACTGCTCGTCTATGATGCAACGTGTTCCGGGGCCGCTGGTAAAACAACGCGAGAGTGCATCGCGAATCAACAGGAGCCTGCGATCGAGCGCCCCGATGTCGCTGCGCTCGGTAGTCTTCGACCGGAGTACCGGTCGAACATCGCGGCGTACCGCGACTCCACGGGCGAGACGCCCGTGATACGGAAGATTGCGGCGCCGAGCGTTTGTCCAGCTTGTGTGATATCATTAGCCCCAGGGAGAAACACGGATGCGAATCAATTGCACCATTCTACGGAACTTCATCGCCGCGAGTTTCACGACCTGCGCGTTGTTGTGCGGCTCCTGGGCCCGCGCCGATGTGAAACTCCCGGCCATCATGGCTGACCATATGGTCTTGCAGCAGGGAATGGCGGTGCCGGTCTGGGGGACGGCGGATGCCGGGGAGCAGGTCACTGTCACGTTCGGCCAGCAGAAGCAAGCCGCCAAGGCCGATGACATGGGTCACTGGGAAGTGAAACTTCAGCCGCTGACCGCCAATGACAAAGGCGAAGACCTGACCGTCGCCGGCAAGAACAGCATCACGCTCAAGGATATCCTCGTCGGCGAAGTATGGATCGCCTCGGGACAATCCAACATGGAGTTTGGCATTAAGAATGGCCGCGACGCCCAGCAGGAAATCACCGCCGGCGATCATCCGCACATCCGGCTGTTCACGGTGCCCAAGCACGTCGCCGACGAGCCGCAGACGGAGTTGCTGCCACAGTCGCAGCCCAACAAGAAAGACGAAGGCAAGTGGCTCGTCTGCTCGCCGCAAAATCTTGAGACCGGCGATTGGGGCGGCTTTTCCGCGGCGGGCTACTTCTTCGGCCGCGATCTGCACGAAGATCTGAAGGTGCCGGTCGGGATCATTCACACCTCCTGGGGCGGCACGGTCGCCGAGGCCTGGGCGCGGCATTCGTACCTGGAAAACGATCCCGACTTCGCGCCCATGCTCGATCGCGACAAAGACCCGGTGGCAAACTACCAGAGGCAATTGGAGCGATGGAACAAGGCCGCCGCGCAGGCCAAGGCGCAAGGCAAAAAAGCTCCACGCAAGCCCGGCAACCCGGAGCAGAATCCCAATCGGCCCTCGGTGCTGTACAACGGGATGATCGCCCCGATCGTGCCTTTCGCGGCCAGGGGCGTGATCTGGTATCAGGGGGAAAGCAATGCAGACCGCGCCTACCAATACCGCAAGCTGCTGCCGGCCATGATCAAAAGCTGGCGCGATGCCTGGGGCGAGCCGAACATGGAGTTTCTGATCGTCTCCCTGGCCAACTTCCAGAACCCGCCCAAAAACCCCGGCGACAGCGCTTGGGCCGAATTGCGCGAGGCGCAGACCCTGACCGCTGCCCTTCCTCACAACGGGCAGGCGTTGGCGATCGACCTGGCCGACGTCAAAAACCCCGGCGACATTCATCCCAAAGACAAGCAGGATGTCGGCAAGCGCCTCGAGCTGGTGGCTCTGGCCAAAGCGTACGGCAAACACGTCGAGTACTCCGGCCCTGAATTCGAGAATATGAAAGTGGATGGCAACAAAGCCGTTCTTCATTTCAAATTCGCTAATGGTTTGCACCTCAAAGGTGGTGACACGCTCAAGGGCTTCCAAATCGCCGGTGAAGGCAAGACCTGGCATTGGGCGGATGCGAAAATCGACGGCGACACTGTTAGCGTATCCAGCAAGGACGTGGAAAAGCCGGCCGCCGTCCGATATGACTGGGCGAATAATCCAGAGGGCAATCTTTACAACAAGGCCAACCTGCCCACGGTGCCATTTCGCACGGATGATTGGCCGACGGTGACGCAGGGGCGCAAGTAGGATTGGCTTTTTGCCGGGCCACAAAGTAGAAGCAAGGCAAATGATCAAGAATCGATGGCTGATCAGTGCGGCGTTGCCGCTTGGGTTTTCCGGATGCGTGGTGGGGCCCGATTACACCAAGCCCCGGATGCCGGTGCCCGCGAGGTTCAGCGCCACCCAGCCCAGTACGCAGCCGGCCGCGCAACCCATTGCCGGGCTGGAGCGATGGTGGGAGAACTTCAATGATCCCATGCTCGATTCGCTGGTCGGCCGCGCGGTGCGCACCAATTTGGATCTTCGCATCGCGCAGTCGCGCGTGCGCGAGGCGCGGTCGCAGTTGACGATCCAGCGGGGGGCGCAGTTGCCGACGGTCAACGCGGCGGCTGCCTACTCGCGTGATCGTTTCAGCAAGGAAGGTTTTTACATTCCAGGAGCCGGTGGAGCCGGGGCCGGCGGCGGGACGCTCAGCGGCAATACCGGCGGCGCCGCGGGCACTGCGGCCGGCGGAACCCTGGGCCGCTCCCAGGCCCGCGCCGCCAATGGCGCGGGAAATGGCAACTCCTCCAACACCTCCAACGGCCTGGCCTCCGCCTTCAATCGCAGCGAAATTGACACCTGGCAAGGCGGCTTTGACGCAAGCTGGGAAATCGATGTTTTCGGCGGCGTCCGACGGTCGGTCGAGGCGGCGGGCGCCGACGAGCAGGCGGCCATCGAAGCTCGCCGTGACGTGATGGTTTCCCTCCTGGCCGAAGTCGCGCGCAATTACATCGAAGTGCGCGGCCTCCAGCGCGAACTTCAGATCGCCGGCCAAAACATCCGCTCGCAGCAAGACACCGTCGATCTCACGCGCTCGCGATTTCAGGCCGGCCTCGCCACGGATCTGGACGTGGCCCGCGCCGAGGCGCAGGTCGCAACCACGCGTTCCGCCGTGCCGGCGTTGCGCACGTCGCTTGCGCAGGGGATTCATCGCATCGGCGTGCTTCTGGGGCAGGATCCGACGGCGTTGGAATCGGAGTTGATGCGTGCCGCGCCGATCCCCGCGCCGCCGCCGGTGGTGCCGGTGGGGTTGCCGTCGCAGTTGCTGCGGCGTCGGCCCGACATCCGCCGCGCCGAGCGCCAGCTCGCCGCCGCAACCGCGCGGGTCGGCGCGGCAACGGCCGATCTTTTTCCGCGTTTCTCATTGACCGGATCCACCGGCCTTGCCGCCGGGCAGTTCACCAACCTTGGCCGCCTCGACAGTGTTTACTATTCCGTGGGACCCAGCATTAGTTGGCCGATCTTCGATGCCGGCCGGATTCGCGCCAACATCAAGGTGCAGAACGCGCGCGAGGAAGAGGCCCTCGCCCAGTATCAGGCGACCGTGCTCGTCTCCTTCGAGGACGTTGAAAATGCCATCGTCGGCTACGCCCAGGAGCAGGCCCGGCATCATGAACTGCAGCGCGCGGTGGACGCCAACACCCGCGCGGTCGATCTGGCCACGCAGCTTTACCAAAAAGGGCTGACGGATTTTCTAAACGTCCTGGAATCGCAACGGAACCTGTTCGCATCCCAGGATCAGCTCGTACAGAGCGAGCGAAGCTTGTCGTCGGACGTAGTCGCGCTCTACAAGGCCCTTGGCGGCGGATGGGAAGCCGAGCTGGGCACGCCGCCCGCGCGGCCTTCGGTCGTGGGGCCGCACTGGGCGGCCAGATAGCAAGGTTTCGTCTCGCTCCCAGCGCCTCTCGGTTTCGGCCGAATTATTCTGCACCAAAACAGATTTGCGCAGAGTACGCAAAGGCGCAGAGCCGCAAAGATAAGTTCATTGTTTCAACGCAACACTCTCGGATGAATACTCCGGCACGGTGGTGAAGTACTCCGGCTCCGCGCCTTTGCGCCTCTGTCACTTTGCGCAATTCTTCTTCACGAGCGAAAAAATGAGAAACGTGCATGACGAATTACCCACCGATCGCGCGGGTCACGATCCGCCGGGCTTCGTCCATGATCTGCCGCAGATGCGATTGGCTGCGCATGCTCTCAGCATAAATCTTGTAAACGTTTTCCGTGCCCGAGGGGCGGGCGGCGAACCAGCCGTGCGCGCTGGCAACCTTTAATCCGCCGATCGGCGCATCGTTGCCGGGCGCGCGGGTGAGACGGGCGATGATCGGATCGCCGGCGAGGGTGGTCTCCTTTACCTGCTCGGGCGAAAGCTTCTTGAGAGCGGCCTTTTGCGCGGGCGTGGCGGGGGCATCGGCACGGGTGTAGTAGGGTGTGCCGAATTGCGCGGCGATTTCCTGGAAATGCTCGCCCGGATCTTTGCCGGTGCGGGCGGTGATCTCGGCGGCCAGCAAATCCATGATGATCCCGTCCTTGTCGGTGCTCCAGACCGATCCGTCGAGCCGCAGGAAACTGGCCCCCGCGCTCTCTTCGCCGCCGAAGCCCAGCGTGCCATCGAACAATCCATTGACGAACCACTTGAATCCCACCGGCACCTCAATGAGCTTGCGATGCAGCGAGGCGGCGACGCGGTCGATGATGCCGCTGCTGACCAGCGTCTTGCCCACCGCGGCCTCGGGCCGCCAGTTGGGGCGGTGGGTGAAAAGATAGCGCACCGCCGCCGCGATGTAGTGATTGGGGTTGAGCAGGCCGGCGCCGGGCGTGACGATGCCGTGACGGTCGGAGTCCGGGTCGTTGCCGAACGCGATGCGATATTGGTCCTTGAGCGCGATCAGCTTGGCCATCGCATAGGGGCTTGAGCAATCCATGCGGATTTGGCCGTCGTGATCGACGGTCATGAACGAGAACGTCGGATCGACCGATTTGTTGACGACCGTGATGTCCAGCCCATACCGCCGGGCGATCGGCTCCCAGTAGGCGAGGCTGGCCCCGCCGAGCGGATCGACGCCGATCTTCAACTTCGCCTCCTTGATGGCCGCCATGTCGATCACCGCTCCCAGATCGTCCACATACGGCTGCGCCAGATCGCGCGCATGCGTCGTGGCGGCCCGCAACGCATGCTCGAATGGCATTCGCTTCACTTGCGAATTTCGCGCGCGCAGCAATTCATTGGCGCGGTCCTGCACCCACTGCGTAATGTCCATATCGGCGGGCCCGCCGTTGGGCGGGTTGTATTTGAACCCGCCATCGCCCGGCGGATTATGGGAGGGCGTAATGACAATCCCATCCGCCAGCCCCGCGGATCGTCCCCGGTTGTAACCAAGTATTGCGTGCGAAATCACCGGCGTTGGCGTGTACCCCTCATCCCGCTGAATGATCGTCTCGACGCCGTTGGCGGCCAATACTTCCATCGCCGTCTGCTGCGCCGGCGTCGAAGCCGCGTGCGTGTCCTTCCCCATGAACAGCGGCCCGCTGATCCCTTTGCCCTTGCGGTATTCGCAGACAGCCTGCGTGATCGCCAGGATATGCGCCTCGGTGAAAGATCCATCCAAGGGCGTGCCGCGATGGCCACTGGTGCCGAAGCTGACAAGCTGCCGGGGATCGGACACATCCGGCTGCCGGGCGTGATACTCGGCGAGCAATCGGCTCACGTCGATCAACAATTCCGCCGGCGCGGGTTTGCCGGCGAGGGGGGAGAGACTCATGGGCGGTTACCTTTCCGACGGCGTTTGCATTCGTCACCAACCGGGCTACTGTTATACAGCTTGGTCAACAATATGAATCCACCCGATTACCTGTCGCTGCCACCGGGCCTTCCGATTCCCGTGGATGACGGCGCCTGCCGACACCTGAACCGGATTGCGAATGCCGGAACTCGCATTGCCTTCAACGTCCGGCAGCCCCGTAAGCTGTGCCGCGATGCCCGGCCGGACCATCGTCTACTGCTACCCCATGACCGGCCAGCCCGGCGTGGCCCTGCCCGAGGGCTGGGACCAGATCCCAGGCGCGCGCGGCTGCACGCCCGAAAGCTGCGGGTTTCGAGACAATTTCGCCAGGCTTAAATCAAAGGGATTAAACGTCTTTGGACTCAGCACGCAAACGACGCATGAGCAGATCGAGGCGGCCCATCGGCTGCATCTGCCCTTCGATCTGCTCAGCGATGCGGATCTTCGCTTCACCAACGCCCTGCGATTGCCGACCTTCATCTCGGCCGGAACGACCCTCATCAAGCGTCTGACTCTCATCCTGCGGGACGGGATGATTGAAGCCGTTCATTATCCCGTGTTTCCCCCCAACACCCACGCCGCCGAGTTGGCCGATGCGCTCGAGCGGTCGCCTACTTTACGTTTGCCCTCTCGGCTCTTAGTTTAGTCGCCGCATGTTCGAGGCTCTTTCTCAGCGATTGTTGCCGTTGCTCCAGTTCACGCGGATGGCGCTGGTGTTCACGGCGATTGCCGACACTTACGCAACCGCGTTGCTGCTGCGGCACGTCATGCTGCCCGGCGGGAGAAAAAAAGACTGCCATGTATGAATCGGTGAGTCACGATTAGCGCGTGGACTCTACGCGGCCGTCACGCGACGGCAAAAAAGAGATCGCGATCAGAGGTGAAGCTCGACAGGCTTGTGGAGCCACCTCTCTCGTTGGATGGGT
>DASRLH010000160.1:0-15587 GCA_035648595.1 Tepidisphaeraceae bacterium
CGGCCCGTGCTTTCCCCTGTCAACGCTTCGACGACAGCCTTACGACCGCCGCCGCATGACTCGGGGCCGACGTGGCTTGCTATGCCTTCGTCGCATGAAACTTTCATTCACTGCACCTCACCGGCTTTTGCCGGCGCACCCCGTCCCGCTTTCCGTGTCGCTTTCCGTGTCCATTGCATATGGAGCCACCGGGCGCTCCCGCAAATGGCTATCCAGCCGCGCGGAGAAGCGCTCGTGGATGGGATCTTGGCGTTGCGGGGGGAGGCGGCAGCGAGAGACATTTGGCGAGAATCGGATGAGGCGCGCCTCGCCGCGTGGACGCAAGGAGGGCGATTTGAGGTTTCGGGCGGGCCAGGTTTTTCGGCGCCGCTGGCATGCGGGGCGGATTGAGCATATCATTCCCCGGCGACTTACGGCAAAGGAGGCTAGTTGGGCGAACGGTATTTTCAACACACGTTTGGCAATGGATTGACGCTTTTGGGCGAGCAGATGCCGGGGATGGTGTCGGCGGCGATGACGCTGTTGGTGCCGGCGGGATCGGCCGGCGATCCGATCGACCGGTCGGGGTCTTCAACGGTCTTGTCCGACCTGGTTTTGCGCGGGGCGGGGGGGCGCGATAGCCGACAGTTGACGGATTATCTCGATAGCCTGGGGCTACAGCGGTCGAGCAGCGTGGGCGTGTTTCATATGCGCTTCGGCAGCGCGGCGGTGGGGGCGAAGGTGATCGAGGGATTGGGGGCGTATGCCGACATCATCCGGAGGCCGCATCTGCCACAGAGCGGGTTTGAATCCGCGCGGGACTTGGCATTGCAGGCGCTGGAGGGAATCGATGATGAGCCTCGGCAGAAGCTGATGATCAAACTGCGGGAATGGTTTTTTCCCAGCCCCTATGGCCGTAACTCGATGGGACGCAAGGAAGACCTGGAGAAACTGACGCTGGAGTTGATGAAGGCGGACCACGGCCGGCGTTTTCATGCCCAGGGCGCGATCCTCGCGTTGGCGGGGAATATCGATTTTGATGAGATTCGCGGCGTCACCGAGAAGCTGTTTGGCGATTGGGAAGGGGCCGAGCCCGCGGCGCCGGAGTTGATGCCGCCGCCGGGGCGGTTTCATCATGAGGAGCAGCAGAGCGAGCAGACGCACATCGGCATCGCGTGGCCCTCGGTGCCCGAGACGGATCCGGAGTATTACACGGTGCGGATGGCGATCGAAGTGCTCAGCGGCGGGATGAGCGGGCGGCTGTTCACGGAAGTGCGCGAGAAGCGCGGGCTATGCTACAGCGTTTGGGCCGGGTATAGCAGTCTTAAAGGACAGGGGAGCATTTTGGGCTATGCCGGCACGAGCAACGATCGGGCGCAGGCCACGCTTGACTGTTTCCTGGGCGAATTGCATCGGCTGCGCGAGGGCGTGACAGCCGCCGAGCTCGAAAGGGCCAAGACAGGCTTGAAGGCCAGCACGATCATGCAAGGCGAGTCCACCAGCGCCCGGTCCGGCGCGATCGCCCACGATTATTTCATGCGCGGCAGACTCCGCACGCTTGAGGAAATCAAGAACGCCATTGATTCGGTGACCGTGGAACAGGTGAACGCGTACTTGAAAGCGCACGAGGCGGGGCCGTTTACGATTGTGACGGTGGGGCCCAAGGCGCTGAAATTGCCCTAATGTATGGCGTCTTGGATGCGGCCATGGATTGCCGGTGCGAAGCGTGGTGTTCCTGCTTCGGCCGCAGGCGCAGGCGGGTGTGACTGGACAGGTTCGCGATGTGCAGGCGGCGGATGAATATCTGGATTTCAGGTATCGCGTTGTACGGGTTTGGGAGCAGCCGCTGGAAGCAATCCTTGGCAGCATTGGAACGGCTCCGCTGGCGCTGATAGGTGACGTGGGGAAGGCAACGCTTTCCGAAGCCTTCGATCGGATGAAAGAGCGATTGGTTGCGGGCGTGCCGGCCGCGGAAGTGAATGATGCCTTAGCCGCGGCCTTCGTACTCAGCGGGCTGCGACACTCGCGACAGGTGCTTGAGCAGTTGATGAAAGGAGTGCGATCCATGAAAGAATCAGATACGTATCAAATGATCTTGGAGGAGGGATTTGCCAAGGGTATTGATCAGGGATTTGCCAAGGGCCGCGCCGAAGAGGCGAAGTCCTTACTGCTGAAAATTGCGGAGCATCGTTTCGGTGCGCCCCCACCGCAAATCGCCCGGCAGATCGATGCAATTGACGATCGTGATCGCCTTGAGACGCTTGTCGAGCGCATTGCCGCAGTCTCCGGTTGGGAGGATTTGCTCAACGGGTAGGGTTCGCTTCAGCGAACCGTGATTGAGCGGTCGCCCTTCCAACTTCGTCGGCTGATGTCGGCGCTTTCGGGGCTTACGTTTTCGTTCTGGCGCTCAAACGCGCAAGTCGCCGGCTGACTTACGAATAACTCCAAAGGATATCCCCCTCCATGCCCCTCACGTTTCACTACAAACAACTCTCCAACGGCTTGGACATCGTCGCCGAGCGGAATCCCGACGCCCACTCGGTGGCGCTGGGGCTGTTCGTCAAGACCGGCTCGCGCGATGAGGATGCCGGCGTCAATGGCGTGTCTCATTTCCTGGAACACATGATGTTCAAGGGCTCCAGCAAATATACCTGGGAAGACGTGAACCGCATCTTTGACGAACTGGGCGCCAAGTATAACGCGTTCACCTCCCAGGAGATGACCGCGTATTACGCGAACGTGCTGCCGGAGTTTACCGATCGCGCGCTCGAGCACCTGTCGCACCTGCTGCGCCCCGCCATTCGCATTGAGGACTTCACCACCGAAAAGAAGGTGATTCTCGAAGAGATCGCGATGTACCTGGATGATCCGGGGCATCGGGTGTATGAGAAGCTGATGGAGGCGCACTTTGGCAATCATCCGCTGTCGATGAGCATTCTGGGCGCTGCCGAGTCGATCCAAAAATTGCAGCGCGACCAGATGGCCGACTATTTTCGGTCGCGCTATGGGCCGGGGAACATGGTGTTGTCGGCGACGGGAAAGCTGGAGTTCGAGGAGATCGTGGGGCTGGCGGAAAAATATTGCGGCGACTGGCCCCGCGTCGATGCCCCGCGCCTACAGCCCGAGCCGATTTACAAGCCGCAGCGCATCCAGCTTGCGGATGCGAAGTTGAATCGCCAATACCTGATGGGCATGACCCCCGGCCCCAGCGCACAGGACGACCGCCGATTCGCGGCGCGCGTATTGGCCGATGTAATCGGCGACAGCGACGGCAGCCGGTTCTACTGGGCCCTGGTGGATAACGCGATCGCCGAGGAAGCGGATTTCGGCTTCTATCCGCATGATGGGTGCGGCAGCTTTTACATCGCCCTCACCGCCGACCCCGAGCGCATTGATGAAGCGCTCACCATCGCGTTGGCCGAGCTACAAAAAGTCAAAACCGATCTGAAGCCCGATGAAGTCGGGCGCGCCAAGAACAAGATCGCCAGCAGCCTGGTTTTGCAGGGAGAAGTGCCCCTGGGCCGGATGCGCGCGATTGGCGGGCAGTGGATGTACAACAAGCAGTACCGCCCGCTGGAGTTGGACATGGCGACATTGGAGGCGGTCACACCCGACTCACTGCGGCAGCTCATGCACGATTTTCCCTTTGATCCGATGACTATCGTGAGCCTGGGCCCCAGGGAAGGGAAATGATGAAGTGGGCGTGCGCAAGTGCGTCCGCCAGCAATGAGTTCTACGTAAACAAACGAAGCCATTTTACGAGCGAAATCGCGGCGGCAACGATTCCCGCCAGCGGCAGAATGATCAGTGGCAGGAAAATCAGGCAGCCCTTGCTGGTGCGATAATAGACGCGGTTGTAGGCGGCGCGGCGGGGATTGGTGAGCCAACCCCAGCCGCGCGGGGCCTTGAAACCCAGCGAATGTCGCACATAGCGCTTCCAAGACGTGCGGGCCGCAATCCGCTTGCGGATCGAGGGCCGTCGAAAAAATCCTCGTCGTCTGGCCATGGCCCACTTATGTTATCGCGACGCCACCCAGCCTGAATAACGCTGCATCAGCATTTCCCTTACGATCAAGTCGCTTCCGGGAACCTCGACGACGGCGGCTTTGTTCAATAAATCGAGTTTGTTTTTATCGCGCAGCGTGGCCAATTGCTGACGGCGCAGAGCCGCGTTGATATCGCTCTGCACCTTTTCATTCTCAAACGGTTCCACCTTGCCGCGCTGCAATTCGTCGAGCTTGGCCACGAAAAAACCGCTGACGCCGTGGTAGGGGGCGTCAATGGGCGCGGTAATCTGGCCCGGCTGCAACTGCCAGACTTCCGCCTCGACCTTGGGCTGAAAAAACGCGCCCTTTTCCATCCAGCCCCGCGCGCCGCCGACGACACCCTTTGTGTCGCGCAGAGATGCTGAATCGTTGAACCGCGCGGCAAGATCGCCAAAATCCTCGCCGGAGGCGGCCAATTCGTAAACATGCCGGGCCTTGGCCAGCGCCCGCTCGCGGCCCCCGTTGGCTGCCGCCCCGATCCACAGCACCCGGAAGCGCGCCGCCGCCGGCTTCTCGAATTGCCGGTGGTTGCGCCGGTAATAGTCCCGCATGTCCTGGGCGGACACCTGAATCAGCGGGTAAATGCGCTGCTGATAATAAATCCGAATCGTCTCCAGCCGCTTGCGCTGCCTCAAGGCTTCGTCAAAATCCTGCCCTTCCTCGGCGAACCGCTGGCGGGCCAGCGCCTCGGATCCCCCGGCCTTGCTCACCTGATCCCTTCGCCACAGTTTGACAAGGAAACTCGCCAAATCCTTGTCATGCGGTTCGAGTGATTTCTCGGCGGCGGCATATTCCAACTCGTTGTCCATCATCGCGTGGACCTCTTTGCCGACCAAATCGGTTGCCATGGCAAGAAATTGCGGGCGCGGGCGTTTGCGGGCTTCGGCGCGCAGGGCGCGGTCCAGCCGGTCGAGCACCTTGTCGGCATAAATCGGCTGCTCATTGACGACGACCAATACCCCGCCGATGGTCTGCGACGTGCCAGCCGCCAACGGCCGGGTCGCGGGGAAAAAATAGGGCGCCGGCGGCGGAAAATCCGAGCCGTTGGTCGATCGCATCGCTTCCACGTCCGGCGGCTGCACGACCTCGCGCACGGTCGGCGAAATATGCTCTCCATCGGCGGCCAATGGTTTGGGCAGCCGCCGCCCTTCATAAACCAGCGTGCCCGGCTCGTCGATCGGCTCGTTGGAGCCGGGCCCCACGGCCGGACGTTTTTGCACGAATGCGCTGGCCGGCAGCATCGGCGTGGGCCGCACGCCGCATCCGCCCAGAATCAGTCCCGCCAGCACCGCACCCGCGGCGCCGCCCGCTCGATTGCTCATGAACATCTTCTTCACAGTTCCAGTTATACAACGGAGCGGCGGAAGGGGATATTGCGGGGCCGAGCTATCGCCTCTTGCGTTTCTTCTGGCTCGGGTAGAGCGAAGTGAGGTTTTCGTAGAGGCCAAACAGATATTCGACCCGCTGTCGGTCGGAGTCAAAAGGAGAGGAGCGGTAGCAGCGGTCAACCGAACGATCCAAGTCGCGGTGCGTGTCTAGTAAGCTCTTGGGCATTGCGAGCGGATTGTAGAGGTCTGCTAGGGTTTGGTCTTTGAACGCGGCGCGGGCGGCCAAAACCGCTTGAGACGCGCGCTCTACCGCATGCTTCTGCTTTTCTGTCGGCTCTGGCGGCCAAGGGTAATTGTTGTAGACGAGCATATTTGAATAGCGGAAGTCAGACTTTATGCGCCCGCAAACCTGTCGAACCCACGAAACGTGCATGGAACTACTAAGGATTCCCAAGTGGAACAACGTCGCATTGGGAATCGCGAAGCAACTGTCGTGAACGATTGTATTCGAATCGAAATATCCCAGAGGGTCGTTCCTCAATCTCTATGCCGTACATCTGATCCACGTTCACCGCAACCCAGCTATTGAGGTCGGCGAGCTCTGCGTCGCCGAACAATTTCTCGATAACGCTTAATTCCAATCGCCGCAATTCACGATAGGCGATAACGAGAAAGTTTCCGCAGCCGCAGGCCGGATCGAGGAACCGAAGGCTTGACAATTTCTTGTGGAATGCCAAGAGCTTGGCTCTGCTGTTTTCGACCGATTTGAATTCTGTCACAAGCTCGTCAAGAAACAGTGAGCGGACGACCTTCATAATGTCGCGCTCTGATGTGTAATGTGCTCCGATTTGCCGCCGCTTTCTTGCCCCCGCTTCGCCGGCCATGATCGACTGAAAAAGCGATCCAAATACGGCGGGGCTGATCTTCGCCCACTGGAAGCGCGACGCCGCGAGCAACGCGTTTCGCATGTCGAAATCGAAATCCGCAAAGCCCAAATCCTCCGCGAAAAGCTCGCCATTCACATAAGGCAGCGTCTTGAGTGATTGCGATAAGGACTTGCTGCGCTGGGCTTCGGCGGTGTTGAGGACGGTAAAAAAGTGCGCGAGTTCACTGCCCAGTCCCGAACCGTCCTCGCGGCTCTCCCTTATCAGCAACTTAAGCGCATCAGGCTCGAAGATTCCGGTGTCGTTCGCGAACAGGCAGAACAGGATCCGCACCAAGAATCGTTCGAGCTTGTGTCCGGTGTAGCCACCCGATTGGAGCTCGTCGTGAAGCGTTCCAAGGACGGCCACGGCGTTGATGTTAACTGGGTCTTCGGGATCGACGGGGCGCGACTGATAGCCGCTGATGAAATCGAAGGGCCGGATGTGCTCGTGTAGGTCTTGGCCCCTGGACTTGTGTTCGCCGATCAGCATGCCTTCCCAAATAACATCGATGCGATCATAAGCGCCCTTCAAATTGAGGACTGTTTTCTCGAAACTGGCGACCGAGCGGCGATTAATCCCAAAAACGTTGAAAAACTCATTCCAGAAAGATTGGGCCTCGGCGCGTTCACTCGTTTCGTCCTTCCATTCGTGAGAGAAGCGAATGGCTTGCTTGATCGGCTCACGAAGTAGTTGGCGATCTTTTCCATCCAATTCTCCATCGTCTTGTTGAATTGCTTCAGGGCCTTGAGTCCCATCTCCACTCCGATCCGGCACCACTCACGCAGTCGCCCAATCGCCGTCTCGGGCGTCGTGATTCGCTTGTCCGCGAAGATCTGCCGCAGCGCCTCCCGATGTTCGCAAAGACGCCTCAACTCCGGGAATGTTTTCTTCAGCGCCTCCAGTTCGGCGCACTGCTGAGCCGTGAGGTTTTCGGGGTTGGTCACCCAAAGCCACCGGCTGCCTTTCAGTTCCTTGGCCCGCTCTTTATCAAGCCCCCTTTGAATCTCGCGTCGCGCTTCGTTGAGCCGATCCTGGAAGTTCTTCATCACATGAAAGCGATCGATGGTGATGCGGATCGTCGGGCCAAAACTTCCCTGGGGGCCTCGACGTAGGCGTCCCACATGTCACCACGAATGCCCGCGTCTGCAACAGCTTGAAGCCGTCACATATCCTCGGGCGTTTGAGGCATTTCTGGAGGACCATAATCTGCATTCAGGTCATAGAGATCGGTCGAAAGCACGCGTGTAAGTTCGCGTTCCGCCTGACTCATCGCCGCCCGCGGCCCGTCCATGCCCTCCCGAATTTCATCGGCTTCCGCACTCTCCCCGCATCCGTCACGAATGATCGAATGGAGCTTTCGCAACGGGCGGGAATAGGATTTGAAGGCGATACTCAACCTCAATTCGCAAGGCTTTTCGATCCTTCGCAGTTCGGTACTGCATCGGCGTCGCATTCAAGTCGCTTGGACGACCTGCCTGCCACACATCTACAAATCGAATCTGGCATCCATTATAATCCCAAACAAATGCCAGACCTCCGCGAGCACCTCCAAAATCTATTCGGCCTGGACGACTTCCGCATTGCGCAGCGCGAGGTGATCGAGGACGTGCTGAGTGGCAAGGACGTGTTGTGCGTCATGCCGACCGGGGCCGGCAAAAGCCTCTGTTACCAACTGCCGGCGGCGATCAGCGACGGGCTGACGATTGTCGTCTCGCCGCTGATTTCGTTGATGGAAAATCAGGTGCAGCAACTGCGCGACGAGGGAATCCCGGCCTGTTTCCTCAACAGCGCGCTGAGCCCCGGCCTGCGGCGGCAGGTGATGGCGGAGCTGGAACAGGGATTCAAGGGATTGCTCTACGTCGCCCCCGAGCGGTTCGCGGCGGAGGATTTTCAGCAGCTTATGCCGCGCCTTCAGCCGGGGCTGTTCGCGGTGGACGAGGCGCATTGCGTGAGCCAGTGGGGGCATGATTTTCGGCCCGAGTACCTCCGGCTGGGCAGCGTCCGGCAGAAACTGGGCTCACCGCCTTGCATCGCGCTGACCGCCACCGCGACCGATGATGTGCGTGCCGACATCATTCACCAGCTTGGCCTGCGCGAGCCGACGGTTGTCATCACCGGGTTTGACCGCACGAATCTGTCCTACCAATGCCGTCGCATTTCCAAGGCGGCGGAGAAGGCGCCCGAGTTGTCGCAGCTTTTGCGCGCCGAGCCGGGCAGCTCGATCGTGTACTGCGCCACGCGCAAGGCGGTGGATGAAGTGACGTCGCTGCTGGCGTTGGCGTTGAAGGATCGGCCGGTTTTTGCGTATCACGCGGGGATGGATCAGGCGGCGCGGACGGCGAATCAGGAACGGTTCATGAACACGCCGCGCGCCGTCGCCGTGGCCACCAACGCGTTCGGCATGGGCATTAACAAGCCCGATATCCGCCTCGTGGTTCACTACAACATCCCCGGCACGATCGAGGCTTACTACCAGGAAGCCGGCCGCGCCGGCCGCGACGGCCTGCCCGCCCGCTGCGTGCTGCTGTTCACGTATAAGGACCGCTACACGCAGCAGTTTTTCATCGACAACATCGGCCAGGACAATCCCAATGCCAACCCTAAGGTGATCGCCGAGCTGAAGGAACACGCCACCACAAAGCTCGAACTGGTGATCCGCTTCGCCCAGACGCACCGCTGCCGCCGGCAGATGATCCTGGCGTACTTTGGCGATGACATGGAAGTGACCGGGTGCCAGTGCGACGTCTGCCGGCGCGGGCGGGGAACGAGTGTGGACGATGCCGGGCCCGTGGAAACGGTGGTCATCAGCGATGAAGTGGTGATCCTCTGCAAGCAACTTCTCTCGGCAATCGCGCGGCTGCAAGGAAAGTTTGGCGTGGGCGTGGTTGCCGAAGTTCTGGCGGGCAGCGACAACGAAAAAACCGTGCGCTGGGGCTTCGACAAGCTCTCGGTCTTCGGCCTTCTCAAGGCGCATTCGATCAAGCGCATCGTGGCGATGCTGCATCGGCTGATGGAGGCGGGCCTGGCCCGCCAGCGCGATCCCGACGGCGTGAAGTTCCGCCCCGTCGTCGAACTGACGGCCGTCGGCGCCGCCGTCATGAAAGGCCAGCAGCTTCCGCCAGCCTCATTGGCGGACCTGGTCCCCCGGCGATCGGCGCCGTCGAGCAACGCCAACTATCGCCGAATCGTGCCGGCGGGTCAGGAAGATTCCGCGGGCCCCCTGTCGTCCGAGGAAGAAGGCCGCTTCGAGCGATTGCGCGCCGTTCGCGCACAAATCGCCCGCGAAAAGCAGCTACCGCCGTACTGCATCTGCCACGACAGCACGCTGAAGCTGATCGCCCAAAATGTCCCCGGCGACGCGCGGACGCTGGAACTGGTGAAGGGGATGGGGCCTTATAAGGTGAAGATGTATGGGGAGGCGTTCCTGGGGGCGCTGCGAGAATAGATAGAAGCGAGAATGAACGCCGAACGGCCCGATGTTCACGATCCTTATTTCTGATGATGTTTTGACTCTTGCCTTTTGATTTCTTGGCGTTCTTGGCAGCTTGGCGTTCTTGGCGCGGTTCTTCGCCCGATGGATCGTCATATACCGTGCCGCGTTTTTCCCGTTTCCTTTTCACCCGTCCCTCCTTACCGTCGATGCATGCCCGATCCCCGGCCCATCGTCGTTATCGGCTCCGTCAACATGGATTTAGTGCTGCGCGCCCGGCGCATCCCCGCGCCTGGCGAAACCTTGCTGGGGGATAGTTTCATGACCGTGCCCGGCGGGAAGGGGGCGAACCAGGCGGTTGCCGCCGCCCGGCTGGCGCGAAAGGGGACTACGGTTCATCTGGTGGCACGCGTCGGCGACGATGATTTCGGCCAACGACTGCTCAATGGACTGGAGCAGCACCACGTCAACACACGCCACGTCGTCATCACCGAGGGCACGCCCAGCGGCATCGCCATGATCCTGGTGGACAAGCGAGGCGAGAACACCATCGTCGTCGCATCGGGCGCCAACGCCCGGCTTTCCCCGCAGGACATCGACGCCGCCGAGGGCATTATCGCGACGGCGGCGGCGGTGGTCCTGCAACTGGAAATCCCCCTCGCCACCGTCGCGCATGCCCTGGCCCTCTGCGAACAGCATGGCGTCTACACCATTCTCGATCCCGCGCCGGTGCCGGCCAAAGGCTTGCCGCGCGCGCTGTATGGGGTGGACGTGCTCACCCCGAACCGCCCGGAGGCCGAGGCGCTGTTGGGCGTTAAGCCGCGCCGCGATACGACGACCAAGCGGCCCGATGATCCCAAAATGGTGGCCAGCCGGCTTCTTTCGCGCGGCGCCAAAGCCGTGGTATTAAAGCGCGGGGGGCGCGGGGCTCTGCTGATCGACCGCGGGGGCGCGATCAAAGCGATCAAGGCAAACAAAGTGAATGTGGTGGATACCACCGCCGCTGGCGACGCATTTACGGCGGCCCTGGCGGTGGGACGGGCGGAGGGGATGGAACTGGAACAGGCCGTGCGGTTTGCGTGCGCGGCGGGGGCGCTGTCGTGTCAGGCGTTTGGGGCGCAGCCGGCGCTGCCGGCGCGGGAAGCGGTGGATCGGTTAGCGGAAGAGGGGCGATAGCGTTGCTGGGGTTTTTTTGTGAGAGGGATGCTTAACTTCGAGGAGGTCAATGTAAGTGGGGGGACATGGTCACTGAAAGTGACCATGCCGGCGAAGAGCGCGCAAAATGGGGGCGCGGGGAGCGCGGATCATTTTCCGAAATTTGCGATTACGCGCACGTCTTCACCGCCCTGGATTTTAACGTCATGCAGTTTGAGCTGGCCGCCGGGGAAGCTGAAGAGGGGTTTGGTGGCGCCTTCGTATTTTTGCAATCCGGGGCGGATGAAGCCGACGATGAAGGGGCCCAGGGCGTGATCGCCGTCGCAGCGGAGATGGGAAACGCGGGCGTTCATTTGGTCATCGATGTCAACGTGGGCCGCGAAGCGCATGCCGGCTGGAATGAAGCCCACTTTGGTGGACAAATGCAGGCTGACATCGATCGTGCGGCCATTGCGCGTTGTGATGGAAAGTTGCGCGGATTGGACGGTGATGCCGAACCGGTGCCCCCCCTCATTGCCTGAAAGCACGAGCAGGCGTTCCAGATCGGTGCGGCTGGCGCCAAAATCGAGCATCGCCGCGCCGGCATTATCGAGCATCAGCATGGGCCGGCCATGCGCATCATGTTCCAGATCGAGAATGGCGTTCGAGGCGGTGACGCGCAGATTGATCTTGGCCTTCTCGCAAATCATTGGCCGCCCGTCAAACTCGAACTCCCGCACGGCGATCCGCCGTTCCACATGGCCGGTGGGACGCAAGCCCGGTTCACCCTTGTGCCGATCGGGGTCCATGATTCCGCCAGCCACGTTCATGTAAAGCCGGCCGATCGCCGGGTATCTTCCATTGTCGGCGGTCACCTGGTCCCCGCCTTCCGGGAAGCGCAGATGAATCCTCCATCCCCGCCCCAAAGAAGCGACAAGTTGCTCCCGCGTGGCCGGCAACGGGCCGCTGCCCATCGGAAAACACAATGCGCCTTTCACGTCAAACCACGCCTTGCGTTTGTAATGCGCGGCATGGGACGGTGGGCTGGCAATCAAACAAAAAAGAAGCGCCAGTGCCACGGTCCAACCTGGGTGACCGAGGAACATGCGCATTGGGCTATGAACACCCTTCGATGGACGCGATGAATTCAAATGGAACATGCACTCGACTCCCAGGGGCCCGTTGCGCCTCGATCCGTGGCGGAATTATAGAGCCTAAAGTCAATCGATGACCCAAGCCTCTCCCATTTCACCGGCACTACCCAATCCATTGCGGGAATTACACGACAAGGCGAACGCTGAATTTCAGGCGTACGCGGCGTTGGAAATCGTCAGCACCTTCGGCGAGCCGCAGGCGGAATACGCGGCCATCCGAAAAGGCGCGGCGCTGCTCGATGAGCCGCAGCGCGGCAGCCTCGAACTCACAGGCCCCGATCGCCTCTCGTTTCTCAATAACCTGCTCACCAACCAAACCTGGGACAAAGCCACGAAAGCCGGCCTGACGCCGGGGCAGGGCGTTTACGCATTCTTCCTGAATGGCAAGGGGCGCATCGTCGCCGACATGCACGTGATCGAGCGCGGCGACCGCGCGTGGCTCGACATGGATGCGCGAAGCGTCGAATCCGTCCGGCAAGCCTTCGACAAGTATCTGTTCCGCGAGCAGGCGCAAATGAGCAGCCGGGTGGGCTCGCTGCACACGCTGTCAATTCATGGTCCGGGCGCGGCGCGGGTGCTTGGAGAGGCCTGTGAAGCCGCGATTCCCGAGTTGCCGCAACTCGGATCCTGCGCGGCGCGGATGTTGGGCAATGATGTGGTGATCTGGCGGGATGATCCATGCGGGGTGCCGGGGTTTCACGTAGTGATCGACGCCGGCGCGGCGGCCGGCGTTTGGACGCAACTGATTTCGCGGTTTTGCGAGGTTCATGAGCATGGCCGCCGCCACCTTCGGCCGGCGGGTTGGGCGGCGTATAACGCCACGCGCATCGAAGGGGGCCGGCCGATCTTCGGGATCGACTTTGATGACTCGGTGCTTCCCGCCGAGACCGGCCAGCTTGAGCGCGGCGTCAGCTTCACCAAGGGCTGTTATCTAGGCCAGGAGATCGTCGCCCGCATGCACGCGCGCGGGCAGGTGGCCCGGCAAATTGTGGGCCTCCGCGTCGCCGACGACGCCCTGCCAATCGCCGGCACTCTGCTTTACGACGATCAGGACAATCAGGTCGGCGGCATTACCAGCAGCACGGTGTCGCCCGTTTTGTCTAATGCCTGCATTTGCCTGGCATTCGTGAAGAAGAACTTCATTCCGGTAGGATCGCTGGTGAATGTGCCCGCCGAGGGGAAGATGCGAAAGGCGAGCGTGGTGGGGCTGCCGTTCATCGGTCGGGTGTAGGGACGCGATGGTCGTGGGTGGCCAGTATTGAAGAAAGCGCCAAGAGTGCCAAGACGCCAAGACGCCAAGAGCGCCAAGAAGAAAACCCAATTCAATTTAGAACTCTGATATGGCGAATTTCACAGCCCCAATCCCGCACGCCTTCTTCCCCCGTGGGAAGGACGTCGATCTATGTAGACGCGGCGTCCCCGCCGCGTGCCTTCTCCAGAGGCGCAGCGCTCCCGAAAGCGACGGGTTGCTGCTTCGCGTATAATCCCGTCATGCCCGCTCACGACTGGACCCGCATTTCCGCCGGAACCTTTCACTCGTTCCATCTCGGATGGATCGCGGAATTGACTCGCGCGCTCAACGGCGGGTTGCTGCCAGAGGATTATTACGCCCTGGCCGAGCAGCGTACCGGGGAGTTTGAGCCGGACGTGCTGGCGCTGGAACGCCGCTCGGGCGATGAAGATGTTGCGCAAAATACCGGCGGGGGCCTGGCGCTGGCGGTGGCGCCGCCAAAAGCGCATGTGATGGGGGAAGTGGACGAGGCATCGATCTACGCGATCAAACGCCGCACCGTCGCCATCCGCCATGCCACCAACGACCGTATCGTGGCACTCCTGGAAATCGCATCCCCCGGCAACAAGGATCGATCGATGTCGGTTCGCCGCTTCACCGACAAAGCGGTCGCGGCTATTCAGTCGGGATATCACATGGTCGTGGTCGATCTGTTCCCACCCCGGGCCAACGATCCCGCCGGGCTGGGAAGCGCAATCTGGGAGGAACTGGGCGGCGGCCGTCTGCAATGGCCGGCGGGAAAGCGCCTGTCGGCCTCATCGTTTCGTGTCGCGGATCGCGTGCAATGTTACGCCGAGCCTTTCGCGCCCGGCGATTCGCTCCCGGAAATGCCGCTGTTCTACGATCCCGATTGGTATGTCAACTTGCCTCTGGCAACGACTTACGCCGCCGCGTATGAAGGCGTGCCGCGCCAATGGCGCCGCGTGCTCGATCTTCCGGCTACCCCGGACGTAATGTTGCAGTGAATCTGATGAACCTCAAATCGATCCGAATTCGCGGCGCCCGCGAGCATAATCTTAAGAATATCGACGTGGAAATTCCGCGCGACCAGCTTGTGGTGGTCACGGGGCTGTCGGGATCGGGGAAATCGACGCTGGCGTTTGATACGGTGTACGCCGAGGGGCAGCGCAAATACATGGAATCGCTGTCGGCGTATGCGCGGCAGTTTCTCGACCAGTTGCAAAAGCCGGATGTCGATGAGATCACGGGATTGCCCCCGACGATCGCCATCCAGCAGCGTTCCGCCAGCAGCAATCCGCGCTCGACGGTGGCGACGACGACGGAGATTTACGATTACCTGCGCGTGTTGTTTGCCCGCGCCGGCACGCCGCACTGCTGGGTGTGCGGCAGGCCCATCGCCAGCCAGACGCCCAGCCAGATCGTCGATAACGTCATGCGCCAGCCGGACGGCACGAAGGTGATGATCCTTTCGCCGCTGGTGCGCGGGCAGAAGGGGGAGCATAAGGACATCTTCGGCGCGATTCACAAGCAGGGGTTTGTGCGGGCGCGGGTGGATGGGAAGATTCACGAGCTGCAAAAGCCCGCCGATGCCCCGGCGCTCAAGAAGACTTTCAATCACACGATCGAGGCGGTCGTGGACCGGATTGTCCTCAAGCCGGAGATACGCTCGCGATTGGCTGATTCGGTCGAGACCGCGCTCAAGCTGTCGCAGGGATTGGCGATCGTATCGGTCGGCGGGGCGGGGGATGTGTGGACCGATACGGTTTACTCCGAAAAGTTCGCCTGCCCGGAACATCCGGAGGTTTCGCTGCCGGAGTTGGAGCCGCGGGTTTTCAGCTTCAACTCGCCGCACGGCGCGTGCGCGGCGTGTCACGGGCTGGGCACCACCTGCGAATTCGATCCAGAGATGATCGTTCCCGACGAGAGCCTGTCGCTGGAGAACGGCGCGGTGGAGGCCTGGCGCAAGCACGGCAAGCGGATGAACATCTACTACAGCAGGGTGCTGCGGCAGTTCTGCCGCGATTTTGGCATCGGCTATACCACGCCGTACAAGGACATCCCGCGCAAGGTGCAGCAGGTCATCATGTACGGCACCGAGGCCAAGGGCGACCAGGGTACCGGCACCGAATTCGAAGGCGTCCTCCCCAATCTCCAACGCCGTTTCGAGAATACCGAAAGCGAGTTCGTGAAGACGCGGCTGCATCAATACATGAGCGAGCAGGCCTGCCCGGTCTGCATGGGAACCCGGCTCAAGAAGGAAGTCCTTGCGGTGCGCCTGGAGACACTGGACGGCGCGGCAACTGATTTCTCCCCGCATCCCCCGCACGAACTTCACACC
>DASRLH010000161.1:0-8275 GCA_035648595.1 Tepidisphaeraceae bacterium
TGAACAAGCTCAAACGCTGGCAACCCAAGAAACCAAATGGAAAGAATCTCAACGTCGGCATTCGACTCAAGCAGCAAATGTGCGGATGGAGCCGGGAAAGCCTGATTCAGGCCCTATCGGCCTAAATGCGATAGCCCTGGCTAAACGCCCGCCCCCGCGCGGCGTATTTTGAATAACTCGCCTTGCATGGGTACGATGGGGCCTTGGCGAGGCCGGCGCAAGCCGCGCCGCTTTCGATTCCGTTTCTCGGCGTGAAAGGAACTTGGTGACTCTCAAGATGTTTGGCCTATTGCGTTTTCGTTTGACCCGCGCGGCCCTGCTGGCGGCCGCGCCGCTGATGATCGCATCATTGGGAAACGGCGCGGCGCTGGGGCAGGCGACCCCCGCCGTAGCGGACGCCGGCGCTGCTTCAACTCCGTCGGCACGGCAGGAGCCGGGCGGCGGCGCGAGGGGCTTCGCACAGAAAATCCCCGGCTCCGATGTTTCGTTCGATATGGCGGCGATTCCCGCCGGCGCCTTCAGCATGGGCAGCCCCGCTTCCGAATCGGGCCGCCATAAGGACGAGGGGCCGCAATTCAAGGTGGAGGTCGATGGCTTCTACATGGAAACCACCGCCGTCACCTGGGATGAATACATCCTGTATCTGAACAATTATAACAAGCTGGCCAAGGACGGGGCGCCGCGCGTGCCGCGCGACAAGTGGGCCGATGCAGTGACATATCCCACGCCGATGTACGAGCTGGAGGCCGGGCCTGCGTTGGATCGGATGGGGAGGCCGGGCAAATTTCCCGCAGTGATCATGTCGCAATACGCGGCCCGCCAATACACCAAATGGCTGAGCAAAAAAACCGGCCGCTTCTATCGCCTGCCGACCGAGGCCGAGTGGGAGTATGCCTGCCGGGCCGGTACGACCACCGCGTATCCCTTTGGCGACGACATCGGCAAGGATGGCGCGACGTTGAAGCAATACTCCTGGTACGTCGATGATTCCAACCTCAGTGACGGCGACCCCGGCTATCGCCGGGTTGGCACCAAGAAGCCGAATCAATGGGGCCTGTACGACATGAACGGCAACGTCGCCAACTGGGTGATCGACGGGTACGACGCCAACTGGTACCAACATTTCGCCGGCAAGACCGTCAATTGGCGCGATGCGATCAACTGGCCCACGAAGCAATACCCGCGCTGCTTTCGCGGCGGCGCGTACGACATGGAGGCCGAGGACTGCCGATCCGCGTCGCGGCATCATTCCGACAAGGAGATGAACAACAAGGATCCGCAACTGCCGCGAAGCCCCCACTGGCTGACCGCCGGCTTTAACCTGGGCTTTCGCGTGGTCTCGCCATTGAAGGAACCCAGCGACGCCGAACAGCACAAATTCTGGGACGTGGATGATCCCTACACCGCCAAGGTGCTTGAGCGCGATCGGGAAATCCGGGAAATCATTCCGCCTTTGAAAAAGTAAAACCGTCAGTTGTCAGTTGTGGGTTGTTAGTGGCTGCCGATGCCGTAAGCTTGTTGGTATCCGGCGAAGGCGTAATACTCGCGGAGCAAGAGCGTTGCCGTATCACGGGCGTCTTGCCCGTGCCGATGGCGCGGTAGTTGAGGAATCACGGTTTTGCCAAATCACAACGCATTCCGCACGGGCGGGGCGCCCGTGATACGACAAGGCTGCTCGGAATGAAAGCGGATAACGATGAGTACCTCCAACCAACAACTGACCACTGACAACCCACAACCCCCCAACCCGAGGTGACTTCATGTCCGAGACCACACGTCGAAATTTTCTGAAGACCACCGCGGCCGGCGCGGCGGCGGCGGTGGCGGCCAACAGCTTCATCGCACGATCCGCTTATGCCGCCTCAAACGATGAAACCATCAAGATCGCCCTGATCGGTTGCGGCGGGCGCGGAAGCGCGGCGTGCTCGCAAGCTCTCAGCACCGCGGGCCCCACCAAACTGATCGCCATGGCCGACGCTTTTGCCGATCAGGCCAAAGGCTCGCTGGAGAATCTCAAGGTCGAACATCCCGACAAAATCGACGTGAAGGACGATCACATTTTCGTCGGGTTTGATGCGTATCAGAAGGCCATCGACTCGGGGGCGGATCTGATCATTATCGCGACCCCACCGGGCTTTCGGCCGATTCATTTTGAGTATGCCGTCAAGCAAGGCAAGAACATTTTCGCGGAAAAGCCCGTGGCGACGGATGCCGGCGGCATCAGGCGCTTTCTCGCCGCCGCCGCCGAATCCAAGAAAAAGGGATTGAAGGTCGGCATCGGGCTGCAACGCCACCACCAAGCCAATTACATCGAAACCATCAAGCGCATTCATGACGGCGCACTGGGTGATTTGCGCCTGCTGCGCGTCTACTGGAACGGCACCAGCCCGTGGGTGCGTCAGCGCTCGCAATATGTGGAGCAAAAGCTCAAGAATCATCTGCCGCCGCTGACCGAAATGGAATACCAGATGCGCAACTGGTACTATTTCGTCTGGCTCTGCGGCGATCACATCGTCGAGCAGCACATTCACAACCTGGACGTGGCCAACTGGATCATGAAAGGCCACCCGGTCGAGGCGCAGGGCGTGGGCGGGCGACAGGTACGCACCGGGATCGACAACGGCGAAATCTACGATCACCACATGATCGAGTACACCTACGCCGACGGCACCAAGTGCCTCAGTGAATGCCGGCATCAGGAAAACACCTTCCAGAGCGTTTCCGAGCACGCGCACGGCGTAAAAGCCTTGGCGGACGTCGGCGGCGGCCGTTTCTTCGAGCCGGGCTCCAAGGGAAAACAAATCTGGCGCTACGAAGGGCACTACAAGGATCCATATCAGGTCGAGCATGACGACCTGGCCCATGCCATTCGCAACGATTTGCCCTACAACGAAGCCGAGCGCGGCGCCCACAGTACGTTCACGGCGATCATGGGCCGCATGTGCAGCTACAGCGGCAACGTGATCAGGTGGGATGATGCGATCAACGCGCAGGTCAGCGTGATGCCCGAAAAATACGCCTTTGACGCCAACCCCCCGAGCATGCCGGATAAGAACGGCCATTACCCCATCGCCATGCCCGGAGAATCGGGAGACGAGTTCGTCTGGCAACGCGCCAACAAGGAAATCATCGCGTGGGCGAACAATCATAAACCTGGAAGAGGGTAAACAACGCCAACGCCAAAAACAGCCTTAACCACGATGGCACTCGGCGCAGGCTGCGCCCACAACCCAAGTGAAGGGTGAAAATCCGAAATCCGAAGCACGAAATCCGAAACAAATTCAAAAGCAAGAAAAGCGGAAAATTCAAAACGCGCGTCCGGGCTCTTCTTGTTTTTGAAATTTCTCCCTTTGAAATTTTGAGCTTGTTTCGGATTTCGGGCTTCGGATTTCGGATTTTCCTCCGCTTCGTGCCTTCGTGGTTAATTTTCTCCGTATGTATTGCGAAAGGGTTGAACATGCTGCTCCATCGTTTTCGGGTTGTGAGTTTGTTGCTGATCGCGGCGTTTCTTGCCGCCCCGCTTTGCTTTACCGGGGGCGTGCGCGCGGAAGAGAAAAAGAAGAAGACGGAACTGAACAAGAAGATGGAGGTGATGGACGAGGGGATGAAAAAACTCAAGCGCACGCTGCGCCGGCCGGCGGATGATGCCCAGTCGCTGAAGGTGATCGCCCAGGTGATTGAGGCGGCAACCGCCGCCAGGGACATGGTGCCCGCCAAGGCCGCCTCAATGCCACAGGCGGACCGCAAGAAATTCATCGACGAATATCAAAAGGGCATGACCCAATTGATCGCCACCATGGGCCAGATGAAGGACGCCGTCACCGCCGGCGACAACAAAAAAGCGATGGCGCTTCACAAGTCGCTCAAGACCCAGGAGGAAGACGGCCACGACAAGTTCATGGAAAGCGACGACAAACCTGATGATAAGAACGAGAAATGAATTGCGCAAGCCGCGCTCATGGTGCAAGTAAGCGCTGAAAATCCGAAATCCGAAGCACGAAATCCGAAACAAATTCAAATCAAGAAAAGCGGAAAATTCAAAGGGCGCGTCCGTCGCCGCTTTTTTTGAATTTTCTTCCTTTGGAGTTTGAGCTTGTTTCGGATTTCGTGCTTCGGATTTCGGATTTTTCACCGCTCTCTTCGCGGTTTAATCCTGCATTTCCCCCGCCGTTCACTGCATGATTTCCAGGATTTTGAATTCGGTGGTTCCGCGCGGGGCCTTGACGCGGACGGTCTCTCCGACGCGGGCCTTCATCAGCGCGTCGCCCATGGGGCCGCTGGCGGAGACGGGAATGATGTCGCTGCCCGGCGACGCGGTTTGCGCTTCCCCGACGATGCGCACCAGCAGCTCGGTGTCATCGCTCAGGTCAAGCAGTTTCACCGTATGGCCAAGAAAGACGACGTCGTCGGGCAGGTTGTCGTTTCCGACCACCGCAACATTCCTGATCTTTGCCTCAAGCTCGGCCAACTGCTTTTGGATGCTGCGGTTCTCTTCCTTGGCGAAGTGATACTCGGCATTCTCCGACAAATCGCCCAGCGCGGCGGCCCTGCGGATCCGCTCCTGCACGTCAATCTGTGACTTGAAGAGTTCTTCCCGCTTTTTTTCCAGTTCCACCTTCTCGGCGGCGCTAACCATCTGCATGAAACGGCTCCCCGGGCGCCCGCGGCGCCCACAGGTAAAAGTTCGAAAGCCAACGCGGCCCTGCCGCGCTTATAAACGCGAACCACCGCGCGATCTTGCGCGGTGGCCGGTGCTTTCACACCATCATCATATCCGACGCGGCGGGGTTGACAATGTTAGGAAGCCGGAAAAATACCGGGGAAAACATCGGAGGACGGGCGCGTAAAATGGCTGACTCCGCCTCCCCGCTCAAGCGCCAATCCCATGCCCCCAATACGCCCTTGCAGAAAAAACGCGGCGGGGACGCCGCATCTACGTAGAAGCGACGTCCTCGTCGCTTTTGGGAGGGCTGCCGCGCCCGTGGCGAAGAAACGCGGCGGGGACGCCGCGTTTGCGTAGAAGCGACGTCCTCGTCGCTTTTGGAAGCGCTGCGCCGGTGAAGCCCGCCGGCACCGTCCTTTGCCAACGGTGTCATTTCTGCTACCTTAACCCGCATGATTCACGACAACCTCCCGCAATCCATTCAAACCCTCTCGGCCCGGATCATAGCGATCCGGGACTCTCTTTGACGTGCCGGCCCGGCTGATACGACGCAAGGAACTTGAAGCCAAGATGGGTGAGGCGGGCTTCTGGGATCACCAGGAGTCGGCCAAGGCCATTGTCTCGGAATTGAAGGCCATCAAGGCCGCCATCGATCCGGTCGGAGATTTGCTGCGCGCCATCGGCGACGTCAATGCCATGTACGAACTGGGCGCGGAAGCCGGCGATACCGGCACTTTGGAAGAAGCCGATCGCACGCTGGCCGACCTGGAACGCACCGGCGCGAAGGTCGAGCTACAGGCACTGCTCGACGGCCCAAACGACGCCCGCAATTGCTTCTTCACCATACAAGCCGGCGCGGGCGGCACCGAGGCGCAGGACTGGTCGGAGATGCTGCTCCGCATGTATCTGTATTTCTTTGAGAATCGCGGCTGGGATGTCAGCGAAGTGGATCGCCAGTATGGCGAGCAGGCCGGCATCAAGACCGTCACGCTTCACGTCAAAGGCCCCTACACCTTCGGCTATCTCCGCGTCGAGGCCGGCGTGCATCGCCTGGTGCGGCCAAGCCCATTCAACGCCCAGGGCAAACGCCAGACGAGCTTCGCGGCGGTGAAAGTCGTCCCTGAATACGATGAGGTGGATACCAAACAGGAAATTCCCGAGGAAGACATCGACTTCGTCGCATTTGTCCGCGCTTCGGGGCCCGGCGGGCAGAATGTGAACAAAGTCGCCTCCGCCGTCCGCATCACCCACAAGCCCACCGGCATCACTGTTACCTGCTCCGTCGAGCGCAGCCAGCAGCAAAACAAGCGATTGGCCATGAACATTCTCAAGAGCAAGCTGGAGGCGATGGAGCAGGCCAAACGCGATGATGAGCTTCGCGCCGTGGTCGGCGACATGAAGGAAAACAGCTTTGGCAGCCAGATCCGCAACTACGTGCTCGACGACCGCCGGGTAAAGGATGTCCGCACCGGCGTCGAAACCAGCAACGTCGAAAGCGTGCTGGATCGCGGCGAGCTTGATCCATTTATCGATGCCGAGCTTCGGCGCAGGAAGGCGGAGAAGGGGAAGCAGAAATGATGGCGCCGGCTTCGTGTTGAGCGATCTGAATTAGCCCGGATTATTCACCACGAAGTCACGAAGACACTCAGAGCGGGCGAGCCCGCAACCCAAAGAAAGACGGAAACCACGAATGGACACGAATGCACACGAATGAAGATTGATTATTCGTGTCTATTCGTGCTTATTCGTGGCCGTCTTCTCGACCTGGCGTCAATGCCGCATGAAGCGCTAGCCGTGCCGCGAGGTTTACGGCCGCGAACATCGCCAACCCCAGCAGCGAGGCGAGGAGGACGGCGGCAAAGGCGATGTCCAGCCGGCTTTGATGAATTCCCGCGACGATCAACACGCCAAGGCCCACATGGCCCACGATCTGCCCGACGAGAAACTCGGCCACCACCGTGCCGATCACGGCCAACCCGCCGGCGATGCGCAGGCCGGTGAATATATTCGGCAGAGCGGTGGGCAGTCGCAGCTTCCACATTGTGGCCAATGGGCCCGCGCCATACAGGCGGAATAGATCGTCCAGGGCCGGGTCCGTCGCGAGCAAGCCGGCAAGGGTGTTGGCGATCACCGGGAAGATCGAAACGATCAGCGCGCACACGCCCACCGGCAGCAGGCCAAACCCCAGCCAAAATAAAAGCATCGGCGCAATCGCGACAATCGGCACGGTCTGAAAGAAAACCGTGTAGGGATAAAGCGCCCGCCGGGCCAGCGGCCAGGCGCAAAGGCCGACCGCCAGCAAGACGCCTAGGACGCCGCTGGCGATGAAGCCGCTGGCCGCCGCCAGGGTGGTCCAGAACAGGGCCGCGAGAAGTTCGGGGGCATCATGGAACATCGCGCCAAACACCGCCGAGGGCAGCGGCGCCATGTAGCTCTTTACATGCGCGATGCGCAGCCATGCTTCCAGCAGCGCCACTGCCGCTATCAATACGACAATGGGCGGCAGGATGCGGCCGGGCCATCCGCCTTTGCCGCGCCTCATGCTCCACCCCTTTCCAAAGCCGCGTAAAGCACCCGCGTTTCGCGCGCAAACTCCGGCGCGCCGCGCAGATCAGCCTGCCGCGCCGAGGGCAGATCGATGCGATGATCCTCGATGATCTTCCCAGGACGTTGGCTCATCACAATGGCGCGTTGCGCGAGGAAGGCGGCTTCGGTGGTTGAGTGGGTGACAAAGAGAACGGTCATCCCCCGGTCGGCCCAAAGCCGGCGCAACTGCTCGTCGAGCCGCTGGCGGGTGATCTCATCGAGCGCGGCAAATGGCTCGTCCAGCAGCAGCAGTCGCGGATCGGTCACCATCGCCCGCGCCAAAGAAACGCGCATGCGCATGCCGCCGGAGAGTTGGCTGGGGTATCGGTCTATCGCATCGCTCAAGCCCACCTGCCCGATCGCCCTCAACGAAGCGTCGCGTTGAGCGCGCCGATCCACGCCCCTGAGTTCCAGCGGCAACGCAACATTGCGTAATACATTCCGCCACGGCAGCAGGTGCGCATCCTGAAAGACGTAGGCGACCGTGGCGCGGGAATGCTGGACTGAGACGGCCGCGCCCGCGGTTGCATCCATCCCCACTTTGACATCCCCCGCGGTGGGCCGATCCAGGCCCGCGACCAGCCGCAACAGAGTGGACTTTCCGCATCCCGATGGCCCCAGGATGGCCACGAACTCGCCGGGCGAAACCGCCAGATTCAGGCCGTCGAGTGCAACGACACCGTTCGGGTACGCCCGTTTGACGTTCTCCAATTGAACGCCCAGGCCCGCGGCGCGTTGGGTTGTGCTTGCATCGTGCATCTCGGCACTTTCTCATTGCGAACTACAGACAGCCAGTGTCCGACATGGTATCGGGGGCGCTTTAGCCGCTTGCGCCGTTTTGGGACGGAATACCGCATTAGAGCGTGGGGAGGAACCTCGTCGTATCACGCTACGCCGTGAACTATGCCGCGATGGAAGTGCCATGAAACTCCTGTGCCAGCTTGATTTCCGACTCGCTCGCCGTCGTGATTTTTGGCGAGCCCGGCGGCGCGGTCGTCTTGATCCGCGGCCAGTTGCGCGCGCGTT
>DASRLH010000162.1:0-4708 GCA_035648595.1 Tepidisphaeraceae bacterium
ACTTCTTTTTAGACGAAGCAGCCGTGCGCCTTCCACCAGCCGTTGGAGTTCGCTCCAGCCGCGCCACAATACCAGCCATCCGGGAAGCCGATCGAGGCGGCGGCCGAGGTGCCCGCCGAGCCGGGCCAATGCGTACAGGAATTCTTTCACGCTCATGGCCGGCCGTTTCGGGAAAGGCCAACTTCTGGGGCAGCGTCCCGCCTGGATGCCGCATGAAAGCGTCGGCGGTGATCACCGCCCGTTTGATCAATCGCGGGTCTTCCAGATCGCAAGCTCCAAAATGCTCCTGCCCGAATGACGGCAAACCCCCAACAGCCACAACCTGATTTTTCCATGAAGATGGCCCACTGACTGGAAAGCCGGATGCGGGAAATCCGCCCGTCCGGTTTGGCGGGAGGGGAAGCCGAAACCAATCGGCCTTCCCTACCCCGATCGATTGAGCTTGCATTCGCGGGCTAACACGTTACTCGTTATGCCACTGATGAATAGTGCGTAATCGCGCTCGGCTTTTTATAAGCCGGGATTACCGTGCGTGGTTGCGAATGGTTCTTTACCGCCTGATGATCCACGCCGCGAAAAGCGCATAAACGCCGATGATCGCAAGCCCCTCCCGCCGCCGCAGGCCCCGGCCAGTCCAGGTGAGAAGCAAGGTGAACACCGTGAGGCCCAGGAGCCAATAGGTGCTGGCGAGCGTCAACTGGCTGGGCTTTCCCAGTCCGATAACGAACGCCGGGACGCATATGCCGGCGATGATATTGAGCGTGTTGCTGTTGAAGGTTTCGCTCACGACCACCGATCCTCGTTTATGCAACGCCAGGCGAATTGCCGTCAGTGCGTTGGGCAGGCTGGTGAGGGTCGCCAGCACCAGCGTTCCGACCACGGCATCGGAGATGCCCCACCGGCCGCCAAGCAGGATCGCCGATTTCACCATTCTCACGCTGCCCAAGACGATTGACGCGAGGGCCGGGATGATCGACATGAAATCGATCCAGACGGCGCGCCGGGGCGTCTGGCCGGTGCGCGCATCGCGATGGGCATGTTCCAGCGCGCCGGCCAGAAAGGAGCGCGCCCAGTGCGTGGGGATCAGCCGCTTCACCTGATGCGGCCGCAATGCCATCAGCACAACGTAGGGACACATGATGACGCCCATAATTACCAGGCTGGCGCCGGGCCCGATGCTCTCCCACAACATCGCCAGCAACACCACCGTGACGGCCAACGCAACCGAGCCGTTGAGCGCCAAGCCCGATCGGCTGATTCGTACCTGGCCCGCAATTGCCGCGCTCAAGCCCATGAGGGCCGCGAGATTGAATATATTGGAGCCGATCACCACCCCGACCCCGACATCGCGGTTATGCGCCAAAAGTGCGGTGACGGCCGCCGAAATCTCCGGCGCGTTGGCCCCCAGCGCATTGAGGAGCCCCATCAACCCCTCGGAGAAACCAAGCCGCGCGCCCAGCCGATCCAACGCGTGGGCGAGCACATAGCTTGAAATGACGGTCAGCGTCACGCTGGCGAGGAAGAGCCAGATCATCGAATTCCCAAAAAAAAGATGAACGTCGCGCCCCGGGAAAGTGCAGAGCCTCGAAGGTCAGGCACGGGCGATTTGATCCCATGACGTCAAGCCGACCGCTTGTACAAGGCGAAAGCCGTCCCCCACGCCACTGCCCCTAATACAATGGAGTAGACAACCCACACGAACAGTATGCCGACAAATCCATAAAGAACGTCAAAAGGCGCCGGCGCGGCGGTGATGTGCCAGTACATTTTCATCCCTGGCTTGGCTACGTTGAGCAGCGAATCACCTAATTTCGTTCCAAGGAAATCAAAACCAAGCAACGGCAGGGCGCTACAATCCATCCACACTGCGAGGAGGAATGCCGCCGCGCATCCGATAAAAGCCACCAATTTCCCCCATCCGAAACGCGGGCGTGGACGGCACCGCGCCGATTCGTAGTCCACCGAATATTGCTCGCGAATCCCCCCTGCCGCGAATCGCACCGGTTGCATGGGCATTTCCGCGAGCAACCGGTAGACGTACACGCTCAACATCGCCAGCACTATAGAGCAAATACAACAAACACCGCAGTGAAACGAATAGAGATCGGAACCGCCGGGGTCTTTTCCACCGAGCAAAGTTTCCGAGATGCACAAAGAAAGGGCAGGCGCGACGACGAAACTGCCGGCGACGCAGAGAACGTACGGAATCGAGCGTTTCACTTTGCGAAAGAGGCTCATTGCACCAACCTCCACCGCTGGACGCGTGTGCGAAACGCGGGGGTAGAAAACCGTCACCGTATCACGGGCGTCCCCGCCCGTGCCGATGGCGCGGTGGTTGAAGAATCGCGGTTCAGGCAGCCTCAACGCACTCTGCACGGGATTTCGACGAGCGCTCAGTCGAGCCGCAGGACGCCCATGATAGAACGAGGTACCTCGCAGGTCGAAGGTGCCATTATACCGTTGCAGACGGATGCAGCGTTATCTCGTCTGCATCACGAGCTTCTTTCCATGATGCCCGACGAATGGTGTTTGCTACACTCCCCTCAATGCAACTGAATCGGCAACTGATCATCGAACCCATCGGCCTCGACCCCGACACCCTCGCCCGGCCCATCAATTGGTCCGAACTTTTCGGCAACGATCTTCCGGTCGAACTGGAGATCGGCATCGGCAAGGGCACCTTTCTCACCGAGCAGGCCAAGGCCAGGCCGGACACTAACTTTTTTGGCATCGAGTGGGCCAACTGGTATTGGCGATACGCCAGCGACCGCCTCCGACGGCATGGGTGCCTCAACAGCCGAACCGTGCGGGCCGAGGCGCTGTTTTTTCTCCGCGAGCATGTCCCGGACGCGAGCATCAGCGTGCTGCATGTTTATTTTCCCGATCCCTGGCCCAAGAAGCGGCACCACAAACGCCGGCTCATCGCGCCGCCGTTCATGCAGTTGGCCGACCGCATTCTGATCCCCGGCGGGCGACTGCAAATCGTCACGGATCACAAGGACTATTTCGAGCAAATCGAGCCAGTGGTGAAGGCATCCGCCCTGCAAATCATCGAGTACAACCGCCCCGGCTCGGCTGCCGAGGGTGAATTCGTCGGCACCAATTTCGAGCGGAAATATCAGCGCGAAGGCAGGCCGTTTTACGCGCTGGCGGCGCTGAAGTCGCCGCCTTTTTGCCGCTGCTCGTAGTGCCGCGATGTGAGCGCGCCGGCTCATATCCGCACACATCCTTGCTCAACTTGCGCGCTCGCGCACCAGCCCATCCGCGATACGATATTTCACATGAGCGACACCACAACCCACCTTCATAAGCTCTGTAGCCTTTGCAGCCAGCCGATCGCGCCGGCGAGATTGCAGGCGCTGCCCGGCGTCACCACCTGCATCGATTGCGCAAAAAAGCACCCCCGAAAGGTCGATACGCGCGGCATTGAACTCAGCCAGGCCAGCCCCATCAACCGCAATGGCTTTGCGCCCAGCGACTAACTCGGAAAACGCGCCATGAACCGCGACGAAACGAATGCCACAAAGAGAATCCAGCCGTACGGCTTTGACCACAATTATCACTCCCAGTGACGGAGAGGACGGCCACGAATCAGCACGAATGGTCACGAATAATTTTCTTCATTCGTGTCCATGCGTGCTGATTCGTGGCTCTCTTTCTTGTTTGAGTAGCGCTTCAGTCCGCATTGAGCGTTTTCGATGGTTGATCCTGCATTTTCCACGCTGGCTGATTTCAGGCGTTGCGCGACTTCACCGCGCCCGCCACATGCACCAATCCGGCTCCGATGAACAGGAGCAGGCCGCCCAGGAGGATGGCGGCGCCCAGCAGGCATTGGGTGAGGGATTCGAGCCGAAGATCCAGGCGGGCCAGATCGGTCGCGTCGGCCGCGGCGGCGGGGCGGGTGAGCGCGTAGCCTAGCAGGCCGATGCCGCCCAGCGTGATTAGCGTCGCCATCGGGCACAGCACCATCGTCACCAGCGGCGAGGGGCCCGGCGGATGGGCGCGCGAATGCGAAATCCCAGCGTCCATTCCTGGAGCGTCAAGGGGCGCGGGCGCGACATCGCCGAGCGTATGTCCATCGGCCGCCGGCGCACCCGTTGGCGACAGGCCAACCAGATCATCGAGCAGCGGTTGGGCGGCGGCGGCGGAGAGAAGTTCGTCGGGGGCGAAGGCAAGCTCGCCGGGGAAAAATATCGGCGATTCATCGCCCGCCAGCCGCTCCAGCGCGCTCCCGGATGAAAATGCGACCGCCTGGGCCACCTGATCCCAAGCCATCTTGGTGACAACCTGCTCCATCCCCGAGCCCGGAGGCGGCTCGGAATAAAACGCCGACGCGGGGGCGGCGGGTACCGCGCTCTTGTCGGGCTGTCGCGGCGGGATGCTGGCCGGAGGCGGCACGGTGGCCGGGGCTTTGGACGCCGGCGGTCGAGTGCCGGCCCGCGCCGTCAGCGTGGGCGCCGGCGAATCGGGAGGCGCGGATTGCCGGGGCCTTTCCGCATGATCCGTTCCAAATTTGTCCACCGGCGTCGGCGCGGCTGGCGCGGAGGCAGGCTCGCTGCGTGCAATCGCCATTCCGGCCGCGGACGCGAGGGGATCTGCTGGCGGCAAACGCCCGGCGCCCCCGGCCGGCGCGGCGTGTTGGGGAGGCACGGTGCGCGGGGGCGGCGCGGCGCCTTGGGACGGCGAGGTGCGCGGGGGCGGCACGGCG
>DASRLH010000163.1:0-7599 GCA_035648595.1 Tepidisphaeraceae bacterium
GCTTAAGTCCCCGGACGTCCTTGTCCTGTAGTTCCTGTTCCATCGTCCCGGATCGTGCCACGAACCCGCCGCCAGCGCAATACGGCTTTTGTTAGGATCGCCGCCCCGCCATCAATCGCCGTGCCGAACGGCATTAACAATCTGTCGCAAAGTGTAAACTCGTCCTTGTTTTGCGCCGCCATTGCGCTGCCCGAAACTATTGCCGCGTTTATCGGCCAGTCAGGAGACGAGCAGGAACAATGACTGGGAAGGATCCTCCCGAGCCTGCATCGGATTTGTCGGGGAGACGACCAGTTTGATCGCGGCCAGCCTGGGTATCGCTTTCCGCGCAAGCTCGAAATACTCCATGTGGCGTTCCACCCCGACTGCTCGCACTCCAACCGCCTGGGCCGCGGCAATGGTCGAGCCCGAGCCCATAAATGGATCGGCGAGAATCCCAACGCCCATTGGCAATGCCGCGTGAACGATCTGGCATCGGCTTGCGGAACAATCCCCACGGTTCATAGCACCCGCGCGGCATGGAGCAAACGCCGGGAAACTCCTCCTCGGCGTTTTTGGGCCGATCCCCGCCACGCAGGGTCTGAACCAGACGAATCACTTCCCCCCGAAATTCCAATCCGCCTTGTATCAACGACGCGAACACCATTTGCGAAAGAAACGCATTGGTGGCGATGAAAACATGCCCACCCGGCCGAAGTGCATTAACCGCTAAATGAGTCCAATGCGTGAAGAAGTCCTTAACGGCTTTCCGCTCTTTGACGTTCAATGCGGTGAAGCGAGGCAGCGGCGCGCGAACGTTGCCATCGAACGATGGCGGAATCCGCCAGACGCCTCCGTTACCCGTCGATCTCTTATCAATCTGTTCCGCTTCGTATTCCTTCACCCCGTATGGGGGGTCCGTCACAATGGCGTGCAGGCTGTTATTCGGAAGCTGCGCCAACCAGGACAGACAATCGGCCTGCACGATGACGCAATTGCCATCTGTTGGGAGGGGTGGCCGCAGGCAAAGTTGGTGATCAATTCCAATGACGTTCCTCCCTCACGCAACACAAAGGGTTTGCCTCTCCAACATACGCGTGTGAGCGGCTTACGCACATTATTTTTTCATCTCCGCCAAAAACTCGACCAGATCCCTCAGATCATGTTTGCTCAAGGTTTTTCCAAACCCCTCGGGCATGGCGGACGGGCCTCGCGTGCGGGAGGCGATTTGAGACTTGTCGATTTTTACTTTCTGGTTGTCGATGTTCACCAGCGTGAGTTGCGCGGGGGTTTCCTCTTTCACGATGCCCGTCAAAGTCTTGCCGTCTTTCAGTTTGACGACCGCGGTTTCGAATCCCGGGGCGATCTTGGCGTTGGGATAGACGATCGATTCGAGAAGATATTCGCGGGTCTGACGCAGGCCCACGCCGTCCAGAACGGGACCGACCTGGCCGCCTTCGTGATGCACGGTATGGCAGCGAATACATGAGGCATCGGAGCGGCCGAAAATGGCGCGGCCGGCGTCGGCGTCGCCGCCTTGTAGCGCCACGCGATATTCGGCCAGCGGATCATTCTTCGGGAGCTCGGCTTCATATTTCTCGACCTTCGTCAACAGCTCCGGCTCATTGCGCTTCCGGGCGGCATCGAGCAGATCCAACTGCAACTCCGGCTTCCACTGGCCGGCGAGCATTTTATCCAGGGATTGCGAGAGCGTTTGCCCGGCGGTCTTGTCGGGATCCTCGGCCAGCGCGGCCAATGCCGCCTGCTGCTCGCCGACCGTGCCCTTGTCGAGAAACCCCGTGAGCTGCGCGGTTGAATCAGGAAGTTTGGATAGCGCTCGGATGGCGGCGTTCCGAAGCATCGGATTACGGTCGGCAAGGCCGATCTTCACGGCCTGTCCGAGCTTGGGATCGTTGCGATCCGCCAGCGCGGCAATCGCCTCGGCCCGCAGGTCGGGCGCGTAATTGCTCCCGGATGCCAGGTCGAACAGCACCGCCGTGTCGTTGATCTTCAGTTTCTTGATCAGGTTCACCGCCGCCACGCGCACTTTATCGGGAACCTTGGCGCTGTTTTCGGAAGGATGAAGGATTTGCGAGATGGCCAGCCCCGCGGCTTTTCGCGCCACTTCCTCGGGGCGATTGGGCAGCGGGCGATACAGGTTCATGATGCGATCGAGCGGATAGGGTTGGGCCCAATTGCCAAGGTCATTGAGCGCCTCGACGCGAATGAAATCCGGCGCCCCCTCGCGCCCGGCAAACGCCGCCAGCAGGCGGGCGGTCTGCGGAGTGCCCACCCGAAACGCCGCGTTCACCGCGCGGAGCAAAACCGTGTCCGGGAGTTTGGATCGTTCGAGCAGTCCGGCAAGCTGCGGCATCGCCGCGTCGATCGGCACATCGTTGATCGCATGCGCCGCCTCGGAAACCAGATGCGGGTCGGCGTCGTTCAGGAACATCGCTATCTCCGGCCGCGCCAGCCGCCGAAGCGTCAGCAATACGCCAAGGCGAACGGAAGTTGAAGGATCGTTGGCCCTGGCCAAAACCGCGTTCAAATCGCCGCTGCCCAGCAACCCCATCACGCCGGCATGGCGGAGCAACGGGTCCTTGTCGGCGTTTTCCTTAAGCATCGCAAACAACGGCGCGATTGCTTCGTGGCGGCCCAACCGGCCCAGCGCGATGGCCGCGAAAAACTGGGGCCGCGCCTCGGCATCGCTCAAAAGTTTGACCAATCCATCGAATGCCGACGGTACGCGTCCCTCGCCCAATATCTTTGCGGCTTGCGCGCGCACCTCGGCATCCTTGTCGGACATGAGCGGGAGCAAATGCTCGTAAGCCGTCGGCGTTTTCTCGCCCAATTCGCCCAGGCCCCAGATCGCGTGCAGGCGGGCCAGTTGATTTGCGCCCTTCGCCGCGACTTCATCGAACAGCGGAATGGCCGCCGCGCCGCGATCGGCCAATGCGAACTGCGCATCAAGCCGAATGCGCTGGTCGATATGCCCAATCAATTTGACCAACTCTTCGTTGGTCCGCTTGTCAAACCCATCGGCCAGCGTCTTGCGCACTTCCTCCACAATCGGCGTTTGCTGCGCCTCCGGGCTGAAGACGCGGTAGATGCGGCCTTTGCCGGTCTTGTCCCAGCCTTCCACCCAGTCGCTGACGTACATTCCGCCGCGCGGGGAAAAGTCGATGTCGGTGGCGAGCAAGCCGCGAATGAAATCGCGGTGATCGGTCAGTTCGTAGGTCGCGCCTTTTTGCTTGAGCGCGAAGGAATGCACGCTGCTTTGCGCCGAGCCGCCGCGGAAATCGACCATGAAGAAATGGTCATCGTATTTCGTTGGCAGACTCGTTCCCGGATAATGCGCCACGCCGCTGGGCCCCGAGCCCAGTGGCGAAACGCAGGGCACGATATAGGCGGCGTCTTTAAGTTTGCTGGAAATTTGCCAGAGGCTTTCCCACATCCACGGCCCGCCGCCGCGCGGGTTACGGGCTTCCTGGTAGCCGGAGCGCCATCCGCTGTCGCCGCCCTCGACGACGTAGACCCAGCGGGCGGGGTCGCCGTAGTCGGGGTTGTTGTCGCCGGTGAAGAGATTGCCGAAGTTGTCGAAGCAAAGCTGCTGGGGGTTGCGCAGGCCGGTGGCGAAGATTTCAAGATGAGAACCGTCGAGATTGCAGCGGAAGACGCCGCCGGTATCCGGGGCATAGATGCTGCTGCCATCGACCAGCGACTTGGCGTTGGTGCCGCGATCTCCGATGGAGAAATACAATTTGTGATCCGGCCCCAGGCGCAAGCCGTGCAGATCGTGGCCCAGGAAGGTGATGTGAACGCCGTAGCCGGTGGAAAGTTCCTTGCGCACGTCGGCGGCGCCATCGCCCGTGGTGTCTTTTAGATAATAGAGGCTGGGGATATCGGCGAAGTAGACGCCGCCGTTGACGGGCAGCACGCCCGCCGCCAGTCCCGATTCGATCTTGTTAAACCCGCTTGCAAAGACGGTGGCCTTGTCGGCTTTCCCGGAGCCGGTGTCGTCCTGAATAAGGCGGATGCGATCATCATCCCTCGTCATGCGGCGGATGTTCGGCCCCATCTTCCGGCGCAGCATGGCGACCCGATCCGCAACCGTGCGGCAAGCCAGATCATCCACCAGCCAATCCATGTGCCCGCGAATGTCCAGCACGTTGGACGTGTGGCGAAACGTCTCCACGCAATACACGCGATCCTTGTCATCCGCCCGGATGCACACCGGATTGGCCAGCAACGGCTCAGCCGCCCATAGCTCGACCTTCAACCCGGCGGGCACCTTGATATGCCCAATGGCGTCTTCGCCTTCGCTGGAGGCTTCATGCACTTTGGGGGCGTCTGGAGCGGGGACATCGTTGGACAACGCAGGGGCGGCGCCGTGCGCAAGACCCGCGCAGATGAGAAAAGACATCGGTATCGCGACGTGCCCGACCGTGGCGAGGAGTTTTGGTTTTTGCATCATTCGGATTTCCAAAAAGACCGTGTTAAAGCCGGCTCGACATTCTATCCGATCGTTTTGCGCAGAGACACAGAGACGCAAAGTTTCGGAGCATAACAAGTAACGCATGATGTTTTGAGATTTGAATTAGCCTGATTCCTCGGCCACCGCGCCCTCCGCACGGGCGGGACGCCCGTGATACGGCAACGGTCTGCTTCCAATGAGCCCTGGTGCTCTGCAATCGGCGGAAGGGTCGCGCAAAAAAACGCCCAGAGCCGGCGAGCCGGGTCTGGGCGCTTGGTGTGTTTGTTCGATTGAATTATCGCGATGCCGGCTGCGTCGCGGGATGATTGTTGCCGGATTCGGCAGGACTATCAAAGTGCGCAACGCCCCCGGCCTGCCTGGCCGCTTCTTGCAACTGGGCCTCCGCGGCCCGGACGGCTTGCTCCCGATGTGCAAGCTCGTCCAGTTCCTGCATGTTCGCCCGAAGCCGTTCGAGCTTTTGCTGGATATACCTCAATCGGGCCTGCTGTTCCCGCTGGGTAATCGTGGAATTCAACAATTCACGATTCCAGAGAGCCAAGTCACTCCCTCCCGCCCTTAATGCCGCCTCGCGCCTAGCTTGCTCTAGTGATGCCCGCGCGTTAGCCAACGTGGCGCGTGCTTTCTCGACATCCGACTTCCCGGTCACGCCCGTCTTATACATTTGCTCAACTTGCGCATTCGCCGCTGTCTGAGCTTTGACGCTTTCCGTAAGTTCTCGAACCTCCGAATCGACCGCTGCGGCCTCCCGCGAACGATGACTGGCCTCTTGGACGGCCTCGGCAAGTGCAATGCGCCGGGCATCCAACCCTGCGGCCTCCAATTCCAGCGACTCGCGCTGTTCCTCAAGCCAACGGATCGCCTTGCCAAGCCCCTCGGGCGAAACGTCGGTTCGTCCGGTGTTCGCCTGTAACTGCTCTCGAAGCGTTTGCATGTCTTTCATGGCGGCGATGTAATTTTGCTGTGCGTGCAAGGTTTCCGATCGATGGATCGCGTATTGTTCTCGCGGGCTCAGGGGGGCATTTGCCTTGGCGTCTGATGGATGTGAATCAGCAGGCGCATTTTGCGCCTTGGCCGGGAGGGGGTTGAACGTCATGGAAGCCGCGCAAATCAAAGCGGTTCCGATCCAGTTTTGATATTTCATTGCTTACTCCTGTTAAGGGGGTGATGCGCGCCTTCTCGCAATCGAGGGCGCTGTTTTCGAGACTACATGGTCACTGAAAGTGACCATGCCGGCGTAACGGTTCGTGAGCGTTCGCTCATGCGTTCAAATGCAATCGCTCATGCTTTCATATGCTCGATGCGCTTACGGGCATTGGCGCCGCAGGGGCTGTCAGGGAAGAGGGTGGCCGCTTGGCGATAGGCCTGGGCAGCCGCGGCGCGGCCGGCTGGGTCGTCTCCCAGCGAGTCGCCGTAATCCAGCAAGATTTTAGCCGCGCGATTTCGCTGTTCGGTCAGTTCCTGCAATACATCGGGCTTTGCCAGGGCCGAGATGATCCGCGCCCGCTGTTCCGCACGCGCCCGGGCCTGCATGATGAGCGTGGCGGCATGCTCGTGGTCCTTCGCCTGGGCGCAAAGAATGGCATATTCCTCGCGGAGCCGGGCCGGATCGGAATCAGCCTTGGGATTCAGGGGCGCATGGTGCAATGGGATATTGGTGGCTGGTGCGATGGGGTGCCGGTCGAGTTGCGCAATTTTTACCGATGGTCGCGGCAGCAACAGAAGCGAGCTGCCCGCCGCCAGCGCCACAATGGCCGCGCCGGCGGCTTTGCGCATTCGAGACCGGCGCCGGGCCGTTCGTCGCACCCGCGCCGCAAGGCCGGGCGCCACCAATATCATCGGTGCATCGGCGTCCGCGCATCGCAGCAGTTCATCCAGTCGTTCATCGTTCATGGCTCACTCCTTGGAATATTGCGCCAACGCCGACTTCAACTTCTGGCGGCCACGATGCATGCGCACATGGGCGGCGTTTTCCGAAATCCCCAGCAGCGCGCTGACCTCGGCGATCGGCCGCTGCTCCAGGTAATACAGCACGACCACTTCCCGCTCCCTGGCCGGCAGTGCCGCGACCGCCTGGCGCACCTGCCGTGATAATTCGACATCGCTCGCCGCGCAATCGGCGGCGGGGGAGTGGGGTTCGGGCGATGCACGGACACTGAGCCGAAACCGATCGAACAACGCTCGGCGGCGAAGATGCGAGCGGCATCGGTTGAGCGTGATTGCCGTCAACCATGTCCAAAGCGTCGAGCGGCCGGCAAACGTGTGGGCCTTGGTCATGGCCGTCAGAAATACATCCTGCACAACGTCCTCGACATCGCCTCTCCATCCGAGCAACCGGCTCACCAGTCTGGCAACGCGCGGCTGATGCAACGCGACGAACTGCTCGAACGCATCCGCCTCGCCGCGCAGAAATCGCTCGGATAAAAGCATCTCCGCTCGTTGCATGTCGCTCAGGGCCAGTCCTTGGATCATGACCATGCTCACAGCCGATTAGACTCTCGAGACGATGGCAGCTTACATTTTTTTCCCAATACGAGGGCGTGTGGAAGTGCTGAGTGCTGAGTGCTGAGTGCTGAGATAAAGAGCGTTTCCGTCTTCCCCTCTCAGCACTTTCACGTTCCCTCTCAGCACTCAAATCTCAGCACTCAGCACTTTTTCCCGCCCGAGGGAAAAATTTTCGAGACAGGTCTTGACGCGCCGAAAACAATCTCTATACTTTCCCCTCTGCCCGCCAGAGAACGGGCGCACCGGCGAGAGGCAATCGAGAAGGAACGAAGAGGCAAATTTGGCGATTTTCGTATTTCACACCTGCGAGCCATTGTAGACCGGCCCCTGCCTTGCGAAGGGTTGCCGGCGGCATGCCGGTGACCCGAAATCAAAAGCCGCAATTGTGTTTGGTTCTGTTGCGAACTCGAATGAGTCCGCCGCCGATGAATCGGCTGACTCACCCGCGTTCGGCGGACTTTCGTCGCCTCAAAACGACGGAAAGCTCTTTGACAAGTGAATGATGAGGTTCAAGGTTTATTTGCAAGTAAAGCAAGTGTAACCATCCGCGACGCCTGCCCATTTAACCGATCCGGTTGTTCCCACGACCGTGGTTGGCAATAGGTGAGGAATGACAACTCACC
>DASRLH010000164.1:0-8365 GCA_035648595.1 Tepidisphaeraceae bacterium
CTCCCCCGGAATACCGGGAGAGGGAGAAGGAGAGGCACGTTGCCCGCGCAACAGAGAGCGGGCGACGGCGGCATTTTTATTAGCCCAAGGCAGGGGTGGCGATCAGTCGGCATCGCGCTGGCAATCGCCATTCTCGCAGCCTCTCCGTTCACAACATTTGCCGCGCCGAAAAACGCCGCGCCCGTCGATAAATCCCCCGAAGCCGCGTATTACAAAATCATCGACATCCCCATCCCCCAGGACATCGTCCTGGAATGCGGCGGATTTGATTGGCTCCCCGACGGCAGGCTCGCCATCGGCACCCGGCGCGGCGACGTCTACCTGGCCGAGGGCGTTCTGGAAGATCCGCCGGCTCATGTGAAGTTCACCAAGTGGGCCACTGGATTGCACGAGATATTGGGCGTCGCGTACAACAAAAAAGACGGCTACCTCTACATCTGCCAGCGCCCGGAAATTACCCGACTTAAAGACACCGACGGGCGCGGCCACGCCAATGTCTTCGAAACGTATTTCGACGGCTTCGGCATCAGCGGCGATTATCACGAATATGCCTTCATGTCGCATTTCGACAAGCAAGGCAGCCTCTATCTCCTGCTCACCCTCACCGGCTCATTCACCAGCGAAGCCCCGTTCCGCGGCTGGTGCCTCAAAGTCACACCCGACGGCAAGGGCATCCCCTGGTGTTCGGGCGTGCGTTCGCCGGGCGGCGTCGGGTTTGACGAAAACAACGAATGCTTCTACGCCAGCAATCAAGGCCCCTGGCAGGGCGCTGACGCCCTGCGCGATCTGGTGAAAGACAGCTTCCAGGGACATCCCATCGGCAACAAATGGTATTCGCTCGCCCCCAACATGGGCCCGCGCCCCGAGGATCCCGTAAGCGGCGGCCGGCGCTACATCGAAGCCAAGCGCATCAAGCAATTGCTCCCCCCCGCCATCCTCCAGCCGTACGGCAAAGTTGGCCAAAGCCAAAGCGGCATCGTCTTCGATACCAGCCTCGGCAAGTTCGGCCCCTTCGCCCACCAGTGCATCTCCGGCGACCAGCATCACAGCAACATGGCCCGATATGTCCTGCAAAAAGTGAAGGGCCGGTATCAGGGCGTGTGCATCCCCTTCCGCGAGGGTTTCTCATCGGGCGTGCTGCCGATGATCCAGGCGGCGGATGGCTCCATCATGGTCGGCGAAACCAATCGCGGCTGGGGATCGGCCGGGCCTAAGCCTTTCTCATTGCAGCGCGTGGTCTGGACCGGAAAAACGCCGTTCGAGATTTACGACATGAAACTCACGCACGACGGCTTTGATCTGACCTTCACCGAGCCGCTCGATACCGCCGCCGCGAGCAACGTCGCCAATTACAAATTGAGCACTTTCCGCTACATCTACCAGGAATCGTACGGCAGCCCGGAGGTAGACCAAACCACCCCCACCATCAAGTCGGCCACGGTCAGCCAGGACCGCAAAAAAGTGCATATCGCGGTGGATGGGCTGCAGGAAGGCGCGATCCACGAGTTGCATTTGCCGGACCTGCGCTCCGCGGACGGAAAGCCGTTGCTGCACCCCGTGGCGTATTACACGCTCTGGCAGTTTGTGGACGCGGATGGGAAGTGATCGGTTCCCGCAATTTGCCGGCGCGAACGACGAAGCGGATTTGCAACGCCAGGCCCGCGAGAGGATCGCTCCGTCGTCCGTTTTCGTAAGGTTCGCATTAGCGAACGCGGATTGGCGATGCCGCGCCAAGGACCGCGTTCGCTGAAGCGAACCCTACGAATTGCGCGACGTCACTGTCTCCCGAGTTCAAATGGAAGGCGTATTAATTCTTTTTGCCCGTTGCGGCGGCGACGCGCGCTCAATACATTTGCCATCGTGGTTGTCGTCTCCGGCCGGGTGAGACACGCCATTACGACTGATCAACCCATTGGCCGGCGCATGCGCGTTTTGCCTCGCCGGCGTTCATCTTCAAGGATAGAAAAATGAATGAAAAAAAACGTCCAGATCGTTCGAGCGGCACAGATCGCAAGCAGGCGGATTTGAACCGGGACACCGCAATGCCCGGTGAGATTCTGACGACCAATCAGGGCCTCCCGATCAGCGATGACCAGAACTCGCTGAAGGCGGGCGTGCGCGGCCCCACGTTGCTTGAAGATTTTCATTTCCGGGAAAAAATCACCCACTTCGACCACGAGCGCATTCCAGAGCGCGTGGTTCACGCGCGCGGCGCCGCGGCTCACGGCTACTTCCAGGTCTATGAGCCGCTGACCGAGCTGACCAAGGCCGGCGTGTTTCAGAACCCGTCGCAAAAGACGCCGGTGTTTGTGCGTTTTTCCACGGTCGCCGGATCGCGGGGCTCGGCGGACACGCCGCGCGACGTGCGCGGGTTTGCCGTGAAATTTTATACGGACGAGGGCGTCTGGGATTTGGTCGGCAATAACATGCCGGTCTTCTTTATCCAGGACGCGATCAAGTTCCCCGATTTCGTTCACGCGGTAAAGCCCGAGCCGCACAACGAGATTCCCCAGGCCGCGTCGGCCCACGACACGTTTTGGGATTTCGTCTCCCTGACGCCCGAAAGCATGCACATGCTGATGTGGGTCATGTCGGATCGGGCGTTTCCCCGAAGCCTGGCGATGATGGAGGGGTTTGGCATTCACACCTTCCGCCTAATCAATGCCAGGGGGAAATCACGCTTCGTGAAGTTTCATTGGAAGCCGGCGAAAGGGATCTTCTCGCTGGTATGGGATGAGGCACAGAAAATCGCCGGCAAGGACGCCGATTTCAACCGCCGGGACTTGTGGGAATCAATCGAGCGCGGCGACTTCCCCGAATGGGAGCTGGGGCTGCAAATCGTAGAGGAGAAGGACGAACACAAGTTCGACTTTGATCTGCTCGACCCGACCAAGATCATTCCCGAGGAATTGGTGCCGGTGCGCAAGGTTGGGAAGATGGTGCTGAACCGCAACCCGGATAACTTTTTTGCCGAGACCGAGCAGGTGGCATTCCATCCCGGCCATATCGTGTCGGGCATTGATTTCAGCAATGATCCGCTGCTGCAAGGCCGGCTCTTCTCGTACATCGATACCCAGATCAAGCGGATCGGCCCCAACTTCGCCCAGCTCCCGATCAACCGGCCAAGCTGCCCCTTCTCCAACAATCAGCGTGATGGCGAAAGCCAGCAGATGATTCACAAGGGCCGCGTCGCGTATTTTCCAAACTCCCTGGGCAGCGGCTGCCCGGCTCACTCCCCGGAGGGGATGGCGGCGTTTTCAAGCCATGCCGAGAAAATGGATGGGGCCAAGGTGCGCCAGCGCAGCCCGAGTTTCGCCGACCATTTCAGCCAGGCCACCTTGTTCTGGAACTCGATGGCGGATTGGGAGAAGGATCACATCGCGGCGGCATTCAGCTTCGAATTGAACATGCTGGAAACAGCGGCGGTTCGTGATCGCGTGCTGAATGAGTTGCTGGCGAACGTCGCCGACGAACTGGCTCAAAAGGTTGGACAGCGAATCGGGCTGACCCCCAAACGCCGCAATCCAACAGGCATCACGCCCGAGGCCTCCGCGCCGCCAAAGAAGTTGTCAAATGGCGCGGCCCGATCCTCGCCCGCGTTGAGCATGGATAAGCCGGCCGTCGCCATTAAAGGCCGCAAAGTCGCCGTGCTGGCCGCGGATGGCGTGGATGCCAAACAGATCGCTCAGATAAAGAGCGCGCTGGCCGCCCAGGGCGCGATGTGCGATGTCATTGCACGTTTCGCCGGAACGATTGCCGCGATGGATGGCAAACCGGTGACCGTCGATAAAGCCGCCCCTAATGCGCCCTCGGTGATATACGATGCCGTGTTTATCCCCGGCGGCGAGGCGAGTTCGGCAGCGCTGGTTAGCTCCCCGTTGGCAGTGGACTTCGTGAAAGAGGCCTACATGCACGGCAAGCCGATCGCCGCATTTGGCGAGGGCACCGAGCTACTGGCCAAGGCCGACATTTCAGCCCCGTCCGGAGACGCCAAGGTCTCATCGGCAAGCGGGATCGTCACAACCGCCGGCAAAGACATGGGCGGTTTTGCCAAGGCGTTTATCCAGGCCATCGCCGCGCATCGGCATTTTGATCGGCAGGTCGAGTAGCGGCAATCACACTTTCTCCTGCACCGCCCGTCCCAGCAGGCCGCTGGGTTTTACCAGAAGGATCACGATGAGAATCACGAAGGCGGCGGCGTCGGCGTAAGCGGTGTAGCCGGCGGGGAGAAACCCTTGCAGCATGGCTTCGATGATCCCGATCAGCAGCCCCCCCACCAGGGCGCCGGGGATGTTGCCGATCCCGCCCAGCACGGCAGCAATGAACGCCTTGAGCCCGGGCATGATGCCCATGAGCGGATCCACCTGATACCGCATGGCATTGAGAACCCCGGCCACCGCCGCCAGTCCCGAGCCGACCATAAAAGTGAAGGAGATGATGCGATTGGTATTGATGCCCATGAGCGTCGCGGTTTCAAAGCGAAACGAAACGGCGCGCAGCGCCAGGCCGGTCTTGGTCCTCATGACGAACCAGGTCATCGCGGTCATCAGGGCAAGCGAGAGCCCCAGGGCCGCCAGGGTGAAATACCTCCCAAAGGCATCGCGCAGTTCAATCGGGTAATCCTGGTGCGTGGGGCCAAACACGATTTTTAACTGGAACAGGTTTTCCAGCAGCAGCGATACGCCGATGGCGGTGATCAGCAGCACCAGCCGCGGGCGGTTGCGCAGCGGACGATACGCCAGCACCTCGATCAGGTATCCCAGCACCCCGCAGGCCACCGCCGCGCCGATAAAGACCGCCAGCAAGACCACCCACGGCGGCGCATGGCCGACCAGGGCACGGGCGATGTACCAGCCGCACACCGCCCCAACCATATACACGTCCCCATGCGCGAAATTGATCAGCCGGAGCACGCCATAGACCATCGTGTAGCCCAGCGCGATCAGCGCGTAGGTGGCCCCGATGGAGAGGCCGATGAGCAGTTGATCGAGGAAAAAATGCACGGGAGGACGCTGGATTTGGATCTCGAGCACCGATCGGCGCGACGTATCACGGGCGTCTCGCCCGTGCGTGCTGTATCAAGATTCTAATAATCGCAATTTTATATTTTTATGCGAAGAGACGGGACATCGGCCGCGTTCATGCCGAGCCGCGGAACGCCCGTGATACATGGCGATTATTTGCCACTCATCAATTCCTCATTCGTGTACGTCTTGGCCAAAACCGCCTTGTGATCCTTGATTTGCAGGATAACAATCGGCTTGCGCGCGTTGTGGTTCTTGTCGATGGTGATGGAGCCGCTGGCGCCGGGATAGTTGGTGATTTTGGCCAATGCATCCCGAATCGCGGCGCGGTCTACTTTGCCGGCGTCCCGGATGGCCTGCGCGATGACTCCGCCGGCGTCATATCCCAACACGGCCATCGCATCGGGCGTGCTGCCGTACTTGGCGCGATAGGCTTTCACGAACGCCTGCACGCGCGGGCTTGGGTCCTCGGCGGTGAAATGATCGCTGTAATAATCGCCCTGTGCCGCGGGCTCGGCGAGCGTCAGGTCACTGTCCCAGCCATCGCCGCCGAAGAACGGCACCTTCAACCCGACCTCCCGCGCCTGCCGCACAATCATCCCCACCTGCGTGTAATAGCCCGGCAAATAGACCGCATCCGGGTGCTGCCGCGCGATGCGCGTGAGTTGCGAACGAAATTCCGTATCGCTTCCCCGGTAGCTGTCATTGCTGACGATCTGCCCGTGGCCGCCGTAGCTTTCCTCGAAAACACGGGCCAATCCCTTGCTGTAATCCTGATCCTCATCGGTCAGCACCGCGACGCGTTTCCAGCCGTTGTCCCTGGCCCATTGGGCTCCGGCCCGGCCCTGGAAGTCATCGGTGAAACAGATTCGGAAAATCCACGGCTTCACCTTCCCGTTCTCGACCGTGACATCGGGATTGGTGCTGGCCGGCGAAAGCATCGGCACCTGCTGTTTTTGGCAGGTGGGCGCCACCGCCAGGCTGCACTTGGAGGCGACTTCGCCGATGACCGCGACCACGCCGTCCTGGCTGATCAGCTTCTTCGCCGCGGTGACCGCCTGGTTGGCTTTGGATCCATCATCTTCCGTTCGTAGCGCAATCTTGCGGCCCAGCACGCCCCCCGCCGAGTTGATCTGCTCGATCGCCAGCATCAGCCCGTTGTGTGAACTGACGCCGAAGGTGGCGGTGTCGCCGGTGAGGGAAGCGTATTCGCCGATCAGGATATCCCCGCTGGAAGACGATGAGCCGCCCTGCTTCTTGCACCCGCACGCCCCGGCCAACAGCGCCAGCGACAATCCCATCACAATGCTCAGACGCATCAGTTGCTCCCGAAATGTCGGCCCATCAAACCCACGCCAAATTCCCGGCGCGACTGTACCCGTGCCCCCGCCACGCCGCAAGCGGGAGGGTGACTTGCTCGCCGCGAATTAGCCGCCGCGAGACGGCTTCCCGTTGACTTCCCATTTCGCGGCAATGGGAAGTCCAACGCCGGCCCCCTCATACTGCGCCCCTGGCCAACCCAGGGGGCGGGCGGCGGCGCTCATGCGTTGCCTTGGCGCGTGCCAGGTTTTCTCTTGTTTTCTCTTGGACTATGGCTTACAGTCAAAAACACGCTCACCGCGATTGAAACCCGCGAAGATTTCACGGCCTGTCACGGGCAGCTTCGGGCTTGCCGCCGCGATTATCGTTGATGGAGTCCGCCCGTATATGTACTTATCCCCATTTTTTCCCACGCCGTACCGCCGACCCTGGCTTGGGGCTCGATTCAACCTATGCCCGATTTAGCTCGGGATTCGGTTACCCATATGATCCGGGTCTTATTGCGTGGAAGGCTGCGCACACACCCTTTCGGTGGGTACAATTTACATGTCAAAACTATCGGGTGCCGGCGTTTCCCCGCACCAATCCGGCGGAAGTATCTGTCGCCCAATGCGACCTTGATCTGCCTATCTGGGTGCTCGATTTTGCGTTGGTTTTATTTTGGCTGATGTTGTTTATATTGCGCCGTGGCTGGGACAAACGCAGATTCCGAAAACTGGGGCTCTTCTGACGTCGCGGACGCTGAAAATACGAGGCGCGTCTAGGGTGACGTAAATCAGTGCCTTCATTTTTGGACGCAAATAAGGCGCGGGGCGGCGTTGAACTACCGGAACGGGATGCGTGAGCGAAACCGGTGCGGCTTCCGACGGGCACGATCACGCGGATGGTCTCCGACAACCTCAATCGCTCGGTCAGCTAATGGACCGGCACGGACGACACGGGAAACGGAAAACGTGTCAGCCACCAATCGCTTAAACGCCTGTCGGAAATGATGATGCAATCAGCCACCCGTCGTCGACCTTCCTCGTGGCCTCGGCCCGGTTCCGTCAGAAACCGACCTGCGGACCGCGGCGACGACGGCGGCGATGGCCGTTACGTCGGCCTGGATCGCTTCGCGAGAGTCGATGACCAGTTCTGGCTCAACACCGGCACCGGCGGCGGCGCCGTGGATCGGTTCCAATACGGCTTCGACCGCGACAGCAATGTCCTGTACATGAACAACCTGGTGCATCCGGCAGCCAGCGAGTTATATCACGTCAACGCCGCCGCGACCGGCGACGACGCCACCGCGTACGGACGCGAAAAACGGGACAGGTGCGCTTTTGCAAGAATCTGACAAGACGGAAGCGGATAGGTGACATCCATCATTGTTTCAATTTGGTGAAGCAAATGGGGCCTTAGCGGCTTGGGCTACAAGAACGAAACGCGCCAGCAACGCCGGTAAAACTTCCGACCGGCACGATCATGCGCATGGTCTCCGACAACCTCAATCGCCAGGTGAGCCAATGGACCGGCACCGATGACACGACCGGCGTAACCGGAGAATGGTCGCCGACCAATCAGGGGTCGGCGAATCTGCTGGATATTCAGGACAATTATTACGACAGCACCGGCACGACCTCTGGGATAGGCGATTCCAACCTGACGTTCACCATCCAGCACCCGGACAACAATTCCGCGGATGACCGGGTGACGCAGAACCTGTATGATGGCCGCGACCGGGAGGTCGCCAGCAAGGACGGCGTGCGGATGTCGAGCGGGACGCCGTATCCGACCGGCGAGACCGACGGCGTGCATCGGCCGATTGTGTACAGCGTATTGGATAATCTTGGAGAGGTGAGCCGGGTGTATCAGTATGATGGCGACATGATCCCGCTGGGCGACTTCGCGACGGCGGCGGGGACGGACGCCGTGCCGACGGTGCATGCGGGGGCGGCGCGGGCGTTGTCGCTGGCCGGTTATGATGATCAGGGGCGGGCGTATGTATCTTCGCAATTGTCGGTAGATCAAACGTATGGCCT
>DASRLH010000165.1:0-9249 GCA_035648595.1 Tepidisphaeraceae bacterium
AAACCCCACACCCCAAACCCGTACTCCGCTCGACCTCGATCGCGTCGGCATCTATCTGGGTTCCGGCGAAGGCTCCCTCGATTTCAACGCCTACACCGGGGCGGCTCTCGCCTCCTGGGCCGATGGATCAACCGAACTGGATTGCGTGAAATGGGCGCAGGTGGCTTGGGAGCGGATGAACGTCACGCGCGAGCTCGAGCAGGAGCCCAACATGCCGCTCTCGCACCTGGCCTTGCTCACCGGCGCGCGCGGCCCCGCGCTCAACTGCCTGACCGCGTGCGCCGCCAGCACGCAGGCCATCGGCGAAGCCACCGAGATTCTCCGCCGGGGCGATGCCGACGTCATGATCGGCGGGGGGGCGCATTCCATGATTCATCCGTTCGGCGTCACCGGATTCAATCGCCTGACCGCCCTCTGCGAGGATGAAAAGCTCGCCGCCTCTATTGGGGTGAATGATCCCGTGCGCGCCAGCCGGCCCTTCGACGCCCTTCGCGGCGGCTTCGTGCTTGGCGAAGGGGCCGGCATGGTCATCCTCGAAACCCTCGAACACGCCCAGGCGCGGGGAGCCGACATCTTGGCCGAAGTGGCCGGCTATGGATCCACCGCCGACGCCTTCCGAATCACCGATCAGGATCCCAACGGCATGGGCGCGATCATCGCCATGCGCGAGGCGCTGGCCGATGCGCGGCTCACCGCCGCCGACATCGACTACATCAACGCCCACGGCACCGGCACCCGCGAAAACGACGGCAACGAAACCTCCGCCATCAAATCCATCTTCGGCGACCGCGCCGGCCAGGTTCCCGTCAGCAGCATCAAAAGCATGATGGGCCACCTCATCGCCGCCGCCGGCGCGGTGGAATTGATCACCTGCGTGCTGGCCCTGCGCGACAACGTGCTGCCGCCCACCACCAACCTTGACAACCCCGACCCCGCGTGCGACCTCGATTACGTTCCCAACAAAGCCCGCAAAGCAACGGTGAACGTCGCCATGAGCAACAGCTTCGGCTTCGGCGGGCAAAACGACACGATCATCGTGAAAAGATTTGGGGGGTGATAATTACGGTGCCTGCACGAAATCGCCGCGAGCGCGAATGAGGGTGAAAATCCGAAATCCGAAGCACGAAATCCGAAACAAATCCAAAGGAAGAAAGAAGAAAACTCTGAAACGCGCGCCCATGCCGACTATCCGGCATTATGCGATTTGGGGCGTTCGCCTTTTTGATCTTGTTTCGGATTTCGAGTTTCGGATTTCGGAATTCGTGGGCGCAGCCCGCCGCCTATTTTCGCCCCAGCTCGATTCGACAGCACCCGAATTCCAACACATTCAGCGCGGATTGCGGCCCGCGATGATGAACTGCCGGGGTCAGTTCGTAAATCACAAATCGCCCCTTCTTGCGGCTTAACACCAACCCCGCGATCCGCAGTTGCTTGAGGTGATGTGAGACGTTGGGCATCGCCGACTCCATCTGCCGGCAGATATCGCCCACTGGCATCGGCCCGCCCGCCAGGCACTGCACGATCCTCAATCGCTCCGGCTCGGCCAGCGCCCGAAGATACGTGGAACATTCGGCGGAATTAAGCCGGTCTTTCATATGCCTGCTCCACGTCGTCGCTTTCGACAGGTCAGCACCCCGCCAATTGTAGCACGATGAGCGGAAAATCCTGAACGAAGGCGCTTGGCGGGATAGGATGGAGGGAATGTGGTTCTACTGGCAACTGCCGCTCTTGATCTGTGGCGGACTGATCTGTGCGGGAGCCGTCGCGGGAATCATTTGGGGAACGTGGTGTCGTAGGAAAATTGAACGCGAAGAAAAACGCCGGGCAATGAATCTCTGCGGGCAATGCGGCTATTCCCTTCGCGGCAACGTCAGCGGCACATGTCCGGAATGCGGAACGCCAATCATATCAGTCTAAGATGGCAATGGGTTCATCGAGCCATTGGTCGGGCAGTTCATTTCCGCGGCTTTCGCGCCGGCGCGTTCGGACGCCCGAGCCATGCCTCCAAAATCCGTCGGGCATCTGGCGCGGGATGAAGGGACCGATGCGAGAGTCCGATAGCCAACGAGCCTGATTTGTGAATTCCGGCGTGCGCCCCGGCGCTGTACGATTTCCGAATGCTTGATTCCCCGACGCTGTTTCCCAACCCCAAGCCCACGGCCACCATCCACACCATCGGCCACTCCACCCGCGCGTTCGACGACTTCATCGCCATTCTTCATGCACACGGCGTTCGCGCCATCGCGGACGTTCGGCTCATCCCAAAATCCCGGAGGTATCCACAATTCGCGGACACGTTTTTGGCCGATGAATTGCCGCGCGCGGGCATCGCGTATCTGCCGTTCAAGGGACTGGGCGGCCGCCGGCGGCCGATGAAGAATTCGCCCAACACCGGCTGGCGCAACGAGAGTTTCCGCGGCTATGCGGATTACCTTCAAACGCCGGCGTTTCTCCAAGCGCTGGATCGGCTGATGGAATCCGCCCGTGCCGTGCCCACCGCCACCATGTGCGCCGAGGCCGTCCCCTGGCGTTGCCATCGCTCGCTCATTTCCGATGCCCTGATCGTGCGCGGCTGGCAGGTGCTGGATATCTTCGATGCCAAAAAAGTCGCGGCCCACAAGCTTACGTCATTTGCGAAGGTGGAGGGGACGACGATCACCTATCCGCCGATTGCCCCGGCGTCGCCCGCGTGAGGCAGGCTGTTTGGCGCTCCCACACGTCATCGAATCCAGGCAGAACCCGGGAATGCGCCGAAAATCGCATGGGGGGGGTGGGCAGCTATAAGCCTCTGTCTTCACACGAGTTCCAATGAAAAATGTTAAGTTTTCGCCCTTATAGTAGAGGAACGAACTTTTCCATCTCGATGTTGTTATGTTTCCAAAGACACCGCGTGGTTACAATGATCCTCTCAACACACCGCGTCCCCGCGAATCATTTTCTGTAATTCGTCTTTCCAATCGCGGCCCGCCTCCTGGGCTTCGTCCAATACGCGGAAGCAAAACTGATGATCCTTGAAGTCGTTGCCTAACTGCTGCCACGAAACCTGCCTACCCACATCGCCGAACAGGCGGGCAACGTCGCGCTTATATTCAGTGTCTTCGTTCCCTTTGAGATGTTTTCCCTTGCTCTCGACGACCCAGACCAGATGGCGCGGGCCCGCGTCTGGCTTACCTTGCGCCACGAAGTCCGGGTTGAGCCGATGCCGACGGTAACCTTGAATCGCGAAGCTATTGACGCCGACGATGTTTCGATACCACCAGAGAATATTTTCCTCACGGTCGAGGCATAGCGCGACCGCCCGTTCATACGAATTGTGCTGCTCGTCGGCGACAAAGTCGAACAGGGATTTTTCGGTCGGATCGCCGTTGTCGTGCGTGAGCGGCTTACCGGCGCGGATACTCCTTTCAGGCGGGATTTCAAAGCGGCATTCCGCGCACTCCAGGTAGAAGACCATATCGCCGGCATCGAAAAGGCTCTTGAACGCCTCTTGCGTCTGCTCGTCCACTTTTTCCTGCACCCACCGCTGAATATGATCGCGCACCACGAATTTCACCAATGAAAGCCGATCCTTCAGTATCAACTCAGAGGCGACAAGCTTTTCGCAAACCCGCCTTACGATCCGGCGAAGCTGCTTATGGCTGAAATAATCAAACGGCAGGCTTGCGGCGATCCACGCCTGTGTTGCCGCGTCACCCTCAATGTGGGCCGCCTCCGATTCTTCCTCGCGCAATAGATCCGCGCCCAGGATGATTCGGTAGAAGCGATCCTTCGCCTCCGCCATGGCCTGCGCCATCGGCCAATCGATTTGCCCGTACGCAAAGCGATCGACATCCACCGCCGACAGCAGATGGCGGAAATAGTCGAGGGCTTCGTATTCTCCCGCACTCTTCACGCAAAAACGCGGCAGATACACCTTGCCCTTGTGCGGCTTGCGATACAGGTCCTTGAACTCCTTGCGCATGCGCGCGGTCCGCTCCAAAGGCCTTGCGGTTTTGTCGGTCGCGTCGAACACCAGTCCCGCCGCGTCCTCAAGACCTTCTTCCTCCAGCGCCTTTTTCACTGCCTCGGTTAATTGGCCGGCACGCAGGTGCAGGCAGTAAACGTAACTTTCATTCAATTCGTTAAGCTCTTGCGGCACCCGTTCCTGATATGGCTGGCGCAAAATTCGGCCCACCAGTTGCGTCATCCCCGTCGTGCTGCCGGTATTGTTGAGCGATACAAGAATGTACGCGAAGGGGCAATCCCACCCCTCCTGCAGCGCGGCCTTGGTGATGATCCACTGCACCGGACAAAGCGGGTCCATCAGGTTATCGACATCGCTGAGCTCATCAAGGTCGGCGGTCTTGATCTTCACCGCCGTCTCGGAAATCCCCAGCGTCTGCGTCAGATATTCCTTGACGTCCTGGGAGTGAATGAACCCCGCCTCGCGTTGGTCCTTTCCGGTGCGTTCGACCTGGATCAGCACCATCGGCCGAATCAGCCGGGTCGGGCCCAGCTTCCGCGCATGTTCATCCGCTTTTTCCGCAAGTAGTTCGCGCCGGTCGCGCGCCTGCGTCAGCACGTCCTTCCAGTCCTTCTGGCCCGATGTGGCGATGTTCAGCGGGAGCTTGATCATCTCCTCATCGAGCAACTCCCTGCCGCCGACCTTGCAGATAATGTTGGGCCGAAACTCCGCGCCGCTGGCGTTTTTGGTGGTCTTGGGCGTGGCCGACAATTCCACCACCAGGCAGGCGTTGAAGTCCTCGATTGTCTGCCGCGCCCGCGTGCTGGTGGCCTTGTGCCCCTCATCGAGAATGACGACCGGCTTGCAGATTTTCACCAGATTCCCCACCGAGGTCTTGGCCAGATATTGCCCGCGTCCGGCGTCTTCCACCAACATGTCCAGGTTCGTGATCCGCTCCTTGAGCTTGCGATGTGCCTCGTAGTCGGTTTCCGGGGGAAAATGATCGACGATGCTCCCGCCGCTGTCGTGAAAAAACTTCAAATCCTCCTTGGTTTCGCGGTTGGTGCTGGCGAGCTGCACGACCAGGATATTGAGGCAATCGCGCAGTTTCGCCGGCGACAGGCGGGAAATCTCATGTTTCTCCCACACCTCGATCCGCCGCGAAAGTGCGTGTTCGAGCATCAGCCGATACATGTCGCCCCGGTCGCGCAGGCGTTTGAGGGTGTCGCGGTAAATCTGGCTTGAGGGGACGACCCATAATACAAGTCCGGCGCCGTTGCGGTCTTTGAGGATCGTACGGTAGGTCGAACCGAGGATCTGCGTCGCCAAGAGAGTCTTGCCGCCGCCGGTGGGCACTTTGATGCAGAAGGTTGGGAGGTCCTCGCCCAGCCCATTCTTGCGGTCGTTGTAGCGCCCAAGGCGCAGATCCTCCCACGCCGCCCGGCTGGCGTAGCGTGCATTGCCGGCGGCGCGATAGCCCGCCAGAAGCTGGAGATACTTCTCCACCTCGTCCACCACCCGCCGTTGGAATCGCTTCAGATCCATTTTCCTCATTCGCGCGCGGTCAGCAACGGCGGCTTTCGCAAGATATGCGTCATGTTTTATCGTGTGATTTGGTGCGACGATGAGCGGCCATCCGCCGCTTTACTTCCGCGAATGGGATATTCGGTTCGCCGGCATCGGTCTTCTTTGCTTTACGGAGAATGCGGGATAATCCCACATCCTCCGGCAGTAGCTTTGCCGCCGCCTTCCTGTAGAACCTGTAAATTGCGTCTGTCACCTTCTCCGCCTCGGCGGATAGACTTTTGTCACTCGTGACAACGGGATGGTCGGCTACCGAACTCTCAAACAGCTCGAGTACGACAGATGCGCGGTCGTACACTTCATGCCGCGAGAAGTCGTCGAATTGTCTGGAGCCTCGCTTCATTGTCGTATCCTCGACCGCGCGGTTGTTGTTGCGGCCGCCTTCAAGTCCTGCGCTTCTTACGGCCGGGCGTGACCCCAAATTCCCGCAGCACTTGTTCATGGGAAATGAGCGGACGCCCAGCGTTGCGCCTCTTGGACGCCTCAATGGTTCGGAAGTCGGCATCGTCGCGTAGGCGCTCTTGCATCTTGACGAAGTCCCGCTCGGGAATCATAACAAACCGCTCCTTGCCGTTGCGGACAAGCACCTCGTACTTTTTCGTAAGCATTGGTATATCTCGTATTCCATGCCTTCCGCCGCCGAACCCTATTTTAAATTAAACGGCACCAGCATCGGCCTCACGCGTTTGCCGTTCTCGTTCTCGAACTTGCGCAGATCCTCTTCGTGCAGCCAGATTTTCTCGCAGTAGATGACCCAAGCGCGGTTCTTGTCCTTCTTGAGAAGCGTCTTGAGCGTCACGGTACTCATCTCGCAATCTTCCGTGTTGTTTGGCGTGTAGAAAAGGTAATAACTCGTTCCGCCGCCGGCTGGCGTGGAACCAATGAAGCCCGTTTCCGCATCGGCCTTCTTCGGATCCCACTCGCGGCTGGTCTCGGTGTAGAAAACGTACTTGGCGATCTCCTCGTAAGCCGGGAGCTTCTCGCCAAGGTCGCGGTATTCGCCGAAGAGGGGGTCGCCGACCCTTGAATATGTAAAGGAGCCCCCCAATCCCGCGACTTCCACCTTTTGCTTTTTCCGTTCCTGATACGCGTATCCAGTTATCGCCCGCACAACGCGCTTCCGGGTGACGTCCTCGCAGATGTTGATCTTCTCGCCGCGCTGTTCGAGCGTCTCCCACGGCTGTTGAATAAGCACGAATTTCCGATGGCCCCCATCGATTGCGTTTTGCTTGAGAGTCGCGTGGGCGGTCGTCCCGCTGCCGGCGAACGAATCCAGCACAACCGCGTCCTTGTCGCGGACCAGCGTCAGCAAATGAGAGATGAGTTCAACGGGCTTGGGCTGAGCAAACACGCCTCCGCCCAACATCCGTCGCAAAAGCGTCGTGCCATAACTGTTGTATCCAACAAGCGCCGGGTCGAGGAACGCGTCGGGCGGGCGGCCTTCCTGGACATCTTTCAAGTAACGGCGTGCCTGCGGCTCGTCGCGCCGAAAATCAATTTCGCCCTCTTCGTCCATTTCCCTCAGCGTCTCTGGCGCATACCTCGGATAGCTTCCGGCTGGCGCTTCCCATTCAGTGCCATTCTTAAACGTGTAGGCATACGGCTCGTAATAATTGCGCGCGTTCAGCGGATCGAGTTTGTACGATCCCTTCCCGTCGTTGTCATCAAATGGATAGTCGCCGCTCTTGTCGGCGGGTTGTCGCACATACCGCTCTTTTTTCGCTCCCAACCACTGTTTGTTGCGGGAATATGCCAACACGAAATCAGCATTGAGATTGAAGTCGCGGCTGCTATTGCGCACCGTGTGCATTGCCCTTCGGCAAAGCGTCGCGAGCCAATTCTCACCGCCGAAAATTTGGTCCATCATCGTTCGAAGATGCGCGATCTCGTTGTCGTCAATCGAAACGAATATCATCCCCTCGTCTTCGTGCAATAATGTCTTCAATACCTCCAGTCTCGGCCACATCATGCAGCACCACTTGTCATGCCGGGGGAGGTCCTCCCCTTCCTTGCCGACGGTTTTGCCGATCCATTCCTTGAATTGGGGCTGCGTGAGGTTGTCGTTGTAGACCCAGCCCTCGTTGCCGGTGTTGTACGGCGGATCGATGTAGACGCACGTAATCTTGCCGGCGTGGGTGGGAAGCAGGGCCTTGAGGGCCAGCAGATTATCCCCTTCGATGATCAGGTTGCCCTCGAGCGACGGCTTTGGGCCCTTGGGCAGCAGCGAGAGCTTCGCGTCAAACTCCAGCCGATGATGCGGCACCGTGTGGTGATACGTCTCGATGACCGCTTTTCCCTTAAAATTCAGCGTCGGCATAAGTTGGATGATACGTTATCTGTTTTGCAGGCGAATGCGAGCGCATGCACAAGTTCCGGGAGGGGCGGGCGTGCGGCCGTGCCCAATTTTCCGGGAGGGGCATTCGCGGACGGTGGGGCAGACATTCCTGTCTGCCGGCGAATCGGTGAGTGGAGGACATTCTTGTCCTCCCGAACCGATTCGAATCCGCTCGGCGGGGCAGGAATGCCCCGCACTCGCGGATTCGGGCAGACAGGAATGTCTGCCCCACCAAACCCTATGGACGTCCACGGTTACGCATGCCCGGAAATTCGCGCACGCCTGAATAAGTCTTGCGCCCCGCGCGGACGGCCAGTTGTAAACTCCCCGCCAACGCGCCTACTGTTCACACTCCCCGCCCGTGAGCGAAATCGGCGGACGATGAACGCGAAGTTGGAGCCCGGATGAAAGCCGATCACGAGGCCGCGCCGCTGGCTGGCACGGCCTCTGTCATTTCCATTGCCGAGCCATCCGTCGAATCGGCGGACGCGATTGCCGCGCCCCAACTGCGCCCCGCCCTCGCCGCCCCCGCATACGAACGCCGCTACGTGGTGGCGGCTTTAATGATGGTCATGGTGCTGGCGTCGATGGAGCAGACCGTCACCAGCACCGCCATGCCCACCATCATCGGCGACCTGCGCGGGCTGGAGCATTACTCCTGGGTAGCGTCGATTTATCTGCTGGCCTGCACCGTCAGCATGCCGTTGTACGGACGGCTCTCCGATGCGCTGGGACGCAAGCGGGTGATTGTCGTCGCCATCATTATTTTCTGCGCGGCGTCGGTGCTGGCGGCGCTGGCGCACAGCATGGTGCAGCTCATCGTTTTCCGCGGGCTTCAGGGGTTGGGAGCCGGTGGGATCATGCCGGTCGTGCTGACGATCGCCGGCGATATTTTCACCATTCAGGAGCGGCCAAAAGTTCAGGGATTCTTCAGCGCGGTCTGGGGAACGGCTTCGCTGGCGGGCCCGGCGCTGGGGGCTTTTCTCGTCAAAACGCTGGGCTGGCGGTCGGTGTTTTTTGTCAATCTGCCGTTCGGGGCGCTGGGGCTGGCGGTGTTGATCTGGAAGTACCACGACCGCGAGAAGCCGCACTCAACCGATCTGGATTTGCCCGGCGTGCTTTCGCTGGCGGCGGCCTGCACCGCGCTGCTGGCGCTGGTATCGGGGCTGGGGCCCGATGGCTGGTCGTGGCGCGTAACCATCGCTCTTGCGATCATCGCAATATTTGCCACCGCGTTTTTCATCCGCAATGAGCTGTCGGCGGCCAATCCGATCCTGCCTCCCGCGCTGATGATGAAACGTGCGATCGGGCCGTCACTGGTGGGAAGCTGTTTGCTGGGCGTGGGATTTTTGAGCCTGGATACGTACGTCCCGCTCTACGTTCAGGG